>VGPT01000043.1 GCA_016882485.1 Cyanobacteria bacterium M_surface_10_m1_298
ACGGCCTGGTGCCGCGCATCCCGGCTTCGAACCAGAAGCTGGTCAGCACTGCCCTGGCCCTCGACCGCCTCGGGCCGGACTATTCCCTCACCACACGGCTCTGGCGACGCCCGGACGGATCACTCCGACTCACCGGTGAAGGGGACCCCGACTTCAACGTGGCCCAGGTGCGTCGTTTCGCGATGCTTGCCCTCGGGCGAGGAGGCAGCAGCGGCGAGCCCCCCAGCCTGAAGCCTCTGACCATTCAGTTGGTAGAAGAACCCCAAAAACGCTGGTGGCCCTCGGGCTGGGAGTGGGCCGACCGCGCCGAGGCCTACGGGGCCCCGATCACGCGCCTGGCCCTCACCAGCAATGCCCAGGGCATGGCCGTGAGCAATCCTCCGATCAGGTTGCAGCGCCTCCTGGATCAGGAGATCCAAAGGCAGGGGGGACGTTCATCGATTTCCCTGGTGCCATCACCCCCTGTCTCCGGCAGCGATGGAGCAGGGGATGTGTTGCTCCACGAGGAGCGCTCCATCGGCATGCATGGCCTGCTGAGCCTTGCCAACACAGAAAGCCACAACTTCACCTCCGAGGTGTTGTTGCGCCAGGGCACCGGCAGTTGGGACCTTCAGCAGGCGCGATTGCGGGCGATGCAATGGCTCTCCAACCAGGGCATCCCGATGCAAGGCGTGCGGGTGGTCGATGGCAGCGGCCTTGACCGTGGCAACCGTCTCACCAGCCGTGCCCTGACTGCCCTGCTCTTGCGCATGGCCCAGCATCCCCTGGCCAACCACTACGTGGCCTCCATGGCCATTGCTGGCCAGCGGGGCACCCTTCGGCATCTCTGGGCTGGCACGGAGCTAGACGGCCGGTTCTATGGAAAAACCGGGACCATCAGCGGTGTGCGCTCCATCAGCGGGGTCCTGAACACCACTGCTGGTCCGCGCTACGTGAGCATGATTTCCAACGGTGCAGGGGCCCCGAACAGCACGATCGGGGCGATTTTGCGCCAGAGCTTGAACCCAAGCCTCTGTCCGATCCCTTAGCGCTGGCCTGCGGCGCGGCGAATCCGATCAGCCGCCCGGCGAGCCCTGTTGATCGACACGGCCTGATCGCTGCTGGTCGTGGGTGCGCTCACCAAGGAAGCAGGATTCACGCCCTGCAGGCGCACCAGCTCGCGGCGTCCGGCATTGACCACCTGGCCCATTTCCCGGAGACGATCTTCCAACTCACCCAGCACCTGTTCGGCGTAGCGGTTGGCACCTTCCTGAATGGCAGCGGCTTCCTGCCGGCTTCGGCCGATCAAGGCTTCGCATTGCTGCTGGGTTTGCTGGCGGAACTGCAGGGCATCGGCTTGCACCCGCTCGGCCTCCGCCTGGCTGCTCTGTTGCAGACGCACGGCCTCGACCCGCACCTTCTCAAGCTCTGAAAGGCTTTGCTTGCGGGCCTGGTCGTGTTGATCGGCCAACTGGCGCTTCATCTCGAGGGCTTCCTGGTCGAGCTGCTGACGGCGCTGCAGCGCCTCCTGCTCGAGCTGTTGACGGCGCTGGCTGAATTGCTGCTCTAACTGGGCCAGGCGCGCCTGGTGTTCCTGGTCGGTCTTGGCGACCTGCTGTCGGGCTTGCCCCAACATCTGTTCGCACTGCTGACGGGCCTGCTCACGCAGTTCCGCCACCTGCCGCTCCGCTTCCGCCCGGATCGACTGGCTGTTGATCAGCTGCTCGCGTTGCTGTTTGGCCTGGCTGACGATCTCCTCAGCTTTTTGCCTGGCCTGGGAGATGAACTCCTCCTTCTTGGCCACCAGCTCATCGGCCTTGGTCAGCTGGCTGGGTAGGGCGTCCCGCACCGCATCCATCAGCTCGATGGCGTCCTGCTCGTTGACCAGGCGACCACCGCTGAAAGGCACCCGCGTGCCGTCGAGAACGATCTCCTCCAGTTGATCGAGCTGATCGAGCACGGAGGTGAGCTGCGCCTCAGACATCAGCGGTGTGCAAGGAAGGATTACTGATTAAAGAGCCTGGCCAGGTCTTCTGCCACTCCTGTGGGCACCATGTGACCAACGGATCCGCCAAACCGGGCCACCTCCTTGACCACCGAACTGCTGAGAAAGCTGTGGGCAGTGGCGGTTGCAAGGAACAGGGTCTCCAACTGAGGCGCCAGGCTCTTGTTGGTGTGAGCGATCTGAAGTTCGTATTCGAAGTCGCTCAGCGCCCGCAGTCCCCGCAGGATGACCCCAGCTCCGCAGTGCCGCGCGAAGTCGACGGTCAGTCCGTCGAAGGCGGCCACCCGCACGTTCGGCAGATGCCGGGTCGAGGCTTCGATTTGCTCCAGCCGCTGCTCCACGCTGAAGCAGGGGTTCTTGCTGGGGTTGCGCAGCACCGCCACCACCAGCTGATCGAACAGGGCGGAGCCCCGCTCAATCACATCGAGGTGGCCGAGCGTGAGGGGATCAAAGCTGCCGGGATAAAGGGCCTGCATCGAACGATCCTAAGAATCCTCTGGTTCCTGCAATCCGCGCAGCGCCTGCTGTTCCTAGAGTTTGGGCAGCAACGGCACCGTCATGGCCTTGAACGCAGACGCGAAGAAAACACTGCTTCGCAAGATCCCCCATGGCGTGTTCATCTGTGGTGTCGCCGAGGGGAACGAGGTCAATGGCTTCACCGCTAGCTGGGTGACCCAGGGATCCTTCGAGCCGCCGCTTGTGGTGATGGCGGTGCGTGCCGACAGCACCAGCAACGGCATGATCCAGCGTTCCGGGCGCTTTTCGCTGAACGTGCTCTCCGCCGATCAGAAGGATTTAGCTGCGGTGTTCTTCAAGCCTCAGAAAGGGGTTGGTGGCCGCTTCGATGCTGCCCCCTACCAACTGGGGGAGCTGGGGCTGCCGATCCTCAACGATGCCCTGGGCGCCGTTGAATGTGAACTGGTGGGCCAGGTCGCCCATGGCGATCACACCGTGTTTGTCGGCGAAGTGAAGAGCGCTGTGCTGCACCACGACGGTGCTGCCCTTGAACTCAGCAGCACCGGTTGGCAGTACGGCGGTTGAAGCCTCTGGTTCAGGACCAGTCACGTCTGAAGGCGCGGCTCAAGGAGGTTCCAAGCGAGCCGGGTTGCTATCTGATGCGCGATGGCGAGGACCGCATCCTCTACATCGGCAAGGCGAAGGTGCTGCGCAACCGGGTGCGCAGCTATTTCCAGAGCGGCAGTGGCCATGGCCACTCCCCTCGCATCGCCTTGATGGTGCGGCAGGTCTGTGAGATCGAATTCATCGTCACCGACAGCGAAGCCGAAGCGCTGGCCCTGGAATCCAATCTGATCAAGAACCATCAGCCGCACTTCAATGTGCTGCTGAAGGACGACAAGAAATATCCCTACCTCTGCATCACCTGGAGCGAGGCCTACCCGCGCATCTTCATCACGCGTAAACGTCGCTTTCGCTCCCCGCTCGACCGTTTTTACGGGCCTTATGTGGATGTGGGCCTGTTGCGCCGCACCCTGGGGCTGGTGAAACGGGTGTTCCCGTTGCGCCAGCGTCCGCAGCCGCTGCATAAAGACCGTACCTGTCTGAACTACGACATCGGCCGCTGCCCTGGCGTGTGCCAGGAAAAGATCAGCTCAGACGACTACCACCGCACCCTCAGGCAAGTGGCGATGGTGTTCCAGGGGCGCAACGAGGAGTTGCTGCAGTTGCTCCAGGAGCAGATGGAGCGCTACGCCGAGCGCTTGGATTTCGAGAGCGCTGCCCGGGTGCGCGATCAGCTGCAGGGGATCGACACCCTCACTGCTGATCAGAAGATGAGCCTCGGTGACAGCTCCGTGAGCCGCGATGTGTTGGCTTTGGCCAGCGACGAGAGGGTGGCGGCTGTTCAGCTCTTCCAGATGCGCGCCGGCAAGCTCGTGGGCCGGCTTGGTTTCACCGCTGATGCGGAAGCCACCGATCCTGGGCGGATCCTGCAAACGGTGATCGAGGAGCATTACAGCCAGGTGGAGCCGGTGGAGATTCCGCCGGAGCTGCTGCTGCAAGTGCCCCTGCCCCAGCAGGCCTTGATCGAGGACTGGCTCTCGGAGCTGCGCGGCCGCAAGGTGAAGCTGGCGGTGCCGCAACGCTCCCAGAAGGCGGATCTGATCGAGCTGGTGTTGCGCAACGCCAGCTATGAGCTGGAGCGCGCCCGCCGCGCGAGCGAGCAGAACCTGCTAGCCACAGAGGATCTAGCCCAGCTGCTGGAGTTGCCCAGCCCGCCGCGGCGCATCGAGGGGTATGACATCAGCCACATCCAGGGCAGTGATGCCGTGGCTTCGCAGGTGGTGTTTATCGATGGCCTTCCAGCCAAGCAGCACTACCGCAAATACAAGATCCAGAGCAGCTCGATCCGCGCCGGCCACTCCGATGACTTCATGGCCATGGCAGAAATCATGCGCCGCCGCTTCCGCCGCTGGGCTCAGGCCAAGGCCGAAGGAGCTGATCTGCGGGAACTGCGCCGTTCCGCCGGCAGCGCCCTGCACACCGGTGGCCTCAACGATTGGCCCGATGTGGTGATGATCGATGGAGGCAAGGGTCAGCTCTCCGCCGTGATGGAAGCGCTGCGCGAACTCAACCTCGATGAAGATCTGGTGGTCTGCTCTCTAGCCAAGCAGCGCGAGGAGGTCTTTCTGCCCGGTGCGAAAGAGCCGCTGGAGAGCGAGGCAGAGCAGCTGGGGGTGCAATTGCTGCGGCGTCTCCGCGACGAGGCCCATCGCTTTGCCGTGAGCTTCCACCGCCAGCAGCGGGGTGAGCGGATGAAGCGCTCACGCCTTTCGGACATCCCTGGCATGGGCCCGAAGCGCATCAAAGAGCTACTCGCTCATTTCCGCTCCATTGATGCCATTCAGCTCGCCAGTGTGGAAACCCTGGCGGCGGCACCAGGCCTGGGGCCGGGCATGGCCAAGGTGGTGTGGGAGTACTTCCATCCCCAGGACTTGGAGGCAGCCCCAGAGCTGGAGAATGAACAGCCGTTGGAGCTGGCCGGTTGAACAGGATCCGCGCCACTCGATCCGCCTTGTGGGCTCTGTTGCTGGTGGTGCTGGTGCTTCCAGCACCGCTCTGGGCTGCACCGGGTCTGTGCGTGGGGCCGATCTGTGGCGATGAGATCACCCGCAGCGCCAAGCATCATTTCCAGCTGCGCATGCGCGTGAGCGACCAGCTCGGCCATCGCGAGCGGCTCACTGTGGATTGCCGCAACGGCTCCTTGAGCCCCGCCGCCGGACTGGTGGAACGCGGTTATGCCGCAGCGGTGGCCCGCAAAGCCTGTCGCCTTGCTGGAGAAGCCCCGGTATGACCATTGGCATCTGGGTGCTCGGGGATCAGCTGAACCTGGCCCAGAGCGCCTTGGCCAGCGCTGATCCAGCTGCGGCTCGGGTGCTGCTGGTGGAAAGCACCTCGGTGCTGCAGCGCCGCGCCTACCACCGCCAAAAGCTGGTGCTCGTGTGGAGCGCCATGCGCCACTTCGCCAGCGAGCTGCGCACCGCGGGCTGGAGGGTGGACCTCGCGGAACGTGAAAGCTTCGGCGCGGCGGTGCGCGATTGGATTGCCAGCGCAGGGATCAGCGAGCTGCGCGTGATGGAGCCGGCCGATCGCGGCTTTCGAGAGGCGATCGAGGCATTGCGGTTGCCGCTGCCGTTGCACTGGATCACCAGCAATGCCTTCCTCTGGAGCCGCGAGGAGTTCGCCGCCTGGGCCCAGGGCTACAAGCAGCTGCGCCTGGAGTTGTTCTACCGGGAGGGCCGACGGCGCTTCGGCGTGTTGATGGAAGGCGAGGGCAAGAACGCGCAACCTCTTGGCGGGCAATGGAACTTTGATGCCGAGAACCGCAAGCCGCCGCCAAAAGGGCTGAGGGGTCCAGAAGCCCTCTGGTTTGAGCCGGATGCCATCACCCAGTCGGTGATGCTGAAGCTGCAGCGGATTGATCAGGAGCGGGCTGAGTCGGGTCTGCCTCCCTTGCCGGGTGAGCTGGAGCCCTTCCGCTGGGCGGTGAATCGCGAGCAGGCCCTGGCGGTGCTGGAGCATTTCATCGTCACTCGCCTTGCAGGCTTTGGCCCTTTTCAAGACGCGATGGTCAGCGGCGAGCCCACCCTCTGGCATGCACTGCTCTCGCCCTATCTGAACCTGGGTCTGCTGCACCCGCTCGAGGTGATCCGCCGGCTGGAGCAGGCGGGGCTACAGCAACAGGTGCCTCTGGCGGGTCTGGAGGGCGTGATCCGCCAGATCCTCGGCTGGCGCGAATACACCCACGGCCTCTACCACTGGTTTGGTGCCGACTACCCAGCTCTTAATCACTTCGGGGCGGATCAGCCCCTGCCGCAGAGCTTCGAGCAGCTGGGGGGGAGCGGCCTGAATTGTCTCGACAGCGTGCTGGAGGAGTTGCGCAGCAACGGCTATGCCCACCACATCCAGCGCCTGATGGTCTTGGCCAACTACGGCCTGATTGCAGGCCTTGATCCCCAGGCTCTCACCGCCTGGTTCCACCGGATGTTCATCGATGGGCACGATTGGGTGATGCAGACCAATGTGATCGGCATGGGTCTGTTCGCCGACGGCGGACGCCTGGCGAGCAAGCCCTATGCGGCCAGTGGCAACTACATCAACCGGATGAGCACTTACTGCAAGGGCTGCTCCTTCGACGTCAAGCAACGCCATGGCCCCAAGGCCTGCCCGTTCAACAGCCTCTACTGGGATTTCCTCGCCCGCCACGCCGAGAGCCTGCGCCGTAACCCGCGCATGGGCCTGGTGATCAAGCAGTTGGACAAGCTGCCCGCTGAGGAGCTCGATCAGATCCGTGCATCGGCCTCCAATCACCTCCAGTGCTGTGCTGCTGGGCGATGACCATGCGCTCTACCTTGTTGGCCAGTTCGGTGCGGATCTGTGGTCACCCTGGCGGCCCTTCCCCCTGAGGCCTACCTCTGGTTCAAAACCCTGCACATCGTGGGTGTGGTGGTGTGGTTCGCCGGATTGTTCTATCTGGTGCGCCTGTTCATCTACCACCGCGAGGCCGAGGAGCTGGAGCCTGCGCTGCGCGCCCCCTTCCAGGCCCAATACGCCCTGATGGAGAAGCGCCTCGCCAACATCATCACCACACCGGGCATGGTGGTGGCGGTGAGCATGGCCATCGGCTTGTTGGTCAGCAATCCGGCTTGGCTCCAGCAGGGTTGGATGCACGCCAAGCTGGCGTTTGTGGCGGCTTTGCTCGCGTACCACGCGTTTTGTTATCGCCTGATGGGCCAGCTGCAGAACGGCAGCTGCGGTTGGAGCCCCAAGCAGCTGCGGGCGCTCAATGAGTTGCCCACCTTGCTTCTGGTTGTCGTGGTGATGCTGGTGGTCTTTAAGAACCAGTTCCCCACAGGTGCGGCCACCTGGTTCATCGTGGCGCTGGTGGTGTTCATGGCGGCGTCGATTCAGTTCTATGCCCGTTGGCGCCGCCTGCGGACTGAACGGGAAGCGGCTGCGGCAGGCTGAAGCCATGGCCAGCTCCGTTCACAGCGCCTCCCATCCCCTGCGGCCGGTGCTCGAGCGGGTCACGCCGGAGAGTTGTCCCACCCAGTTCAATTTTCACTGCCACACCACCTGCAGCGACGGCAGTTTGCGGCCCGATCAGCTGGGGAGCCAGGCCATCCAGCTCGGGCTTGAGCATCTGGCTGTGACCGATCACCACAGCACCAAGGCCTACCGGCCACTGCAGGCCTGGCTGAAGCGCGAGCAGGAACGCGGCGGCCAGACTCCCCAGCTCTGGACTGGGATGGAAATCAGCTGCCTGCTGGAGGGTTGCCTGGTGCACGTGCTGGCCCTCGGCTTTGAGCTGGATCACCGAGCTCTGGCTCCCTATGGCGATGGACAGTCCGCCGTTGGTGAGGCCCTCCAGGCCCCTGAGGTGGCGCTGCGCATCCATGACGCCGGTGGTCTTGCCCTGTTGGCCCATCCGGGCCGCTACCGACTTCCCTTTCAACGCCTGATTCCCGCAGCCGCCCAGGCCGGCTTGGACGGAGCTGAGGCGTACTACGACTACGAGATGCAGGCGTCCTGGCGACCGACCCCCGTGGTCTGTGAGGCGGTGGCGGCCCTGCTGGAGAAACACGCACTTCTGCGAAGTTGCGGTACGGATACCCATGGCCTGGAGCTCCGTGGCCGCTAGGGTTCACCAAGCTCGTGTTCCCTGTCGATGGGCCTGTTTGATCGTCTTCTGGGTGGTTCCAAGTCGGTGAGCGTGACCAATCAGGCCAAGCCCGCCAAGAAGCAGGAGGAAGCCTTCTTCCTGGATGCCGATGCCTCCAGCAGCATGGGCGACGTGCAGTTCATGCGCCGCTCCAACACCATTCGCCACACCTTCCCTGGCACCGCCAGCAGCCCGGGCAACAAGGAAATGATCGATGAGGTCGCCTCGATGACCTCTCGCCGCGAAATGGCCACCCCTGGTCTGGGTGGCGAAGTTGAGAAGACCGTGGATACGGATCTCACCGGTGGTGTGCCCAAGCCCGTGAAGAAAACCTTTGCGGAGCAGATGAGCAAGGCTCAGCTGGATCAACGCATGAAAGGTTCTGCGGTCGGTGTCAACGTGCCTGGCGGCCCCGCAGCGATCAAGGCTCAGAAAGAGGAGCAGGCATCCACCCAGGTGCAACCCTCCAGCGGCAGCCCGTCGACTGCCAAGCCTGGAGACATCGGCGCCTTCAAGGGTTGGGTCAAGGATCTTTGAGCTTCAGCGCTCCACGAGCGCTTCCGCCTCCAGCACCAGCTCCCGCAAGTGCGAGAGCTGGTTTTTTTGTGCTCCTGACCAGAGGCCTCGGTGGTGGGCCTCCAACAGCCGTTCCGCCATGTCCCTCAGAGCCCAAGGGTTATGGGTCCGCAGGAAGGCGAGCACCGCATCGTTCTTCAGCCATTGCTCCGTGATGGCGCCATAGCTCCAGTCGGGCATCCGCCCGGTGCTGGCGTCATAGGCGAACAGATAGTCAACGCTGGCCGCCATTTCAAACCCACCCTTGTAACCGTGCTCCTGCATCCCCTCGATCCAGCGGGGATTGAGTACCCGCGAGCGCAGCACTTTGTCCACTTCGCGCTCCAGCTTGTGCACTCTGGGCCGCTGCTGCCGTGAATGGTCTCCAAACCAAAGGGCAGGAGCCTCACCCCGCAGGCTCTCGACCGCTGCACTCAGACCACCCTGGAACTGGTAGTAGTCATCGGAATCCAGCAGGTCATGTTCGCGGTTGTCCTGGTTGTGCAGCACCACCTGAACGGCCTCAAGCCTGCGCTCCAATCCGCTGCGGTCAGCCTGAACCGTGATCGGTTCGCTGCCGTTGCCCATGCCACCGTGACCCTCGTAGCGCCAGCTGCTCCAGTTCAGATAGGCGTTGCCCAGGTCGGATCTGTTTTCCCAGTCGCCGCTGTCAATCAAGCCCTGCAGACCGGCTCCATAGGCACCTGGCGCTGACCCGTAGACCCTCCAGGCATGGCCATCGCTGCGGGCAGCGGCAGCCAGCGGGTTCTGCGCCTCGGGTTCAGCAGCGCTGGCGACCAGCGCCGTGGCTCGGTTGAACCAGCTCACCAGCTGCGGGAAGGCATCGCGGAACAGGCCGGAGATGCGCAGGGTGACATCGACGCGCGGCCGCCCCAGTTCATGCACGGGGATCAACTCCAGATCCACCAGCCGCCGGCTCGGTCCATCCCAGATCGGACGCACCCCAAGCAGAGCCATGGCCTGGGCGATGTCTTCCCCGCCGTTGCGCATCGTGCTGGTGCCCCATACAGACAGCGCCAGCGAGCGCAGAGGCTCTCCCTCCTCCATCAGGTGCTGCTCCAGCAGCAGTTCAGCGCTGCGTCGTCCGAGATCCCAGGCCGCTTCGGTGGGTAGACCCCGCAGATCAACGCTGTAGAAGTTGCGGCCGGTGGGCAGCAGATCAGGTCGTCCCCGGGTGGGGGCACCGGAGGGTCCGGCGGCGATGCGGCCACCGGCCACGCCCGCGAGAAAGGCCTCGCGCTCCGCCCGACCGCAGGCCAGCAAGTTCGGGACGAGGCCGCTGCGCAGGCGACCGAGAACAGATTCAGTGGCATCACCCGGCACCCCTTCGATCCCTTGATCTGCTGTGTCTGCTGTCAACACCTGGCAGCAGAGGCTGAGGGCCTGCTCCTCGAGCCAGCTCACGGCGTCACCACAGCGCCTCCGGTGCATCAGACCCAACTGCCTGAGACGCTCCTGATCCTCTTGGCAGAGGGGGTGCTCCTCTGGATCTGCCCAGGGATCGAGCAGCAGCCTGTGGTCGAGGGCCAGGGCCTGGGTGAGACCGGGTCCACCATCCTGGGGCGGCCGGGCAAGACAGACCAACAATTCAGCCAGTCGCTCGGGATCAGGCAGCTGCCCATAGCGGTGCAACCCCGTGCGCACCTGCGCCTCCTTCAACTCACAGAGGTAGCCCTCGGCGGCATCAAGAGGGTCCTGGCCCTCGCCCTTGAGCAGATCCGGAAGGGCCAACTCCGCCAGTTGGGCCAGCGCAGCGTCCCGAAGGGCATCCGCTCGAACACTTCCGAGCTGCACGGCCTCCCAGTATTCGTCGATCAGGGCCTCCAGGGCGCGCAGGTCGCCATGCAGACCGGCCCGCCCCAGGGGAGGGGTGAGGTGATCGAGGATTACGGCCTGCGCGCGGCGTTTCGCCTGGGATCCCTCCCCCGGGTCATTGACGATGAAGGGATAGAGGTGGGGCATCGGCCCCAGGGCCAGGTCTGGAAAGCACTGCGTGGAGAGGCCAATGCCTTTGCCCGGGAGCCATTCGAGGTTGCCGTGCTTGCCCACATGGCAGATCAACTGAATCTGCGCGTCCTGCCGCAGCCAGAGGTAGTGGGCCAGGTAGTGGTGGGTCGGGGCCAGATCCGGAGAGTGATAGCTGAGGCTTGGATCCCGCTCGTAACCGCGGGAGGGCTGAATTAACACCCACACGCGCTGGAAGCGCAGGCCATGGATCGGGAAGCCCGCAGGTTCAAGGCTTGGATCGTCGCCCGGTGCGCCCCACTGCTGCTCGAGCCGCTCGCGGGCTTCAGCCGGCAGCTCCTGATACCAACGCTGATAAACCTCGAGGGAAAGGTGTGCGAGGGGAGGCCGGTGGGTGCTCTCCGGGTCGTTGCTGCGCCCCTGCAGCAAGCGCTGAATCAGCGCATCACCATCGCCGGGCAGGTCGTCACCAGTGGAATAGCCCTGCTCCTGCAGCCAGTGCAACATCGCTGCCGCGCTGGCGGGTGTGTCGAGTCCGACGCCATTGGCGAGGCGACTGTTGCGGGTTGGGTAGTTCGCCAAAACCAGCGCCAAGCGACGGTTCTGAGCGGGCGTCTGGCGCAGCTGGCACCAGCGAGCGGTGAGGGTGCTGATCCAGGCCAGGCGCTCCGGATCCGGCTGATAGCGCAGCAGGGCGGTGGCTAGGCGTGGATCGACACGGCTCACCTCCTTGAAGGCACCTACGCGGGTGGTGAGGCGGCCATCCAGCTCGGGTAGGGCGATCTGCAGGCTCAGGTCCAGGGGCGAAAGGCCGATGCTGCTCTGCTCCCAAGCCCCACGAGATTGGCTGCTGCAGAGCACCTGCAGCACCGGCACTTTGAGGCGCTCCCAGAGCGGTGAGCCGAGGCCCGCGTCCGCCAGCTGCACCGACGCAAAGGCCGTGGTGCAGAGCACCGCTTGCACCGCCTCCCGCTCCAGGAGGTCAGACACCCCCTGTTGCACCGCCGGATCACGAAGACTGCTGACCCACAGGGCCCGTGGAGCGAGGCCTTGCTCCCGCAAAGCGCTGATCAGGGCGTTCGGGAAGGTCAGGTCAGCCGATTGGAGCAGGGCCCGATACAGCACCACCCCCACCCGTGGCCCTGGCTCGTCCCGCCAATCGTGGGGTTGGGGATCGCGCAGGGCCTGGGGGCTTGGTGGTTCGAAGGACTGCCCCGGCCGGTACTCCCGCACAGCCTTCAGCACGGCGGCCAGATTGGCTTCACCGCCCTCCCGCAGGCAGAGGCTGCAGGCGACCGCCCATTCAGAAGGAACGGAACCCAGCTCAGTGAGCGTGAGATCTTCCTCTGCTGTGCCTGCCAAAACCAGGAGTTGCCGACCGGCTTTCGCGCCTTGCCACTGCTGAAGCTGCTCGAGTCCATAGCTCCAATGGCCACGTCCACCGAGGAGGCGAACGATCACCCACTCGCACTGCTGCAGGCAGTTCTGCAGGTAGTGGTCGAGCACAGCGGGGTGCTGCAGGGCCGAGAGGTTCAGTCCCTGGAGACGACGCCCGGCGCCCAGGGGCTCAGGCTCGTGATCCAACAGGCTGGCCAGCACGGCCAGGTCCGAGTCGGCGCTGGTCAGGAAGAGAGCCTCCGCCGGCGGTTGCTCCACAAACACAACCCCATCGCTGGGGCTGTTGCTTCCGGGGACAGCCGCCAGACGATGCATCGGTCCATCTTGCTGGGTGATCTCTCGCGGTCGGGTCACTGGCGATGAGAAGATCACCTGAAGCTGTGGCCGCTCCACCGACCCCATGCATCAGTTTCTGCCCTACGCCTGGTTCGGTGGCAAATGCGTTCCGTTCGCAGAGGCGACCCTGTCGGTGGCCACCCATGCCCTGCACTACGGCACTGGGGCGTTTGGTGGCATGCGGGCCATTCCGAATCCCTCGGATGCCAATGAAATCCTGCTGTTTCGCGCTGATCGCCACGCCCGTCGGCTGAGCCAGAGCGCCCGCCTGCTGCTCACCGAGCTGAGCGAAGACACGATTCACAGCGCGATTCATCAATTTCTGCAGGCCAACAAGCCCACCTGCCCGGTGTATCTGCGCCCATTTGTGTACACGAGCGATCTGGGCATCGCGCCGCGCTTGCACAACATCGAAACCGACTTCCTGATCTATGGCCTCGAACTGGGCGACTACCTCTCCCCCGAGGGCGTGAGCTGCCGCATCAGCTCCTGGACCCGCCAGGAGGATCGCTCCCTGCCCCTGCGCGGCAAGATCAGCGGCGCCTACATCACCAGCTCCCTGGCCAAAACCGAAGCGGTGAAGAGCGGCTTCGATGAGGCCCTGCTGCTCAACAGCCGCGGCAAGGTGAGCGAGGCCAGCGGCATGAACCTGTTCATCGTGCGCGATGGCG
>VGPT01000044.1 GCA_016882485.1 Cyanobacteria bacterium M_surface_10_m1_298
CCCCAATCTTTCTTCGCCCGCCCCGCCGAGCTCGTCGCCCCCGACCTTGTCGGTTGCCTGCTGGTGAAACGCCAAGAGGACGGCAGCTTGCTTTGGGGCGTGGTGGTGGAAACCGAGGCGTATTCCCAGGAGGAGCCCGCCTGCCACGGCTACCGCCGCCGCACCCCCAGCAACGAAACGCTGTTTGGTGAGCCAGGGCGTTTCTATGTGTATGTGAGCTATGGCATTCACCACTGCGTCAACGTGGTGACTCACAAGGCCGACTGGGCCAACGGTGTGTTGCTGCGGGCCCTAGCCCTGCCCGGCGAAGCGGAGCGGGTGGCGGCGGGGCCGGCTCTGTTGGCGCGTCGTTTCGGGATCAACCTCAGCCATGACACCCAGCCTTGCGCCCCAGAGCTGGGCTTTTGGCTCTCGCCTCGGCCGCCGCAGCTGCAGGGCCTGGGCGCCGATGACATCGTGCAAACCACCCGCATCGGGATCAGTCAGGGGCAAGCGTTGCCCTGGCGTTGGTACTTGCGCTGCAGCCGAAGCGTGAGTCGGCGTGCCACGGGTGACCGCATGCCGCCTGCGGCTGCAGCCCTTGACGTGGCCGGCTGCAGCACAAGCTTCTAGCCTGATCTTGACGACTGCGTTCCGCTTTGAGCGACTGGACCCACCGCCACGTGCTGGATCTGGCGGCCTTCTCGCTTGAGGACTACACCACTGTTTTGGAGCTCGCGCAGCGCTTTCGCGCCATGCCCACCAGCGGCGCCCGCAAGCTGCCCGCCCTTCAGGGCAAGCTCGTTACCACCCTTTTTTTTGAGCCGAGCACCCGAACCCGCAGCAGCTTTGAACTAGCGGCCAAGCGCTTGTCGGCGGATGTTCAGAGCTTCTCTCCCTCATCGAGCTCGCTGAGCAAGGGAGAAAGCCTGCTGGACACGGTGCGCACCTATGTGGCGATGGGAGCCGATCTTCTCGTGGTCAGGCATCGCTGCACGGGTGTTCCCGCTTCCCTGGCCCGCGACCTGGACCTCAGCGGCGACCGGGTTGCTGTGCTCAACGGGGGTGATGGTTTGCACAGTCATCCCAGCCAGGGACTGCTCGACCTCTTCTCGCTAGCCCGGCACTTCAGCCCCGATAGCCCCACGCCCGCGGCCCTGCGGGGGCGCCGCATCGTGATCGTGGGCGACATCCTCCACTCGCGGGTTGCCCGCTCCAACCTTTGGGCCCTCACGGCCTGCGGGGCCGATGTGGTGCTCTGCGGGCCCGCCACGCTGTTGCCTCAGGCCTTCACGGCGTTTGTGGATGCACCGCCTCCGGGTCAGGCCTGTGATCCCGTGGCCAACCGCGGCCGCATCACGATCGAGCGCAATCTCGATCAGGCCCTGGCCGGTGCGGATGCGGTGATGACCCTGCGTCTGCAGAAAGAGCGCATGAACCAAAACTTGCTCACCAGCCTGGAGAGCTATCACCGTGCCTATGGGCTCACCCATGCGCGCCTGCAGGCCTGCGCTGCATCCGTGCCGGTGCTTCACCCCGGCCCGGTGAATCGAGGTGTGGAGATGAGTGGAGCCCTGTTGGATGACCCCAGCCATGCCCTGGTGGAAGAGCAGGTCACCAATGGCATCCCCATTCGGATGGCCCTGCTTTATCTCCTGGCCGCGGGATGAACCCTTGCCTCAAAGCAGCTTGAAGCCTTCGAGCAGCAGCCCGTAGCAAAAACCCAGGCGGGTCATATCCAGGAGCTGCAGCCCCAGGTTGTTGCGGGACCGCCGTAGCAAGGGCCCTCTCAGGCGGATGGCCAGTTCCATCGCCAGAACGCACAGCAGAGCAGCCGGTGGATCCAGAAAGGCGCGGGCCCCGGTGAGCGTGCCAATCCCATTGCCGATCAGAAAGGTGCCCAGCAGAACGATCAACAGCAGTGAGAGCCGCCGCCAAGGGTTGCTGGCCCACTGCTCCAGCCGCGGCCAGGCTCCGCCGAGGTTTTGCTGCAGGCGCGTGCGTTGTGGCGGGGGCAGAAGCGTCAGGGCCGAATCGGGGCAGCACTGCGTTGATGTTTACCGCAGAGCCATGAAAAAAGCCCGGGTCGCCCCGGGCTTCAGCTTTGGCGAGAGGCTCAGCCGTCGGCGTCTTTGGCCTTGCGCGATCCCTTGCCTTCAAGGAGTTCCAGCAGGGCTTCCATCTGGGCCATCACGCCGCGCACCTCTCCGGCTTCAGGAAGCAGGCCGTCTTCCATGACGCCCTGATGCATCTCGCGCAGCTCTTGGCGGATGTAGCGCAGGTGACTCACCACCTGCTCGCGCTTCGACTGCGACATGAGCGGTAAAGGTTTCGAAAGCTAAACCCTTTTACCGCATCGGCCTTTAGCAGAGACTGCGTTGCGGCCAGCAGGCCAAACCCCACAAGGGTGGTGGGGCGTGTCGCCAGCACGTAAGTCAGCAGGCTCAGCCCTGCCAGGGTGCGTTTGCGGGGAAGCCCCTGGCAGCGGTTCATTTCTGGCCGAACTTGGCCTTGGCGTCGTCGAAGAAGGCTTCATCGATCAGATCGATGCCGGCTTCGCCCGCCAGCGCTTCAATGCGCTTGCGCGCCGCAGGACGCACAAAAAAGGGGATTTCCTTGAGCTTGGCCTCAGCTTCTGGTTTCCAGTTCATGGCCAGCCCTGGGAAGGGTTTTCACGGGTGGATGGAGAATAGGGGACTCGAACCCCTGACCTCTGCGGTGCGATCGCAGCGCTCTACCAGCTGAGCTAATTCCCCGAGGAGACCAGGAGAACCCCTGTCCTGGCCAGAACTTATCAGTCTTTCAAGGCCATGACCGACTCCCCAGCCATCACTCCGGAACTGATCGCCTCCCAGACGGAGGCGTCGGTGGCGGATCTGGCAGCGCGCCTGGAAGACGACGACTACCCCACCCCTTTCGCGGGGCTCCAGGATTGGCATCTGCTGCGAGCTGTGGCCATCCATCGGCCTGATCTGGCCAGGCCCTACGTGCACCTGGTGGATCAAGAACCCTTCGATGAGGACTGAGCCCTCCCTGCCTCAGAACCTCGACCCCCTGGCGGGGAGGCGCGTGCTGGTGGGCATCAGCGGCAGCATTGCGGCGGTCAAGTTGCCCCTGGTGGTGAGTGCCCTGGTCAAGCGCGGCGCTGAGGTGCGCTGCGTGCTCACCCCGAGTGCGGCTGCTTTGGTGAGTCCCGTGGCGCTGGCCAGTCTGAGTCGCCAGCGTTGTTATCTCGACGCGGATCAGTGGAGCCACACGGCACCGCGCCCCCTGCACGTGGAGCTCGCGGAGTGGGCCGATCTGGTGCTGTTGGCTCCCCTCTCAGCGACCACCCTCGGCCGTTGGATCCATGGCCTCGGCGACACCCTTTTGGCCTCTCTCCTCCTAGCGACGGAGGCTCCCGTGCTGGCGGCCGCCGCCATGAACACGGCGATGTGGGGCTCCCCCGGCGTTGCTGCCAACTGGAAGGCCTTGGCTGGTTTTGAGCGGGTCTTGCCCCTCGGTCCCGCCGAAGGGCTGCTGGCCTGTGACCGTGAGGGCGCTGGTCGGATGGCGGAGCCTTCGCTGCTTTTGCTGGCCCTGGAGTCGCTCGCCAGCTGGGGTTGGCACAGGGATTGGCAGGGTCGTCGTCTGCTCGTCAGTGCCGGCCCGACCCGGGAGTGGTTCGATCCGGCCCGCTGCATCAGCAACCCCAGCACCGGTCAGATGGGGGTGCTGCTGGCCCAGGCCGCCCGGCTGCGCGGTGCCCAGGTGGATCTGGTGCATGGCCCCTTGCAACTCGACCCCGCCTGGCTGGAGGGCCTCACCGCTTATCCCATCGAGACCGGTGCCGAGTTGCAGGACGCCCTGCTGGAGCTCCAGCCCCAGGTGGAGGCGATCGCCATGGCCGCGGCGGTGGCCGACCACCGTCCGGTCCAGCGCTTCGCCCACAAACCCGATAAGGAGGAGCTGGCAGCCGCGATGGCAGCGGGATGGGCGCCGGTGCCGGATCTGTTAGCTCAGCTGGTGCGGCAGAGAAGCGCCCCCCAGCCGATCCTCGGCTTTGCCGCCCAGAGCGGCGATGTGCTCAGCCAGGCCCGGGCCAAGTTCCTGCGCAAGGGCTGCGATCTGCTCTTCGCCAACCCGATCGACACCCCCGGAGCCGGGTTTGGCACTGCGACCAATGAGGGATGGCTCCTGGGGCCTGGTGAGGCGGTGGATCGGCTCGAGCCGATGGGCAAGCTCCCACTCGCTCACGTCCTACTGAGTGCGCTGCAGAAGCTGCTGCCCTGAACCTCAGGCCGCCAGCGCGGAGTCGGACTCCCCGCTCTGCAGCAGATCCATGAAGGTGCGCAGCTGCAGACGAGGGATGTAGGGCCAGCCACCGCTCTTCTCCATGCCCTGGAGCAAGCTGAAGAGCTCGCCGCGATCGGAGGGGAGGCTGGAGCGGAAGGCTCCGTCCTGAATGGTGCGATGGAGTTCCTCAATCCTGCGCAGCAACAGCAGCAGGGCCTGCGGCTCACCCGAGACCTCATTGGCTAGCTCTTGAAGGCTCTGGAGCTCCGAGCTCAGCCGTGCTTCCCAATCTCCGCGGGCAAGGCTTTCGGCGATCTGGGAAGTGGTGCTGGCTTCGCTCATAGGGCGCTTATCGGGCTTGACTCAGGAGCTCTCGCATACAGGTTGTTGAGAGCCGCGACATGGTACGCGGAATGGGCGTTTTGCACCGGTAGTATCCCGATCGGGCGCACCCCAACTCAGAGGTTTTCCCTGCCAGACCGGCTTTCTCCCATGCGTTTCCGTCCCCTGCTGGCCATCGTGCTGGCGCTCTGTCTGACCCTCGTCACGGCCTGCAGCGGCGGTGCCAAGGCGGTTGACCGGGCCAACCTGACCTACGACGACATCCACAACACCGGTCTGGCCAACGACTGCCCGACCCTTCCGGATTCGGCTCGCGGCTCGATCCCTCTCGACAGCTCCGCGAAGTACCAGCTGCGTGAGATCTGCATGCACCCCGCCGAGGTGTATGTGAAAGGTGAGCCCGCCAACAAGCGTCAGGAAGCCCAGTTCGTGGCGACCAAGATCCTGACCCGCTTCACCACCAGCCTCGATCAGGTCTATGGCGATCTGGCTGTGACTGGCAACGGCATCAACTTCCAGGAGCAGGGCGGCATCGACTTCCAGATCGTCACCGTGCTCCTGCCCGGTGGTGAGGAAGTGCCCTTCACCTTCTCCAGCAAGGAACTGAATGCCACCGCTGACGGCGCCGCCATCAGCACCAGCACCGACCTCAACGGCAGCTACCGCGTTCCGAGCTACCGCACCTCCAACTTCCTGGATCCCAAGGGCCGCGCTCTCACCACCGGTGTGCAGTACGCCCAGGGCCTTGTGGCCCTTAATGGTCAGGATGATGAGCTCGCCCGCGAGAACAGCAAGCGCTACATCGATGGCACTGGCGAGATGAACCTCTCCATCACCAAGGTGGATGCCTCCACCGGTGAATTTGCCGGCGTGTTCACCGCTGTTCAGCCTTCAGACACCGATATGGGCAGCCATGACCCTGTTGACGTGAAGATCGTCGGTCAGCTCTACGGCCGTCTTGAAAAGGCCTGATTTTCAGGCGCGACGTTCACCACTCATAGGGGCCCTTCGGGGCCCTTTTTTTGTGGCGCAGCTTGTGCTCTGGGAGAATCCCCCCCATTGATCACCTCCCCGCCGCCATGACGAGCACCGTCGCCGCCCCCAAGGGCCTGATCGCGCCCCATGGCGGCAGCCTGGTTGACCTGCGGGTGCCAGCCGATCAGCAGGAGGCCGTGAAAGCCGGTGTGACCCACGTGGTGGAGTGCTCCGATCGCAACGCCTGCGACGTGGAGCTGCTGATGGTGGGCGGCTTCTCGCCCCTGCGGGGCTTCATGCATCAGGACGACTACCAGTCCGTGGTGGAGAGCAACCGCACCACCAGCGGTCTGCTGTTTGGTCTGCCGATCGTGATGGACACCCAACGCGATGACATCGCCGTGGGTGACAAGCTCCTGCTCACCTACCGCGGCCAGGAGCTGGCCGTGATGACGGTGGAGAGCAAGTGGGAGCCCGACAAAGCCCGGGAGGCCGTGGGTTGCTACGGCACCTCCTCGATCGAGCACCCCGCCGTGAAGATGATCGCCACCGAGCGCGGTCGCTACTACCTCGGTGGTGCCATTCAGGGCCTGGAGCTTCCGAAGCGCGTGTTCCCCTGCAAGACCCCGGCTGAAGTGCGCGCCAATCTGCCGGAGGGGCAGGACGTGGTGGCCTTCCAGTGCCGTAACCCCATTCACCGTGCCCACTACGAGCTGTTCACCCGAGCGCTCGACGCCACCAACGTGAGCGATCAGGGCGTGGTGCTGGTGCACCCCACCTGCGGCCCCACCCAGGACGACGACATCTCCGGAGAGGTGCGCTTCCAGACCTACGAGCGCCTGGCCGCCGAGGTGAACAACCCCCGCATCCGTTGGGCTTACCTCCCCTACTCGATGCACATGGCCGGCCCGCGCGAAGCGCTGCAGCACATGATCATCCGCAAGAACTACGGCTGCACCCACTTCATCATTGGCCGCGACATGGCGGGCTGTAAGTCGTCGATCAGCGGCGACGACTTCTACGGCCCTTACCAGGCCCAGGACTTTGCCCGCGACAACGCACCCGAGCTCGGCATGGAGACCGTGCCCTCGCTCAACCTCGTCTACACCGAGGAGGAGGGCTACGTGACCGCCGAGCACGCCGATGCCCGCGGCCTGCACGTCAAGAAGCTCAGCGGCACCCAGTTCCGCAAGATGCTGCGCAGCGGCGAGGAAATCCCCGAGTGGTTTGCCTTCCGCAGCGTGGTCGAGGTGCTGCGGGCTGCTGCCTGAGTCCGGTTAACATTCCTTAATCACTGTCCCCAACCAAGCGGAGAACCAAGTGAAGAAGCGCTGGCGCAATGCAGGGCTCTATGTCCTTCTAGCCGTGGTGGTGATCGCCGTTGGTACGGCCTTCCTCGATCGCCCTGACCCGGCCAATGCGCCCCGCACGCTGCGCTACAGCGACTTCGTTGAGGCCGTTCAATCCAATGAGATCTCCCGTGTGCTGATCTCCCCGGATCGCGGCACGGCTCAGGTGGTGGAGAACGACGGCCAGCGGGCGATCGTCAACCTCGCCCCTGACAAGGATCTGCTCAAGATGCTTGAGGGTCACAAGGTCGACATCGCCGTTGAACCCTCTCGTCAGCCCCAGGCTTGGCAGCAGGCTGTGGGTTCGCTGATCTTCCCCCTGCTGCTTCTTGGTGGTCTGTTCTTCCTGCTGCGGCGGGCTCAAGGTGGTGGCGGCAACCCCGCCATGAACTTCGGTAAGAGCAAGGCCCGCGTTCAGATGGAGCCCCAGACCCAGGTCACTTTCGGTGATGTGGCTGGCATTGAAGGCGCCAAGCTCGAGCTCACCGAAGTCGTCGACTTCCTCAAGAACCCCGATCGCTTCACCGCCGTCGGCGCCAAGATCCCCAAGGGTGTACTGCTCGTGGGCCCTCCGGGTACCGGTAAAACCCTGCTCGCCAAAGCCGTCGCCGGCGAGGCGGGTGTGCCCTTCTTCTCGATCTCCGGTTCGGAGTTCGTCGAGATGTTCGTGGGTGTCGGTGCCAGCCGCGTGCGTGATCTGTTCGAGCAGGCCAAGAAAAACGCTCCCTGCATCGTCTTCATCGACGAGATCGACGCGGTGGGCCGGCAGCGCGGTGCAGGCCTTGGCGGGGGCAACGACGAGCGTGAGCAGACCCTCAACCAGCTGCTCACCGAGATGGACGGCTTTGAGGGCAACACCGGCATCATCATCGTGGCGGCGACCAACCGTCCCGACGTGTTGGATGCGGCACTGATGCGTCCGGGTCGTTTCGACCGTCAGGTGGTTGTCGATCGTCCCGATTACGCCGGTCGTCTACAGATCCTTGGCGTGCACGCCCGCGGCAAAACCCTCGCCAAAGACGTTGACCTCGACAAGATCGCTCGCCGTACCCCGGGCTATACCGGCGCTGATCTGGCCAACCTGCTCAACGAGGCAGCGATCCTTGCGGCGCGCCGTCAGCTCACCGAAGTCTCCATGGATGAGGTGAACGACGCAATTGAACGGGTCATGGCCGGTCCTGAGAAGAAGGACCGTGTCATGAGCGAGAAGCGCAAGCGTCTCGTGGCCTACCACGAGGCCGGCCACGCCCTCGTTGGTGCTCTGATGCCCGACTACGACCCGGTGCAGAAGATCTCGATCATTCCTCGGGGAAATGCTGGTGGTCTCACCTTCTTCACCCCCTCAGAAGAGCGGATGGAGTCGGGGCTCTACTCCCGTGCCTACTTGCAGAACCAGATGGCCGTTGCCCTCGGTGGTCGGGTTGCCGAAGAGATCGTCTACGGCGAAGACGAAGTCACCACAGGTGCCTCCAATGACCTTCAGCAGGTGGCCCGTGTGGCCCGCCAGATGGTCACCCGTTTTGGCATGAGTGATCGCCTCGGCCCGGTGGCTCTCGGTCGCAGCCAGGGAGGCATGTTCCTCGGTCGCGATATTGCCGCCGAACGGGACTTCTCCGAGGACACGGCTGCCGCCATCGACGAGGAAGTGGGTCAACTCGTGGCCGAGGCCTACAAGCGCGCCACCGCGGTTCTCAATGGCAACCGGGCTGTGCTCGATGAGCTCGCCGAGATGCTCGTGGAGCGGGAAACTGTCGATGCTGAGGATCTTCAGGAGCTGTTGATCCGCAGTGACGTTCGGGTTGCTGAATACGTCTGATCCTTCAGGCCTGATCCAGGGATTGCGCCGTCAGCCTGTGCTGGCGGTGCTTCGCCCTGAACGCCTGAGCCAGGCTCGGCATCAGCTACAGCAACTGGTTGCTGTCGGTCTCGATCACGTCGAGCTGGCAGTGAACTGCTCAACCGACTGGGTTGAGATGGTTCGGGAGCTCAAGCAGGCGTTCCCGGAGATTGTTCTTGGGGCGGCGTCTGTTCGCAGCCTCATCGGCTTGGAGGCCGCTGTCTCCGCTGGGTTGACCTACGCGGTGTCGCCAATCCTTCAGCCCGCGTTGTTGGAGCGGGCCCTGGCTTTGGGGATCACGCTGGTGCCAGGGGTCTTCACGCCTACCGAGCTGGCCCAGGCGCTGGATTTAGGTTCCGTTGTCGTGAAGTTGTACCCAGCCGCCAGCCTCGGCCCTGGCTATTGGCAGTCACTGTCCGGACCGATGGGACCGTTGCCCTTTTGCATCGCTGCGGGTGGCTTAGAAGCCAGTGGAGCTCAGGCCTGGTTTGAGGCTGGCGTTGATGCGGTCGCCCTGGGCAGCACCCTGTTTGACAACTCTGAGGAGACGGTCGGTCCCCCTCGGCTCCGCCCAGGGTTGGACTCTCTTCTGAGATGGCTCGAGCAGCGAGACAACGCTGCACTGTTGTCAGATTGAGTCCATGGTGCTACCCCTGAGATAGACGTTTCTCATCTCATGTCTCAGCTCACCATCAAGTTGAGCGCTAAAGCCGACGCTTTGATCGCTCAGCTTCAAAAGGAGATCTTCAATCGCCGTCGCAAGAAAGTCTCCGCCGCAGGGGTGGTTGAGACCCTGGTTGAAAGCGGAGCCAAGTCTCAATCCGACAAGCGTTTCTCCACATCATGGAAAAACCTGATCGGTGACATTGAAAAAGCCGCCAAGCTGGCCAACGCCCATGGCGCCAAGCCTGCCAACATCAGCGATGCCGAGTGGGCTCTGATCCTGAGCCACCGCAGCCGCTCCACCACCTCCTCCAAAGCTGCCCCCAAAGCAGCCCCGAAGGCCACCGCAAAAGCGGCTCCGAAAAAGGCCGCCACCAAAACGGCAACCGTGAAAAAAGCAGCTCCTAAGAAAGCTGCTCCCAAAAAGACGGTGGCTAAGGCCGCGGCTAAGACCGTGACCAAGGCTGTGACCAAGACAGTCGCTAAAGCCAAGCCCGTTGCCAAGGCCAAGCCACGCGTCGCCGCCAAGGCCAAGCCCGTGGCGAAGACCGCAGCGCGCAATCCGGTGAAAAAGACCGGACTGAGCAAAGGTGGTTCGGTGGCACGCCGGATGGCCAAAGCCGTCGGTCGCCTCAGCGCCGCCAGTGCGAGCACGCCAAGCACCAATGGCAGTAATGGTGCCGCTCAGCTCACGGGCTTGCGCTGACTCTCACCACAGGCTGCACTGACCCTGCTGCCTGAGCAGGTGGTCCGCTAACACCAGGGCCACCATCGCTTCCACCATCGGCACGGCCCTCGGCAACACGCAGGGGTCGTGCCGACCTTTCGCCTCCAGCGTGGTCGCCTCACCGCGGTCGTTGATGGTCTGTTGCGCCTTGCGGATGGTGGCCGTGGGCTTGAAGGCCACGCGAATCAAGATCGGCTCACCGTTGCTGATGCCCCCCTGAATGCCGCCAGAGTTGTTGGTGGCGGTGTGCAGGGAGCCATCGAGGGTGGGTAGGAAGGCATCGTTGTGTTCGCTGCCCTTGAGCAGCGTGCCTTCAAAGCCCGACCCGATCTCAAACCCCTTCGTGGCCGGCAACGACATCACGGCTTTGGCCAGATCAGCTTCGAGCTTGTCGAAGACAGGCATGCCCAAGCCGATGGGGGCCTGGCGCACGACGCATTCGATCACTCCGCCGCAGGAGTCTCCTTCGCGTCCGATCGCTTCAATGCGTTCAATCATCCGCTCGGCCACGGCGGGATCGGGGCAACGCACGATGTTGCTCTCCACGGCCTCAAGGCTGACCGCCGCAGGGTCAACGCTCGCTTCGATGCTGTGAATGCGTTTGACCCAGGCGATGACCTCGGTGCCATGGGCTTTCGCCAGAAGCTGCTTGGCAATGGCCCCTGCAGCTACACGACCAATGGTTTCCCTGGCTGAGGCTCTGCCGCCACCGCTGCGGGCCTGAATGCCGTATTTGGCCTGGTAAGTGGCGTCGGCGTGGGAGGGGCGAAAGGCCACCTCCATCTCTTTGTAATCCTGCGGGCGTTGATCCTTGTTGCGCACCACCATGGCGATGGGGGTGCCGAGGGTGACACCATCGAGCAGGCCACTGAGAATTTCCACGCGATCGTCTTCTTTGCGTGGTGTGGTGATCTTGCTCTGCCCGGGCTTGCGCCGATCGAGTTCCTGCTGAATCGCCTCAAGATTGAGCTCCAGCCTTGGTGGACAGCCATCGACAATCACCCCGACTCCGCCTCCGTGGGATTCGCCGAAGGTGCTGATGCGGAAAAGATCGCCGAAGCTGCTGCCCATGGGCTGAGTGCGCTGGAGCGAGCCTACAAACTGGGCTCAAGTTGCAGTCTTGTGGATCCTTGAGGAAGCAGGAGAGGGCGGCGTTGATCCTGCAGCGCCTGGAGGAGCACTATCCCGAGACTCCTGTTCCTTTGGATCACAACGATCCCTTCACCTTGTTGATTGCGGTGCTGCTCAGTGCGCAGTGCACCGACAAGAAGGTGAACGAGGTGACCCCTGCCCTGTTCGCCGCTGGGCCGACACCCGAGGCGATGGCTGCTCTGCCGGAGGCGGAGATCTTGGGCTACATCCGGCAGTTGGGTCTGGCAAAAACCAAAGCGCGCAACGTGAAACGCCTGGCGGAGCTGCTGCTTGAGCGTCACAACGGCCAGGTGCCCGCCAGTTTCACGGCCCTCGAGGCATTACCGGGTGTGGGCCACAAGACTGCCAGTGTGGTGATGGCGCAGGCCTTTGGTGTCCCCGCGTTTCCCGTGGATACCCACATCCATCGCTTGGCGCAGCGGTGGGGCCTCAGCAGCGGCGAGAGCGTTGCGCGCACGGAAACGGACCTCAAGCGCCTGTTCCCAAAGTCGGCCTGGAACAAGCTGCACCTGCAGATCATTTTTTACGGGCGCGAGTTTTGCACGGCCCGTGGCTGTGATGGTCGGGTCTGTCCCTTGTGCCAAGAGCTTTATCCGAACCGCCGTAAGCCCGTGCTCTGGAACAAGGCGTAGCCCTCCAGGCGCAAGGGCTTCCCTGTGTTTGGTGGCTGTTGCGTTTTAGCCAACAAAAAGCCCCCCGCTTGCGCAGGGGGCTTTCGGGTTCAACCAAGGTCGAACCGTTTGAGGATCAACCTCAGCCGATGGCGGGTGCGGTCAGAGCCACGGGGGTGGACTCGGCAGCAGCCAGGTCGAGGGGGAAGTTGTGAGCATTGCGCTCGTGCATCACTTCCATACCCAGGTTGGCGCGGTTCAGCACGTCGGCCCAGGTGTTCAGCACACGACCCTGGGAATCCAGGATCGACTGGTTGAAGTTGAAGCCGTTCAGGTTGAACGCCATGGTGCTCACGCCCAGGGCGGTGAACCAGATGCCGACCACAGGCCAGGCAGCCAGGAAGAAGTGCAGGCTGCGGCTGTTGTTGAAGCTGGCGTATTGGAAGATCAGGCGACCGAAGTAACCGTGGGCAGCCACGATGTTGTAGGTCTCTTCCTCTTGGCCGAACTTGTAGCCGTAGTTCTGGGACTCGCTCTCGGTGGTTTCACGCACCAGAGAAGAAGTCACCAGAGAGCCGTGCATCGCGGAGAACAGCGAACCACCGAACACACCAGCCACACCAAGCATGTGGAAGGGGTGCATCAGGATGTTGTGCTCAGCCTGGAACACCAGCATGTAGTTGAAGGTGCCGCTGATACCCAGGGGCATGGCGTCCGAGAAGGAGCCCTGACCGAAGGGATACACCAGGAACACAGCAGAAGCAGCAGCCACGGGTGCGCTGTAAGCAACGCAGATCCAGGGGCGCATGCCCAGGCGGTAGGAGAGTTCCCACTCACGACCCATGTAGGCGTAGATGCCGATGAGGAAGTGGA
>VGPT01000045.1 GCA_016882485.1 Cyanobacteria bacterium M_surface_10_m1_298
CGCTCTGAAAGCTCCGTGGGCTGATGGCTGAGGCTGCTTCGATCTGACATCCATCGGCCCCGTGTCCACAGCGTCACTGTAGGCAGCAGAGCGCCTCTGGGCATGCCTGTGGTGGTCGATGATGGACCCGTTTGGATGAGACGTTTTGCGGCTGCAGCAGGCACTTGAGGTGGGCTCCTTGGCGGTGACAGCCGAGGTGATGCCCCCTCGGGGTGGTGATGCCAGCCGCACCCTCGAACATGCCCGCCTGTTGAAGGGGCTGGTGCATGCCGTGAATGTCACCGATGGCAGCCGAGCGGTGATGCGCATGAGCAGCCTCGCCGTCTGTCGCCTTCTGCTGGATGCGGGGCTGGAGCCTGTTTGGCAGCTCGCCTGCCGCGACCGCAATCGCATTGCCCTGCAGGCCGATCTCCTGGGGGCCCATGCCCTGGGGATTCGCAATCTGCTCTGCCTCACCGGTGATCCGGTGCGGGTGGGCGATCAGCCCACGGCCCGACCTGTGAACGAATTGGAGTCGGTGCGTCTGCTGCAGCAGGTGGGGGCCTTGAACCAGGGGCTGGACCCGGTTCAGGGTGATCTCCCCGATGGCGGCACGTCGTTGTTCGCCGGTGCCGCTGCTGATCCGCAGAGCCCGAGCTGGAGTGGCCTGAAGAGCCGCATTCGCCGCAAGCACGCCGCTGGGGCTCGCTTTCTTCAAACCCAGATGTTGATGGATTCTGAGTGCCTCAAGCGCTTTGTCGGAGAGATCACAGGGCCCCTGGGTCTGCCGGTGCTGGCGGGTGTGTTTCTGCTCAAATCAGCCAAGAACGCCGCCTTCATCAATCGGGTGGTTCCCGGTGCCTGCATCCCTCAGTCGATCATTGACCGCTTGGCAGCGGCCTCGGATCCGGCGGATGAGGGCATCAACATTGCCGCGGAGCAGGTGGCCTCCTACGCCGAGATCGCCCAGGGAGTGCACCTGATGGCGGTGAAGGCTGAGGAGCGAATCCCCCTGATCCTGGAGCGCGCGGGCCTCAGCTCGCGCTGCTGATCGCCAGATCCGTGCCGAGCAAATCGGCCATCGCCTTCTGTTGGGGTGATGGAGTGGCGTAGTCCTGGCGGCGCGCGTCGGTGATCAGCCAGTCAAGAGCGGCTTCCTGCAGATCGAAGTGGTCGCCGTTGCGGTCAACGCAGTAGCGGCCAAAGACCAGCTTCTCCACCAGGCGCACCCCAGGGCCGATGCGGGAGTAGTCAAAGATGATCGAGTTGTCGATCGTGGCGCCCTCGCAGATGTGGCAGCTGGGGCCGATCATCGCCGGACCAATGATCGTGGCGCCGTCTTCAATTCGCGTCATGCCCCCCACATAGATGGGCCCCTGCACGTTCACCTTGTCCCAGTTGGCGGCCACGTTCAGGCCGGCATAGATGCCGGGACGAACCTCTTTGCCAGGGATCTGCACTTGGCGCACGTCGCCCTGCAGCACGCTGCGGATCGCCTGCCAGTAATCGGGCACCTTGCCGATATCGACCCATTCGAATTCCATCGGCAGGGCGTAGAACGGCGCCCCATCCGCCACCAGCCTGGGGAACAGGTCGGAGCCGATGTCGAAGGGCACACCGGCGGGCACATAGTCGAGCACTTCGGGCTCGAAGATGTAGATGCCGGTATTGATCATGTCGCTGGCGGCTTCATCCACCGCCGGCTTCTCCTGGAAGGAGCGCACCCGGCCGTCGTCATCGGTGACCACCACGCCGTAACTGCTCACCTGATCGCGGGGCACCCGCTTGGTGATCAGGCTGGCCATGGCCCCCTTGGCCTTGTGCCGGCGCACAGCCTCGCTGAGGTCGAGGTCAATCAGGGCATCTCCGCAGAGCACCACGAAGGTGTCATCGAAGAAACGCTGGAAGGTTTGAATCTTTTTGAGGCCACCGGCGGAACCAACGGCATCACCGATCAGCTCGCCGTCTTCGATCCGGCCTTCAAAGCTGTAAGCGATTTCAACCCCGAAGCGTTGTCCATCGCGGAAGTAGTTTTCGATCTCCTCAGCCAGGTGGGAGACATTCACCATGATTTCGGTGAATCCGTGCTCCCGCAGCAACTCCAGCAGAAACTCCATCACGGGTTTCTGAAGGATGGGGATCATCGGTTTGGGGATCGTGTGAGTGATGGGTCTCACACGGGTTCCCTTCCCCGCCGCCAAGATCATCGCCTTCATCGGCGCTGGCTGATTTCGGTCATCTGTGCACCTTAGGCAAAAGTCTCAAGCGGCTATCACCTCTCGAGACGGCCCCCGAGCTGACCCCAGTTCAGCGGGGAGGGGCAGTTGCACCGATTCGCTCTCATCCAGCAGCCGTTTGAGCTGCAGTGGGCCGAACAGGCCCCCCTTCTGCTCCAGCTCGACCTTCCCTTGGGAGCAGAGAAAGAGCAGGGCCCAGAACACCCCCACCCGGTCGCAGTCGAGATCCTCCGGGGCCACGCAGGCCCAGGCTTCTACCAGTTGATCAAAGGCCATCCACTCCAGGGATTCGGGCCTCTGCAGCAGGAACTGGCTGAGGGCGGCGGTGGTTTCGGGCAGTTTTTCCCGGTGGGCCAGGGCGGCCACCTGTTCAATGGCCGCGCGATCGCTGAAGCGCCGGCTGCGTTGGCGTTGGCGGGTCTGCCCCTCTTCCTGCTCCAGCCTCTCGGCAATGTCTTCGAGCTGGCGGATCAGTTCCCCCAGGGTGACCGGGCGCTGCAACGGTGGTGGGGCCACCGGGCGCCGCAACAGGTGGCGCTCCGGCTTGCGGGGCAGCTCCAGGCCACTGTTCAACAGCCAGCCTTGGCCTTCCTCATCGAAATCGAAGTCGAAGCCCTCCTCCAGCAGCGGTTCCGGCGGGAAGGTCTGGGCTTCGAGCACTTCGGCTTTGAGGCTGACCAGCACCGACGCAGCGAGAAAGGCCTCGCTGGTTTCGGCCAGATCCTGTTCGTAACTGCCGCCGCGGCCCTTTTGCAGCGCTGCCACCAGCTTGGGCACTTCGATGCGCTGCCGCAGTTGATCGAGGAAGCCGTCCACGACGGCAATCACATCAACATCCCAGGGGTCGAGGTCACCCCGCTCGGCGGCGTCTTGCAACAGCCGAATCGCAAGCCTGGCGCCCCCTTCGGCCACTGTGTGTTGCGCACTGCTTCGACAGTACCGGCTCTGACGCGTAGAAACCAGTGCTGGAGTGGGTTGTGTGGGGATTTAGGCCGCTTCGCCCTGGGCGGAACTCTCGCCGGCGGCGGGCAGCAGGCCGAGCTGGGCATCCACGGTGGCGCGATAGCGCTGCACGTCTTCTTCCAGTTCGCGAATGCGCACTTGCTGGGCTTCCACTTGGCCGGGATCCATCTGGCCTTCAACGCGCTTCACCACGCCTGTCCACACCGCAAACACCCAGGCCGCCGTGGCACCGACGCCGCCCACCACCAACAGCAGGGCCGCCAGGGGCATGGTGGTGGTCAGCCCCGGCAGGAAGCGAACGGTGGTGGGGGTGGTGTTCTCGAGGGTGAACATCACCGTGGCCAGGCCGAAGCTGAAGATCAGCAGGAAGTTCAGCTGCTTCATGGGTCAGGGGGACCGCAGGATTCGCCCATGGAGGCTACGAAGATCAGCCCATTCCTGCACAGGCTTGGGCCGGGGAGCTGTTCTTCGTAACGGCTCAGCTGAGGGATGGAGCTTGGAAGGGGGTCTGTCGAATCAGACCGGATCCAGCTGGAGCGGTGAGGGCCTTCATCGCCTGCTCATTGCGGGCCACCAGCACTTCCATCGAGGCCTTGTAGCTGTCAGTCATCAGGCGCGGATAGAGGCCAATGCCGATGATCGGCACTAGAAGGCAGCCAATGATGTAGATCTCCCGGGGCTCGGCATCCACCAGGTTGGTGTGGCCCACGAGCTCGGCCTTTTCCTGGCCGTAGAAGATCTCCCGCAGCATGGAGAGCAGATAAACGGGGGTGAGGATCACCCCGATGGCCGCCAGGCCATCGACCGCTACCCGGAAGGGAAGTGTGTAGGCGTCGTCGGTGGCGAAGCCCACGAACACCATCAGCTCGCTCACAAATCCGCTCATGCCCGGCAGGGCCAGGGAGGCCAGGGAGCAGACGGTCCACAGGGCAAACATCTTGCGCATCTTCTGGCCCACCCCGCCCATCTCATCGAGCTGCAGGGTGTGGGTGCGGTCATAGGTGGCGCCCACCAGGAAGAACAGGGAGGCGCCGATCAGGCCGTGGCTGATCATCTGCAGCATCGCCCCGCTGGATCCCAGGGCACTGAAGCTGCCGATGCCGATCAGCACAAAGCCCATGTGACTGATGGAGCTGTAGGCGATCTTGCGCTTGAGGTTGCGCTGGGCGAACGAGGTGAGCGCCGCGTAGATGATGTTGACCACGCCGAGCACCACCAGCAGTGGGGCAAACACGGCGTGGGCATCGGGAAGGATCTGGCAGTTGAAACGCAGCAGGGCGTAACCGCCCATCTTCAGCAGGATTCCCGCCAGCAGCATGTGCACCGGAGCCGTGGCTTCGCCATGGGCATCCGGCAACCAGGTGTGCAGGGGCACGATTGGGAGCTTCACGCCGAAGGCGATCAGCAGACCTGCATAGGCCAGCAGCTGGAACTTCAGGGGAAAGCCCTTGGCCATCAGCTCGCTGTAATCGAAGCTGACGTGTCCGCCGAAGAAGGCCATGGCCAGACCCGCCAGCAGGATGAACAGGGAGCTACCGGCGGTGTAGAGGATGAATTTGGTGGCGGCGTATTGCCGCTTCTTGCCGCCCCAGATGGCGAGCAGCAGATACACCGGAATCAGCTCCAGCTCCCAGGCCAGGAAGAACAGGAGCATGTCCTGCACGGCGAACACCGCGATCTGGCCACCATCCATGGCCAGGAGCAGGAAATAGAACAGCTTGGGCTTGAAGCTCACCGGCCAGGCCGCCAGCACCGCCAGGGCCGTGATGAAGCTGGTCAGCAGAATCAGCGGCATCGAGAGGCCGTCGGCTCCCACCGACCAGGCCAAGCCCAGATCAGGCAGCCAACTCACCTTCTCCACCAGCTGGAGATCGGGATTGCTGGGGTCGTAGCCATTGAGATACCCCCCCACCGTGAGCAGGAAGGTGATCAGAGCCACGCCCAGGGCGAACCAGCGCACCTGCTTGCCATCCCCTTGATCGGGAAAGAAGGGGATGCAGAGCGCGGCGGCGATCGGAAACAGGATCGAGGCGCTCAGCCAGGGGAAGGCTGCGCTGCTGGCCAGGGTCGTGGCGAAGTCCAGAGGCACCGACGAACAGTTGCTTTGGACGGAGTGTAGAAATCAGTTCCGAGCCTGCACCCCTGTCGTGGCGGTTGTCACACAGAGCGTTGTTGCGTCAGCCCAGAGCGCCGAACAACACCACCAGGGCGATCACCCCGCCGAACACGATCAGGGCATAGAACTGGGCGCGGCCGGTTTCGAAGTATTTGAGCCCTTCGCCGCTGCCCAGGGTCACCAGGCCGGTGAGGTTGACCACGCCATCCACCACCTTGGAGTCGACTTCCAGCACCGAACGGGCCAGCTTGCGGCTGCCCTGAACGAAGAGCTTGTCGTTGATGGCATCGAGATACCACTTGTTCGCCAGGAAGGCATTGATCGTGGGGAAGCGAGCAGCCACCGCCGTGCCCAGGTCGATCTTGCGCAGGGCGTAGGCCAGCACCGCCACGCTGATGCCCACCACCGAGATGGTCACCGATGCTCCGGCCAAAGGCAGAAATTCGCCCCAGCTGAAGTGTTCTGCCACCTCAGCGGCTTCGTGGGGATCGAGCAGGTAGCCGAAGCGGCTGTTCCAGGGCACCCCTAGCAGGCCCACCAGCACCGAAGGCACCGCCAACACCGCCAGTGGCATGGCCATTTGCCAGCCCGACTCATGCGGGTGCTCGGCATGGGCGTGACCGTGATCATCGCCATGCTCTTCTGAGCTCTTGCCAGCGGCGGCCATCAGCTGGGCCTGGATCGCCTTGTCGTTCCCCCGGAAGCTCCCTTCGAAGGTGAGGAAGTAAAGCCGGAACATGTAGAAGGCGGTCATGCCAGCGGTGATGAAGCCCGCAGCCCAGAGCACTGGGAAGCTGCCGAACGCCTGCCCCAGGATCTCGTCTTTGCTCCAGAAACCCGCCAGGGGAGGGATGCCGCTGATGGCCACGCAGCCGATGAAAAAGGTGCTGCTGGTGATCGGCATGTGTTTGCGCAGGCCGCCCATCAGGCGCATGTCCTGGGCGAGCACGGGTTCATGGCCCACCACCTCTTCCATGGCGTGGATCACCGAACCGGAGCCCAGGAAGAGCATCGCCTTGAAGAAGGCATGGGTCACCAGGTGGAACATGCCCGCCACCGGGGCGCCGCAGCCCATGGCCAGCATCATGTAGCCGAGCTGGCTCACGGTGCTGTAGGCCAGGCCCTTCTTCAGATCCATCTGCGTGAGGGCGATGGAGGCCCCCAGGAAGAGGGTGATCGTGCCGATCACGGCCACAACCACCTGCACCTCCGGAAAAGGCGCGTAAACCGGCTGGAGACGGGCCACCAGGAACACCCCAGCCGCCACCATCGTGGCGGCGTGAATCAGGGCGGAGATCGGCGTGGGGCCCTCCATGGCGTCGGGCAGCCACACGTGAAGAGGGAACTGGGCCGACTTGGCCATTGGGCCCATGAACACCAGCAGGCAAAGCAGCACAGCGATGCCATTGGACACGGTGCCTGAAGCGATGGCGTCCTGCAGACGCAGACCGATGTCTTCAAAGCCAAAGCTGCCGGTGGCCCAGAACAGGCCGAGGATGCCGAGCAGCAGGCCGAAGTCGCCGACCCTGTTCACCACAAACGCTTTCTGGGCTGCATTGGCGGCGCCATCGCGGTCGTACCAGAAGCCAACCAGCAGGTAGGAGCACATGCCCACCAACTCCCAGAACACATAGATCTGCAGGAGATTTGGGCTGATCACCAGGCCCAGCATTGAGCTGCTGAACAGGGCCAGGTAAGTGAAAAAACGCACATAGCCCTTGTCGTGGGCCATGTAGCCATCGGAATACACCATCACCAGAACGGCGATGGTGGTCACCAGGGCCAGCATCACGGCGCCGAGGGCGTCGACGCGGAAGCCCATCTCCAGGGTGAAGGCTCCGGCGCTGGCCCAGTTGAACAACACTTCTGTGGATCCGGCGCCCGCCAGTTGCTCCGCCAGTACGGCGTAACTCAGCACCGCGGCTGCACCCACACAACTGATCAGCAACAGGGCCACCGGTTTGCGCAACCGGTTCACCGTTCGGTTGAAGCTGATCAGTCCCAGCCCTACCAAAGCTGCACCAAGCAAGGGCAACACCGGGATCAGCCAGGCGAGTTCGGCGGGCGAGGGCATCCGGCGCTGAGGCAGTCAGGGCGAGTGTAGGCAGGGCGCCGCAGGCTTTACCCCAACCAGTGAGCCAGTCCTGATCGAGAGAAGGTCGTCGCCCCGAGCCCAATCCAGCGGTGCGCCCACCAGAACACGCCGACGGCGATCACGATGCCCAGCTGCGCCGGCCGCAGAAACTCAGCCAAAACCAGCTGCTGCCGGCCATCCAAGACCGCCCGGAAGGGAACCACTGAGGTGCTGGCCTTCAGCTCCTCGAAGGCCTCCCCGAAACGGTTGCTGAGGCGCCGGTCGCCATTCCAGATGGCGAACAGGTGATGGGCGATCAGGCCGATGCAGGTGGCCACCATGAAGCTGCTGCCGATCCAGAGCAGGTGGGTGCAGCACCAGAGGATTTGTCCGATGGCCTGGGGGTGTCGGCTGATGCGAATGATTCCGGTGGCATACATCCGCACCTGCGGCTTGAGCACTGCGGGGATCTCCAGCAGGTTGTAGGTGGCGGGGTAGAGAAACAGAAAGCTGATGGCGGTGCCAGCCCACACCACGGGGATGATCCAGGGCTGATCCTGCAGGTTCCACAGCCGGATGCCGTCGTAGCGGTGGGCCAGGAAGTAGCCGATCACCACCACGGCACTGGGGATGCTCACCGCGGCGAACAGCAGGCGCCAGGCCCGTTCTCCGATCCGATCAGCGCCCCAATAGCGGAGGGAGGCCCCACCGCTGTGGATCACGGCAAAGGCCAGCAGCAGCGCCAACATCACCCCGCTGCTGTGGTGGAGGTTGCTGCTGCCGAACACAGGTCATGGCGTGGGGATCCCAAGGATTCTGAACAGCGGCCGGCAGCACTGGACGACCCTCCTAGAGTTCTGATCCCCCGCGGAGCCCCAGCGCCCCTGCATGGCTGATCTGCCGTTCACTCTTGATCAGCTGCGCATCCTGCGGGCCATCGCCACGGAGGGCAGCTTTAAAAAGGCGGCCGACAGCCTCTATGTGACCCAGCCGGCTGTGAGTCTCCAGATTCAGAACCTGGAGAAGCAGCTCAATGTCTCGCTGTTTGACCGGGGTGGGCGTAAGGCCCAGCTCACCGAAGCGGGTCACTTGTTACTGAGCTACTGCGACCGGATCCTGAGCCAGTGCCAGGAGGCCTGCCGCGCCCTCGATGATCTCCACAACCTCAAGGGCGGTTCCCTGGTGGTGGGGGCAAGCCAGACCACCGGCACCTATCTGATGCCGCGGATGATCGGGCTGTTCCGCCAGAAATACCCCGAGGTGGCCGTGCAGCTGCAGGTGCACAGCACCAGGCGCACGGGATGGAGTGTGGCTAACGGTCAGATCGATCTGGCGATCATCGGTGGAGAACTCCCCAGCGAGCTCAATGAGCTGCTGCAGGTGGTGCCCTACGCCAGTGATGAGCTGGCGCTGGTGCTTCCCACCAAGCACCCCCTGGCTCGCCTGCCGGAACTCAGCAAAGACGACCTTTACCGCCTGGGCTTTGTTTGTCTCGATGCCCAGTCGACCACCCGCAAGATGGTGGACCAGCTCCTGGCCCGCTCCGGCCTCGATGTGTCGCGGCTGAAGATCGAGATGGAGCTCAACTCCTTTGAGGCGATCAAAAATGCAGTGCAGAGCGGTCTGGGGGCCGCCTTCCTGCCGGTGGTGTCGATCGAGCGCGAACTGGCCGCCGGAAACCTGCACAGACCAAGCCTGGCCGACCTCTCGGTGCGCCGTCAGCTGAAGCTGATCACCCATCCGGCTCGCTACTGCTCCCGGGCAGCGGATGCCTTCCGCAAGGAGATCCTGCCGGTGTTCGCCAGCCCCGACAGCCCCCTGCGCCGGCCGCTGATCCCCAACCCGCAGGTCTCGGATGCTCAGCTCAGTGAGGCCTGAGGCAGATCAGAACTGATCCGCTTCCGGGGTGATGCCCACACTGTCGTCAGCCACCCCCTTGGTGAGGAACTTGTTTTCTGCGGTGTCGGTTTGGTAGACGCAGCGCACGATCGGTTTGTCTTTGACCGATCCGATGTAGGCGAAGGTGTTCATGCGCTGCTTGCACTGGCGCATTTGCTCGGCGGTGACCGCCCCCTCCTTCTGCAGCACGCTCCAGTTCTCCCGTCGAATCACGCAGCCGGGCTTGAGGGCGGGTTGTGTCACGAAGCTCGAGCTGGGGTTCATGGTCGTGTAGAGCTCGATGTCCATCACGAAGGCGCTGGCGCCCCACTGCCGGCAGAACTCCGGATCGGGCACCGCCATGTCCAGCTGCTGGGAGCTGGCGATGTTGCCCTGATCCCCCTGGGTGGTGCTGGAGATGCCGGTGCCGATGCCGATGCCCACCACCAGCACGCCCCCCAGCACGGCCGCGGTGCCGAGGTTGAACTGGAAGCCGCCTCCCCCGCCACCACCCGGGGCTCCACCGCCTGAAGGGCCGCGGGGGCGACCGCCGTCACGGCGTGGACTGTCGGAATAGCCGTAACCATCGCTGTAGCGCTCCTCGTAGCGGTCGCTGCGGCCGTAGCGGGAGCGCGTCATGGGCGCTCAGGGCTCTGGGGAAGGCCCATGGAGTAGTTGAGCACCCGGCAGTCGGGGTTGTAGCGGAGCTGGCCGGCCTGCAGAAGGGTGCGAATGGTGCCCTCCAACTCCGATCCGATGCGGCGCAGGTTGTAGTCGTTGAGATCGTTGCCGGCGTTGGCCGCCACCAGCTCCTGGAAACGCTGTTGAACCGCGCTCTGAGCTGCGCTGTCCCAGAGGAACTCGTTATCTGGATCGAGATCCAGGGTGAGTTGCTCGCGATCGGGGATTAGTTGCCCGTTTTCGACCCGCGCGGTGAACAGGCGCACGTGGCGGGTGGTCGATTTGATCAGGGTGGCGGCCATGACGAAGCGAGCTGCTGACCGGCAAACCCAAAGACCGGCGTCAAGACTTTAAGAAGGCCTCGCCTCCAGCGGTCAAGCCGGAGCGCAAGCAGGAGGTCTCGGGCCTGGACTCGGGACCTTTAAGGTTGTGTGCTGATTTTGGGTTTTCCATGCGCGTCGCCATCGCTGGTGCTGGCTTGGCCGGTTTGGCCTGTGCCAAGTACCTCTGCGACGCCGGACATACCCCGGTGGTGGTGGAAGCCCGTGATGTGCTCGGCGGCAAGGTGGCCGCCTGGCAGGACGACGACGGCGACTGGTACGAGACCGGTCTGCACATCTTTTTTGGCGCGTATCGCAACATGCGCCAGCTCTTCAAGGAGCTCAACATCGAAGACCGGCTCCAGTGGAAGAGCCACTCGATGATCTTCAACCAGAAGGAAACGCCTGGCACCTACAGCCGCTTCGATTTCCCCGACATTCCGGCACCCTTGAATGGTGTGGCAGCCATCCTGGGCAACAACGACATGCTCAGCTGGCCGGAGAAGATCTCCTTTGGCATGGGTCTCGTGCCGGCCATGCTGCGCGGTCAGCAGTACGTGGAGGAGTGCGACCAGTATTCCTGGACCGAATGGCTCCGCCTCCACAACATCCCGGAGCGGGTGAATGATGAGGTCTTCATCGCCATGGCTAAGGCGTTGAACTTCATCGATCCCGATGAGATTTCCAGCACGGTGGTTCTCACGGCTCTGAATCGCTTCCTCCAGGAAAGTGATGGCTCGAAGATGGCCTTCCTCGATGGCAATCCCCCCCAGCGGTTGTGCCAGCCGATCGTGGATTACGTCACCGAGCGCGGCGGTGAAGTGCATCTCGATGCGCCGTTGCGCGAGATCGAGCTCCATGCCGATGGCTCCGTGAGCGGCTTCCGCATTGGCGGCATCAAGGGCAAGGAAGGCTTCACGCTGCAGGCCGATGCCTATGTGAGCGCCCTGCCGGTGGATCCGTTCAAGCTGCTGCTGCCGGAGCCCTGGAAGCAGATGCCCTACTTCCAGAAGTTGGACGGGCTGAATGGCGTACCGGTGATCAACATTCATCTGTGGTTTGATCGCAAGCTCACCGAGATCGACCATCTGTTGTTCAGCCGCAGCCCACTGCTGAGTGTGTATGCCGACATGAGCAACACCTGCAGGGAATACGAAGACCCCGACCGCTCGATGCTCGAGCTGGTGTTTGCTCCGGCGAAGGATTGGATCGGTCGCTCCGATGAAGACATCGTGGCCGCCACGATGGAGGAGCTCAAGCGCCTCTTCCCGATGCACTTCACCGGGGATGATCAGGCCAAGCTGCGCAAATCGATCGTTGTGAAAACACCCCTGTCGGTCTACAAAACCGTGCCCGGCTGTCAGAAGCTGCGTCCGGATCAGACCTCTCCGATCTCCAACTTCTTCTTGGCTGGTGACTACACCATGCAGCGCTACCTGGCCTCAATGGAAGGAGCGGTGCTCAGCGGCAAGTTGTGTGCCCAGGCGGTGTCTGAGTCCAAAACAGTGGTCGCGGCTTGAAGGTTGCTGTGAGAACAGCAACCGACCAGATCACGATTCCGTCCCTGGAGGACGCCTACGAAGCCTGCCGCAAGGAAACAGCGGAGTGGGCGAAAACCTTCTATCTGGGCACGTTGTTGATGCCACCGGCCAAACGGCGGGCGATTTGGGCGATCTATGTCTGGTGCCGGCGCACCGACGAGCTGATGGATAGCCCGGAGGCGATGGCTCGGCCTGTCGAGGAGCTGGCGGATCGCCTGGATCGCTGGGAACAACGCACCCGAGCCCTGTTCCAGGGAGAGATTCTCGATGGTCTCGATCGGGTGATGGTCGACACAATCCAGCGCTACCCCCAGCCGCTTCAGCCCTATCTGGACATGATCGAGGGCATGCGGATGGATCTCACCACCACCCGCTACGCCACATTCGACGACCTGAAGCTCTACTGCTACCGCGTGGCCGGCACTGTGGGCTTGATGACGCAGGAGGTGATGGGGGTTGATCCCGCCTACACCTCCGCACCCTGGAGCGATCCGCCGGACACCAGCGATGCAGCAGTGGCCCTGGGCATTGCCAATCAGCTCACCAACATCCTGCGCGACGTGGGGGAGGATCGTGGCCGCGGGCGGATTTATCTGCCGCAAGAGGATCTGAAACGCTTTGGCTACAGCGAAGAGGAGCTGATGGCCGGCACCCTCAACGACAGCTGGCGCGAACTGATGCGCTTTCAGGTGAATCGCGCTCGCGATTGGTTCGCCCGCTCGGAAGCCGGAGTGCGTTGGCTGGCTCCCGATGCCCGCTGGCCGGTGTGGGCCTCCCTGCGTTTGTATCGGGGCATCCTCGATGTGATCGAGGAGCTCGACTACGACGTGTTCAACAACCGGGCCTACGTGCCCACCTCCGGCAAGTTTCTCGATTTGCCGCGTTCTTTTGTGATTGCTCAGGCTCGATGAGGACTCGGATGCGCCGCGCTCTCCATCGCTTGGCCCAACTTGGGCTCAGTGGTTTCGTGG
>VGPT01000046.1 GCA_016882485.1 Cyanobacteria bacterium M_surface_10_m1_298
CGCCGTAGACCTCCTGAATCTTCGCGAGCGCTTCCTCGCTCACCACCAGATGGTTGGCGTGGAGCAGATCGAACACGTTGAGCTGATCAGCGGCGATCAGCTTCACCTTTTCAAGGTTGCGCACCGAACGGCGCACCACCTCACTGGGGGCATCCAGCACCACCAGCACCTTGGCACCATCGGCAATGCCGAAGCGGCTCAGGGCAGCGGTGATTTCTTTGGTCTTGGGGGTGTCCAGACCAGCCGCGAAGCCCTTCACCACGATGATGTCGGCGGCGCGGCTCATCAGAGCGGTGCGCAGGGCGAGGCGACGCTCCTTGCGGTTCATCGCCAGGGTGTAGGTGCGGGGCTTGGGCCCGAACACCACGCCACCACCGGGACGCAAGGGGGTGCGGATCGAACCCTGACGGGCGCGACCGGTGCCTTTTTGCTTGTAGGGCTTGCGGCCACCACCAGCGACCTCAGCGCGGGTGAGGGTGCTGGCCGTGCCCTGACGGGAATGGGCCAGCTGGCGCACCACAGCACGGTGCACCAAGTCTTTTGCAGACGTTTCCTTGGCGACTTTCAGGTCAAGGCTGGCTTTGCCGGCCTCTTTGCCCTGCCAATCGCGAACAACACAGTTAGCCATCTCTGTCCTCCTCAGTTCGCGGCTTTAAAGCCCACCCGCTTAGCGGGGAGGATGTTCAGCAGGGCGCCGGGCTTACCGGGCACCGAGCCCTTCACCACGAGCAGGTTGCGCTCGGCATCCACTTTCAGGATGGTGAGCCCGCGGGTGGTGATTTGCTTGCCGCCGTAGCGGCCAGCCATGCGCTTGCCGGGATACACGCGGCCGGGGGTGGTACCGGCACCGGTGGAACCGGGCTCACGGTGGTTCTTCGAACCGTGGGTCATGGGGCCGCGGCTGAAGCCGTGGCGCTTCTGGTAACCAGCGAAACCACGACCGATGGTGTCGCCGCTCACATCGACCTTCTGGCCCGCCTCAAAGGCGGCCACGGTGACTGCGCTGCCGAGCTCCAGACCGTCGACGGAGTCGACGCGGTATTCCTTCAGGTGGCGGAGAAGCTCATCGCCCGACTTCGCCAGGTGGCCCTTGGCGGGCTTGTTGACGAGCTTGTCGCGGATGTCACCGAAGCCGAGCTGAACGGCGGTGTAGCCGTCAGTGCTGTCGGTCTTGAGTTGGGTAATGCGGCAGGGGCCAGCCTCGATCACGGTGACCGGAATGGCCCTGCCTTCGTCGTCGAAGAACTGGGACATGCCCAGTTTCTTCCCAAGAATGCCGATGGACATAAGGAGGGAGATACGCCAGCTGGACCACCACTCCTCTGGAGTGGCGTAGCTGAATCGATGAACGCGAGTGGACCGATGGAGCGGGAAGTTCTGGGGAACCAGAACCAACGTGAACCAATGCGGCTGGGCTAGCGATGTCGAATCAGCGGGGGCTGGGACTTGCTCCAGGGGCTGAACGACAGGCGCGCAGACCGTAAAGAGCAGTTTCCCGGCGACTCAGAAGAGCCACACGGGCCCGGGAAGGCCGCCACCACTGGCGACCTTGTGCATTGCCCTGGAGGCCCGGCTAGCGGACGGGCACAGTTGCAACTGCACAAGCGAACACCATACCTCAGCACCTTCCACCCCTTTGCTGCGATCAGCTGCCAGACTTCCCGGAGCGCTGATCCGCCCCATGCCTCTGCTGCTCACCGGCCGCGGTTTCCGCCAGGAGCTGGAGCGTGCTGGGGCACTGGCGCTCTACGCCCCATTAGAAGGTGGCGCCGAAACCCGTCTCCTGCGGCGTCTGCGGGCCGCGGGCTATCGAGCCCAACTCACATCAGCGCGGGGGCTTGGCGACCCGGAGGCCTTCCTGCTCCAGTCGCATGGTGTGCGGCCTCCCCATCTCGGTCACCAGAGCGTCGGACGCGGCGCTGCGGTTGGTGAAGTGCAGATGGCAGCCCCGCAACTCGGCCATCTCTTTGAAGGATCAGCCCCCGTGTTGCTGTGGTTGCTGGAGGGCCAGGTGCTCTCCCGGGCCGAACTGGCGGCCCTGCAGAACCTCACCCAACGGGAACCCCGCCTCAAAATCGTTGTGGAGATGGGCGGTGCCCGCTCCCTGCGCTGGCAGCCCCTCAGCTCGCTCCTCGCGCAGGCGGCTTGAACCCCGAGGCGGCTCTCCGCCAAGGCCGCTGGGTCAAGTTGATCTGCGGTGCCAGCAACCAGGATCTGGCGGCCATTGAAGATCTCTGCGCCCTCTATGCCGAAGCGGGGGTGCACTGCATCGACATCGCCGCGGATCGCGCCGTGGCGGCGGCTGCGCGACGCGGCATGGCCTGGGCTGAAGCCCGCGGAGCGCAGCGCCCCTGGCTGATGCTGAGCCTGAGTGACGGGAACGACCCTCACTTCCGCAAAGCCCAATTCGATCCCGAGCACTGCCCTAGCGACTGCCCCAGGCCCTGCCAGCGGGTCTGTCCCGCGGAGGCGATCGGCAGCAAGGGCGGGGTGGTGACTGAACGCTGCTACGGCTGCGGCCGCTGCCTACCCGCCTGCCCGCTCGGTCTGATCGCTGAGCAGCAACAGCTGCTCAGCGCCGAGGAGGTACCGGCCCTGCTGCAGGAGATCCGACCCGATGCCGTCGAACTGCACACCCAGGCCGGCAGGCAGGAGGCGTTCCGGCGGCGCCTGGCCCAGCTGGAAGCCAGTGGCATCCCTCTGAAGCGCCTAGCCGTCAGCTGCGGGCTTGAGCGGGGAGCGGGGGCGCAGCCCACCCCAGCGGCGGCGCTTACGGCGCGGGAGCTAGCCCAGGAGCTCTGGCAGCGATTCGCTGAGCTGCGGCGGGCGGGCTTCCGGCCGCTCTGGCAGCTCGATGGCCGTCCGATGAGCGGCGATGTGGGATCGGGCACCGCCCGTTCGGCGGTGAAGCTGCTGCAGGAGCTACGGCCCTGGGCTCCCCCTGGCCCCCTGCAGCTGGCGGGGGGAACCAATGCCCACACCCTGGCCTTGCTGCCCGCGAACAGCGGGGCGGCCGGAGTGGCCTTTGGCGGCATGGCCCGCAGCCTGCTGCAACCCCTTCTGCAGCAGGCGGAGGCCACAGGCAGGCCCCTGCGGGACTGTCCCGACTTGCGGGAGCAGGCTCAGGAACGCATTCAGAGCTTCATTGGCCCCTGGCTGACCCGTTGATGGCTAGAACGCCATCTCGGGAGTCCCTGGCCCCGATGCCAGCCTCGAGCGCAACGATGGTCTCCACCCCTCCCCGCGACACCGCGATCAACACCCAACGGATCACCGACGATCTCGACCGCCTGCTGGAGGTCTTGCCCCAGGGGGTGCAGGAGTCACTGCGGGAAGCGGAGGCCCGCGATCAGCTACTGGAGGTGGTGCTCGATCTGGGTCGGGTGCCAGAGGCGCGCTATCCCGGACGGGCCGTTCCCCTCGGGGCCGCGGTGGTGGAGCGCTCAGACCTGGCGGCCGTGGTGGAGCAGCTGGGCCGCTTCGGAGGTGACAACCGGGCTGGGATCGAGCGCACCTTGCATCGCATCAGCGCCATCCGCAATCGCACCGGAGATGTGGTGGGGCTGACCTGCCGGGTGGGTCGTGCGGTGTTCGGCACGGTGGCGATGGTGCGCGACCTGATGGATTCGGGGCAGTCGCTGCTGCTGATGGGCCGCCCGGGGGTCGGCAAAACCACGGCCCTGCGAGAGATCGCCCGCGTGCTGGCCGACGACCTGAACAAGCGGGTGGTGGTGATCGACACCAGCAACGAGATCGCCGGTGACGGAGACATTCCCCACCCCGCCATCGGCCGGGCGCGGCGCATGCAGGTGGCGAGGCCGGAACTGCAACACCAGGTGATGATCGAGGCGGTGGAAAACCACATGCCCGAAGTCATCGTGATCGATGAAATCGGCACCGAACTGGAGGCCCAGGCCGCCCGCACCATCGCCGAGCGGGGGGTGATGCTCGTCGCCACCGCCCATGGCAACGAGCTGGCCAATCTGGTGAAGAACCCCACCCTCAGCGATCTGGTGGGGGGCATCGAATCCGTCACCCTCGGGGATGAGGAGGCACGCCGGCGCCGCAGCCAGAAAACGGTGCTGGAGAGGGCGGCCGAACCCACCTTTCCCCTGGCCGTAGAGATGCACAACCGGCATCGCTGGCTGGTGCATCGCGATGTGGCCCGCACCGTGGATCTGTTGCTGCGTGGGCAACTGCCACGCCCCCAGGTGCGACAGCTCGACGAGAACGGACACCTCCTCCTCAGCGAGCCCCAGCCCCCAACACCCATAGCCGTCCCCGTGCATCCGCCACGGCCGCGGGTCAAGGCGCCCGAGCTGGCACCCCAGCCCCTGCCTCCCCCGAGCGATATCGCAGGCACCGACACCCCATCGGAGGAACCAACGCCGGGCCCCCTCCAGCTGTTCAACGCCGGACTCAGCGACCAGTTGATCGAGCAAGCCATCCGCAGCCGTCGCTTACCGGTGCAGCTGGTGGGGGAGGTCGAACAGGCCGATGTGGTGCTGGCCGGTCGCCAGCGCCTGGGGCAAAGCCCGGAGCTCCGCCGCCGGGCCAAAGAGGCAGGTCTGCCGATCCTGGTGATCAAGGCCGACACCCTGCCCCAGATCCAGCGGGGTCTGGAGCGGCTGCTGCAACGGAGGGGGGATGACGAGGAGCCGCAACCCGACGATCACACCCAAACGACAGCGCAGCGGGATAACGCTCTGGAAGCGATGGAGGAATGCAGGCTGGCCGTGGAGCAGCTGGTGATTCCCAAGGGACAACCGGTGGAACTGCTGCCCCGCTCCGCCGAAATCCGTCGGATGCAAGCGGAGCTGGCGGCGCGCTACCGCCTGACCTCCGCTGAGTTCGGCAGCGGCAGCCAACAGCGCCTGCGCATCTTTCCCCGCTGAGAGGGGCCAGCGACATTGACGAAGGTGGACTCGCTGTGGGTAACTATCTGGGTGCTGACGACGACGCCCCCGGGTGTCTGAGCCACAGCGCGTTGGGCCGTCGCCAAGTGGTAAGGCAGCGGGTTTTGGTCCCGCCATTCCTAGGTTCGAATCCTAGCGGCCCAGTTTTTCCACTCCCCAGCCAGCGCAAGGGGTTTCAGCGCCAATGATCGCTGCTCCGCTGCTGGTTTTCGACTTCGATGGGGTCCTCGTTGATGGCATGCGCGAGTACTGGTGGAGTGCACGCCGCGCCGCCCTGGCGCTGCGACCCGAACGAGAACTGCCGGAGCTCGCCCCAGCTGGCTTCGCGCAGCTGCGCCCTCTGATTCACAAGGGCTGGGAGATGGTGCTGGCCGCCCTTGAGCTCTCCCGCAGCACTCTTGATCTCAGCGCCTACCTCAACAACTACAGAGGCCAGACCCAAGCGGCCCTCGAGCGCTGGCAGCTGAGCCCAGAGCGCCTGCAACAGGCCCTGGAAACCCTGCGCAGCGAAGCGATCCTGCAGGATCCACTGGCGTGGAGAGCCCTGCATCAACCGTATCCAGGAGTGCCGGAGCGCCTGCAGCGCCTGCAGAGCGAAGGCAGCGACTGGCTGGTGCTCACCACCAAAGGAGGTGCCTTTGCCAAGGAACTCCTCGCCGGCTACGGACTCACAGCCAAGGCGGTCTATGGGCATGAACAGGGCAGCAAGCCCGAGGTTCTGCTGCGCCTGAGCCAAGGGGCCTCACCGCTGTGGTTTGTCGAAGACCGCCGACCGACCCTGGAAGCCGTGCGACACACGGCCGGCCTGGAGGCTGTTCGCTGCTTCCTGGTGTCCTGGGGCTACCTGGGCCCAGGAGACCGGGATGGCCTGCCTTCCGGCATCCAGCTGCTGAAGCCGGAACAGTTCGAGCAGCCCTTGGCGGGCTGGCCATAAACCGCTAGCGTACGCCTGTACTACATGCCCAGTGAGCGCCTCGGCGGAACACTTGGCTCCTGAGGTGGCACTTCTTACTGAGAGGTCGCCCAGGATGGCCGAACCCTTCGGCCCAACCGCACAGCGACCCGCACCACCACCTTTCCGCCGATTCCCGTAGAGATGCCTGCCGACGACAAAACCACCAACACCAGTCCCGAACGGGATAAGGCCCTTGGCCTGGTGCTGAATCAAATCGAGCGCAACTTTGGCAAGGGCTCGATCATGCGCCTGGGGGATGCCTCGCGCATGCGGATCGAGACCACCCCCACGGGAGCCCTCACGCTGGACCTGGCCCTTGGAGGCGGCTACCCCAAAGGCCGCGTCGTGGAGGTCTACGGCCCGGAAAGCTCCGGCAAAACCACCCTGACCCTCCACGCCATCGCCGAGGTGCAACGCCGCGGTGGCGTAGCCGCCTTTGTCGACGCCGAGCACGCCCTCGATCCCGTCTACGCCGCAGCCCTTGGGGTCGACATTGAAAACCTGCTGGTCTCGCAACCCGATACCGGCGAAATGGCCCTGGAAATCGTCGACCAGCTGGTGCGCTCCGCAGCGGTTGACATCGTGGTGGTCGACTCCGTTGCGGCCCTCACGCCCCGCTCGGAAATCGAGGGGGAGATGGGCGATCTGGCCGTGGGCAGCCAGGCCCGCCTGATGAGCCAGGCCATGCGCAAGATCACCGGCAACATCGGCAAGTCCGGCTGCACCGTGATCTTCCTGAACCAGTTGCGTCAGAAGATCGGCGTCACCTATGGCAACCCCGAAACCACCACTGGCGGCAATGCGCTGAAGTTCTATGCCTCCGTGCGCCTGGACATCCGCCGCATCCAGACCCTCAAGCGAGGCACCGAGGAATACGGCATCCGCGCCAAGGTGAAAGTGGCCAAAAACAAGGTGGCCCCTCCCTTCCGCATTGCGGAGTTCGACATCCTCTTCGGGCGGGGCATCAGCACCGTGGGCTGCCTGCTCGACCTGGCTGAAGAGCACAGCGTGGTGGTGCGCAAAGGCGCCTGGTACAGCTACGAAGGCGACAACATCGGCCAGGGCCGAGACAACACCATCAGCTGGCTGGAGCAGAACCCGGAGCAGAAGGAGGCCATCGAGGTCAAGGTGCGCCAGAAGCTGAGCGAAAACAGCGACTCGCTCAAACCGGTGGCCGCCGCCGCCGCCAAATTGGCTGCCGCAGGTGCCAGCGCTGCCCAGGAGCCGCCGGTGGCCGCCGCCAGCTGAGGCGGGAGGGCGATCACAACCGCCAAACGAAAGCCCCCCGGCCGAAGGGCCGGGGGGCTTTGTTGCAGCAACGGGGCTGCGGCTCAGGGCAATCGGATCAGGCCGCGTTCAGCAGGGGTTGGGTCTCCTGCTCCTGGGCGGCTGGCGCGGCCGAACGCAGACCCGTAGCCACACGCTCGAGCTCCTGAATGGCTTCGGCACCTTCGAGCTTCACCAACTCATGACCATGGCGGGATTCAACCCAGCTGATGCCGAAGTCGGAGACCAGAAAACGCACCATGTGCTGATCACCAAGGCTCGCGACAAACGAGGCCCCGTGACCATCACGGTCATCTCCGCAGACGTAACAGGTGGCGGGAATTCCCTGGCGCTGCAGCCCCTCAGCCAGCGCGCGCAGGCTCATCACCAGATCTTCAACAACAGAGCGGTATTGCTCAGCCAGACGCGCGAACATGACCGCCCCTGCAATGGATCTAACGATCCTAATCTTTTCTTCAGAATTGCGTGGGTGCGGCTAGCTCCGGTGCGCAAATGCCCACGCAGGTTCAGCCGTCGGCCAGCGTCCACCACCCCAGAGCAGGCCCCAAAAAGCGCACCGTGATCCAGAACAGCACCAGGGCGCCAATCCCAATCCAGGCTCCACGGGTGGTGACCTGCACGAACTGCTCACCCTGACGCTGGGTCAAGGGCAGCCAAGGGGCAATGCGTGGTGAGGTGTCCTTGGGCTTGCTGGAGGCCACCTTGCGCTCCCGCGGGGGCAGGCCCTGATCCACCCGTCGCTTGGCCTCGCCCATCACTCTGCTCTGCTGCGGCAGGGCCAGGTTAAGAGCGGAGAAGGGTTAGGGATTCGGCAGGAGCCGTTGCAACGCAACCCAGGGCTCCAAGGTTTCCAGCACCTGACGGCCCCAACCCCGGCGCTTGAGACGACCATCGAGCACCGCCAGGCGGCCACCATTGCGGCGCAGGCCGGCCACGGAGCGTTGAAGACGTCCCAGCGCCTCCGGCAGCAGCAATTCCCGGAACCAATCCCGCCCCTGGATCCGCAGCGCGGCCACCCGAGCGGCGGTGAGGGGATCCTCGAGGCTGGAGATCGGCAGGGTGGCCGCAACGATCTGACAGGGCAGGGGAAGCCGTGGCTGGTGCTCCAGCCACCAGCCCCAGCTGCAGCAAATCACGCCATTGGCCTCAGGAGCCGTGAGCTCATGGCCCACCCGGCTGCCGAATTCAGCAGCCAAGGCACTGACCAGGCCCAGGCGCAGGCCCTCGTCGTCGAGCAGCACCACCGTTAATCCGGACTGTCCGAGCACCAGACGCCGGCACTGGTCCAGCAAGTGCATCGGGTAATGGGGGGCATTCGGCAGAGCCTGACCCTGGGGGGCGAACAAGGGCAGGGGTTCAAGCAACGGAGGATCCGCCAGGCTCACCTGAACCTGGGGGGCAAAACCCAGCGGAGGGGTTGCCGCCTCCGGCCAGGGACCGACCAGGACAATCCCCCGGCCCTCAAACAACGCAGCGAGCTCCCGGCAGGGGTCGAGGGGCTGGCGATGCCACTGCCACTGCAGCAGGGTCGGATTGACCGAAGCCCAGCTGGTCCATCCCGTACCGGCGGTCTCGAGCCACTGCGGCCAGGGCTCCGGCAGAGGGCCAAGCAGGGCCAGCAGCTGGCGCAGCGGCGCTTCATCGTCGGGCGTGATCGACACCTGCTGCGCAGGGCCACAGGGTCGAGCGAGCAGGCGGCGACTAAGGCGCTCATGCAGCTGCAGCAAGCTCGTGGCAGCGGCGGGCAGGCTGCGGCGCAACTGCTCCCAGTGCGCGGTTTCAATCACCACCTCCTGGGCCTGGCGCAGCAGAGGCTCCAGCAGCTCCCCTTCCGGCAGCACCAGCTGCCGCTCGCCGAGCAGCCCCTGCCTCCAGACCTGCACCAGCTGGTCATGGCTGAGGAGCCAGAGGGGGGCGGCATCCGGTGGAGCCGCCAGGCCTTCCCAACAGGGCAGGCTGAGGCCCACGGCCTGCAAACGGGGCAGGTCCACCTGCAGCAGGCGTTGCCGCAGGGCCGCAGTCAGCACCAGCGCCACAGGGCGCTCATGCAGCGCCAGCGGCACCAACAGCCCCAGCAGCCAACTGGGATCACTGCCGGGGGCGAGCCGCACCAGGGTCTGGTCGGAGCGCCGCAGACTGCGGGCCACCAAGCGACTCAAGGTGAGGTGATGCGGCCAGCGCGTCTCCCCCTCCTGGCGGAGGAGCGCCTTGAGCTGTTGGTGGGCCTTGGCTTCCAACATCCGCGAATCGTAGGAAGCTGGATCCAGACGATTGTTCAGCAATGACAACCCCCTGGCGTGAGCGACCGGTGGGGATCGTGGGTCTGGGGTTGATCGGCGGATCCCTCGGCCTCGACCTACAGGGCCAGGGGCTGGAGGTCAGGGCCCTGGTGCACCGCGCCAGCACCATGGAGCGCGCCCGGGAGCGCCAGCTGGCCAGCCAGATCGATCTCGATCCTTCCGTGCTGGCCGACTGCGGCCTGATCGTGTTGGCCCTGCCTCTGGATCGGTTGCTTGATCCCGAAGCGGAGCTCCTGGCTGCCCTACCGCGCGATGCGGTGATCACCGATGTGGGTTCGGTGAAGCAGCCGATCTCCACCCTCTGGCAGCAGAAACACCCCCGATTTGTGGCCAGTCATCCGATGGCCGGCACCGCCGAGGCGGGCGTGGAGGCTGGACTGACGGGCCTGTTTGCCGGACGCCCATGGGTGGTCACGCCCAACGAACAGACCGACAGAGACGCCCTCAACAGTGTGCGGGATCTGGCGGAATCCCTGGGGGCTCACTGGCTCACCTGCCCGGCCGCAGCCCATGACCGGGCGGTGGCCCTGATTTCCCATATGCCTGTTCTGGTGAGTGCCGCCCTGCTCCAGGCGGCGGAGCAGGGGGGTGAGGCCGCCGATGCTGCAGCCCTGGTGCGTCAACTGGCCTCGAGCGGTTTCGCCGACACCAGCCGCATCGGGGGAGGGAATCCGGAGCTGGGCACCTTGATGGCCCGCTGCAACCGCAGCGCTGTGCTGGAAGCCCTGCAGCACTACCGCCAGCAGCTCAGCGACCTGGAGGCCCTGGTGCAGGGGGAAGACTGGAGCAGCCTCGAGCGAAGCCTCAGCCACTGCCAAGCCCTGCGGCCGGACTTTCTCTGAGGCCAGCCCTAAAGCTGGGCCTTGAGCTCCAAGGCCTGGCCCTCGGAGGCCAGCAGTTGGCGGCAGGCCATCAGGGCCGACAAGCTCACCCCCGCGGTGCCTTCTCCGGGGTAAATCGCATCACCGCAAAGCCAGAACCCCGGCAGAGGCGTGCGGCTGGCCAAGCCAAAGGGACCAAAGCGGCTGGGATGCTGTCCCAACCCACCCACGAAGCCAAAGGGGCGACCGGTCCAGCCGGCAAACCCCCGCGGCGTGGCCAGCTCCGCATGGAGGTAGGCCTCCAGCGGCAGACCCAAGCCCTGGCACAAGCCCTCCTGCATGGCCTGCAGTGTGAGCTGTTTGCGCTCCTGATAGGCCGCTTCAGGCAGATCAAACCAGGGTTTTGCTGGGGTGAACACGCTGGCGATCACGGTGGCCTGCCCCTGGGGCGCTCGCCCATCCCCCTCGGCACTGAAGGAGACAAACAGGCTGCCGGGATCGGGCCAGTCGATCTGCGCATGCAACGCCCCATCGGGCGGCAACTGATCGCGCTCCACGGCGGCGTAGAGCACCAGGGCCCCTGATGGATCCGGGAACCCGGCGATGCGGTGCCTGTAGGAGGAGGGCAACGCGTCGCCCAACAGCCCAGGCAGCGCCTGGGGTGGCAGTGCGCAGACCACCTGCTTGGCCTGCAGGGCAAAGGGGGCACCGGCCCCGGCCTCACCGCTGACCAGCCAGCCCTCGGCATTCGGCTGGAGTGCGCTGACCCGATGCCGCAAACGCAGCGATCCCCTGGAGGCGGCGAGGGCCTGCTCGAGGGCGTCACTCAACCGCTGCATCGAACCCTGCAGATGCCAGAGCCCCAGAGGCTCCTGGGCCATCGCCAGCACCGTCGCCCCATACAGCGCGGCGGTGCGATCCGCCGGTTCCTGCGAGTAAAGCCGCAGCTGCAGATCGAGAAACCGCCGCAGGCGTGGATCAGCCCCGCAACCACAGAGGCGCAGCAGATCGGCCACGGTGGCGGTGGCAAACACCCCACTGGCAAGGGTCGCCGGCGAGAGGGCGGGCAGGAGCTGCTGCAGGTCCCAGAGACTGCGCGGCGGCAAGACCGGATCCTTGGCCGCAAAGGCCCAGTTGCTGCGATGCAGCCAGGCACAAAGGTCCCAGAAGCGATCACTACCGGGGAACTGCCTGGCCCGCTCCTGCCGCCAGCGCTCAGGATCTCGCCAGAGCCGGATCGGCTCCGACTCTCCCGCCAGATAAACGCTGCAACCCGGATCAAGCGCTGAGGCCTGGGGCAGGGGAAGACCGAAGTGGGCGAACAGGCGCTGATGAATGCCGCCGGGCTCAAAGCCCGCCACCTGAGTGGCCCCCACATCGAACACATAGGGCCCGCGCCGGAAGGTGCCAGCGCAGCCTCCGCTCTGGTGGTGCGCCTCGAGCAGCACCACCTGCCGGTCCTCGGCAGCGAGCAAGGCGGCAGCGGTGAGGCCGGCAATGCCTGCCCCGAGCACCGCCACATCACAACGGCTGGTCATCGCGGCATGCTGGCAGTGCCCAGGCTCCGGCCGCGACGCCTTGAGATCCGATGGCCAAGCCGGAGCTGGCGCCATGGGTGCTGCAACACACCGGAGCGGAGCTCGCGGCCATGACCCCGGTGGGCGGCGGTTGCATCCACAGGGCGTGGCGGCTGGAGCTCGACGACGGGCGTGTGTGCTTCGCCAAGAGCAATCGTGCAGAACTGCTGGCGGTGTTGGAAGCCGAGGCCGCCGGCCTCAAGGCTCTGCGGCAGGTTCTGGAGTGGGCAGTGCCCGCCGAGCCGGGGCCGCTTCAGGTGCCCGAGCCCCTAGCCCTGGGTTTAGCCGGGGCGGACGCGGTGCTGCTGCTGGGTTGGCTGGATTTCAGCCGTAGCTCTGGAGGGGATCCCGCCTGGCAGAGCCTGGGGGCCGCCCTGGCTCAACTGCACCGCAGCAGCCTCAGCCACCACGACGGCCGCTTTGGCTGGGAGCAGGACAACTTCATCGGTTCAGGGCCCCAGCCCAACGGCTGGTGTCACTCCTGGGCCGAGTTCTTCTGCCGTGAGCGCCTGGGGCATCAATTGCGCTGGGCTGAGCGCTCCGGCCATCGCCTGCCCGATGCCGATGCCCTTCTGGAGCGGATTCCCCACTGGCTGGCAGAGCATGAGGCGCAGCCCTGCCTGGTGCACGGCGACCTCTGGAGCGGCAATGCCGCCCTGCTGCAGGGCGGAGGCGGCGCGATCTTCGATCCAGCGGTCTACCGAGGAGATCGCGAAGTGGATCTGGCGATGGCGAAGCTGTTCGGAGGATTCCCCGCCGCCTTCTTCGACGGTTACGAGCGCAGCTGGCCGCTACCGCCAGGCCATCAGCAGCGGCGGGATCTCTACAACCTCTATCACCTGCTCAATCACGCCAATCTGTTCGGCGGCAGCTA
>VGPT01000047.1 GCA_016882485.1 Cyanobacteria bacterium M_surface_10_m1_298
CGTCCTCTCCGATCAACACGTGGTAGCTGACCTGATCCTCATCCCGATGATTCGCGCTCTCGAACGTGTGCAGAGCCGACTGGAGGCCGTACACGGTTTCATGCAGAACCACCAGCGAAGGGCGAGTCGAGAGTGGATTGCCGAAGGCGTCATGGCTGAGGCGCTCGGCGTAATTCGTCGGATCGATCTGGCGCTTCACAACAGCGTTGGGGTAATCCCGCTGTAGGCGCCTCAAACGCTGTTTCAGCTGAGGATCATCCGAGCCGCATTGGCGTTGTAGGGGGCTATCCCAGGCCGCCTGAGCGGGAGGAGCAGGGGCTGGCCGGGCCTGGGGGAGAGGCAGGGGGAGAAGAAGATTGGTGCCGTTGTGCTGCAAGATCCAGGCGCCCGCGACACTGGCGAGCGCTCCTGCGCCCACGATCCACCAGAGGGTCGGCCGTCGCAGATCAGAGGGGCAGGGCAAGCGCACCATCGCGATCAACCTTGGCCGCACTGGAGCCAGGCGGCTCGCTGGGCCCTTTGCTCTGAGCTCAGCTCCGGCAGATCAACGAGGCGGTAGCGGCTGGGGAGGGGCGGCGCGGGGTGCAGCTGGAGCTCGCGCAGTCTCGAGCGCCTGGAGATCAACACCGCATGGCTTTCGCCAGCTTGGAGATGGCGCTCCCACTGCTCCACCTGAGATAAGCGCATCCCGTCGATCCCGATCAGCTCATCGCCGACCATCAGGCCGGCTTCTTCAGCGGGACTGTGACGCCAGACACGCTGCGCGAGCAGTGACGATCCCTGGGCCTTCAAGGCAGCTCCGCTCCAGGCATGGGTCGCCATCTCCGCCTCCAAGCTCAGTCCGACCCCCAACAGGTAGCTATCCAGATCCGGGTCGTCCACGCTTGTGAGCCAATGCTGCAGCGTTGATCCAAGGCCAGGACAAACCGCATCAAAGGCCGCCAACAGATCGCTCTGCTGATACCCGCGCCCGATTCGGCCGTGACTCCGCCAAAGCCGCTGAAGAACCGCAGCGAGAGAGTGGCCCTCGGCCAGGAGATGCAGATCGGCGCAGAGGGCGATCACAGCACCCTTGAGGTAGTAGCTGATCTGGCTGTTGCTTGAGTAGGCGTCAGGCTTATAGAGCTTCACCCAGGCCTCCTCGCTGCTGTGCTGGAGGCTTTGCACGAAGCGACCGGGGCTCAAGCGATAACGGCTGAGATCCTCGCCAAGATCATCGAGATAGGCCCGCTCTTGCGTTAGCCCCGCCCGCAGAGGCAAGAGCTGGTCGACATAGCTGGTGACCCCCTCGGCAAACCAGAGGGTGGGGACAACCACAGCCTGGTGGTAATCAACCGGCTTGAGTTGCGCGGGGGTGAGTCGGCGCACATTCCACTGATGGAAATACTCGTGCGCAATCAGCTGGAGCAGTTTGCGGTAGCCGTTGTCCCCCTCAAGATTGCGGCGCCCGTAGACAAGCACACAGCTGTCGTCGTGTTCGAGGCCGCCATAGCCCTCATCCAGCAGATGCAGCACGAACAGGTAGTCGTTCGAGGCTGGCTTGGCCTCAGCCATGAGCTGGCAACAGGCTTCACAAACCCGCCGCACATCGTCAAGGAACGTGGGATGGCGATCGAAAAACCAGCTGGCGTTCTCTGCATTCCCAGCCCAGGTCACCCAACGGTGCGGCACCCCATGAACCGTGAAGCTGTGCTGTTGGTGCGGGCCGACCTCCAGAGGGCTATCGATCAGGTGATCCAAATGGCGCGCTGTCCAGCCCTGAACAGCATCGCCAGGCAGAGGAATGAAGCTCCGCCAGCCTGGGGGCAGCGTGCAGCGGAGCTGATGGGGCTGCCAGCGCTGACCCTCAACCTCGAGCACAACAGCCGCCAGGGCGAAAAAGCCATGGTCTTGGTCGAAATGACAGGTGCGTACCGACAGATCCGCCGCCAGCACGGCGTAGTGAGCGGTGATGGGGTGCCCTGGCTGGGCTCCATCCAATCGCCAACTGGCTGGATCCAGGCGGGTGATCGCCAACGGCATTCCGTTCTGCGTCAGCTGGAGGCCCTCCAACTGACGCACGTAGTCGCGAATCAGGTAAGACCCCGGCGTCCAGCCGGGTAAGCGCAACAGCACCTGAGGTGCAGGAGCCAAAAAGGTCAGGCTCACCAGAGCGCGATGACTCTTGGGCTGACTGAGATCGAGATGAATCTGAACGCCTGCGTTCGCCACCGCTGAACTCAATGCACCAGGTCGACAGAGACGTTCGGGAGTTCAGTCTGGGCAGCCTGGAGCGCCTGACGCAGGGCGTAACGGCGGGTGATCTGTGCGATCAGGGATTGGAGTGAGCTGGAGCGCCCCAACTTCTGGAGGTCACCGACCAGAGCGAGGCTGCCATCAGGCTGTCGACTCCAACCGAGCCGTTGCTGGCTGGAGGCCGAAATCGAAAGCACCACCGCCTGCCGGTCATCGGCAAACCCGTGCAGCTCGCCGCCCCATTGCACGTCGAACTGCAAATCCTGCAGGGCCTGGGCCAGAAGCGTTTCGTCGTGGAGAACGGTTGGCAGGATGGAGAGATGGGACATGGCCAAGCGTCCACTTTTCCAGACCCTAGCGAGATGAGCAGGGCCGTCCAGTGGCCAATGCCACCACAGCGCGCCTTGGAGCGAGACCGCCCGCTGCGCCTGGGCGTGATGGCCTCTGGCGAAGGCAGCAACTTCGAAGCGCTGGTGATGGCCTGCCGTGCCGGCCAGCTGCCTGCCGAGGTCACGATGTTGGTGGTGAACCGAGAGCACTGCGGAGCACTCGCCCGGGCGGAACGGCTCGGTATCCCCGCGGAGCTGATCGATCACCGCAGCCAGCCGAGCCGTGAAGCCTTGGATCGAGAGATCGTGGCGCGCTTCAGAAGCGCAAGTGTTGATCTGGTGGTGATGGCGGGCTGGATGCGGATCGTGACCGAAGTGCTGCTCGAGGCCTACCCCGATCGACTGATCAACATTCATCCCTCACTCCTTCCCAGTTTCCGCGGTGCCAAGGCCATCGAGCAGGCCTTGGAGGCTGGTGTGCGCATCAGCGGCTGCAGTGCCCATCTCGTTGCACTGGAGGTGGACAGCGGACCGATCCTTGTGCAAGCGGCTGTGCCCGTTCTGGAGAACGACAGCGCCCAAACCCTGGCGGAACGAATTCACGAGCAGGAGCACCGCATCCTGCCGCTGGCGGTGCAGTTGGCTGCTCAACGCCTGGGGTTGCTGCCTGGAGCAGCGTCTTAGGGGTAGAAGGGCAGCAGCGGCAAGCCGGTCTCCGCAGGCAGGCCAGCCATCAGGTTGAGGCATTGCACCCCCTGACCGGCTTGGCCTTTGACCATGTTGTCGATCGCGCTCATCACGATTAGCTGACCCGTGCGCCCATCCACCTGAACCGAGAGAACCGCTCGATTGGTCTGCCGCACCCACTTCGTGGAGGGGTAAGTCCCGGCGGGCAGCACGCGAACACAGGGCGCGTTGCGATAGGCCGCCTCCAGGAGCGTGGTGCAATCCTCCGCCGTCAGACCGGGATCCCGCAAACGGCCATACACGGTGGCCAGCAGACCACGCACCATCGGGATCAGATGGGGGGTGAACTGGAGCTGAATCGGCTGGCCCGCACTGCGGCTGCAGAGCTGCTCGATCTCGCTGGTGTGCCGGTGACCGACAACGCCATAGGGCGCGACCCCTTCGGAGGCTTCGGCGAGCAACAGGTGCTCCTTGGCGGCTCGGCCACCGCCGCTGGTGCCGGTCTTGGCATCAATGATGATGCCGCCGGTTTCAATCAATCCCTGCTGAAGAAAAGGGATCAGGGCGAGCAAGCTGGCCGTCGGGAAACAGCCTGGTGCGGCCACGAGCCGAGCGCTGCGAACCTGCTCCTCGTTCCACTCCACTAGTCCGTAGACCGCCTCCTGGCAGAGATCAGCGTCCTGGCGGGGGAACTCCCGTGCCTCTGAGGCGTAGACCTCCTTCCACTGTTCCAGAGAGCTGTAGCGGTAATCGGCGGAGAGGTCGACCACCTTCACACCGCGATCCAGAAGCCCCGGCACCAGCTGAGAGGCGAGGCCATTGGGGAGGCTCAGGACCGCCAAGTCAGCGGCGGCGGCAATGGCCTCTACCGTGGGGCTTTGCACCACCGGATCGCCGGGCAAGGGCAGGAAGGGGGTCAGCTCACTCCAGCGCCGGCCGCTGCTGCGCTCGCCGCCAAGGAAGGTGACCTCCAGCTCGGGATGCCCCTGGAGCAGGCGCAGCGTCTGCAGACCGCCGTAGCCGGAAGCACCGATCACAGCGACGCGCTTGCTGGCCATGGCCTCTCGTGGGGAACGCCAGATCGTACCGGGCTTTATAAAAGTGTCAGCCCACCAGGCCCTCTGGCCCGCCTTCCCTGAACCAGGACTCGTTCCCGTTTGACTCCATCGCCGACGGTCTGGCCGCGATTCGCAACGGCGAGATGGTGGTGGTGGTCGATGACGAAAACCGTGAGAACGAAGGGGACCTGATCTGCGCCGCCCAGTTCGCCACCCCGGAGCAGATCAACTTCATGGCCACCGAGGCCCGAGGCCTGATCTGCCTCGCTATGGAGGGAGAACGACTGGATGCTCTGGATCTGCCCCTGATGGTGGATCGCAATACCGACAGCAATCAGACGGCCTTCACAGTGAGCGTCGATGCCGGACCTGAGAACGGTGTGAGCACTGGCATCTCCGCAGAAGACCGCGCCCGCACCATTCAGGTGGCCATCCACCCACAGACCCGCCCCACGGATCTGCGCCGTCCGGGCCACATCTTTCCCTTGCGGGCTAAGCAAGGGGGAGTTCTGAAGCGTGCCGGACACACCGAAGCGGCGGTTGATCTCTCGCGGATGGCTGGGCTCTACCCCGCCGGCGTGATCTGCGAGATCCAGAACGCCGATGGCTCCATGGCTCGGCTCCCCCAGCTGGCCGACTACGCCAAGCGCCACGGGCTGCGCTTCATCAACATCGCCGATCTGATTCGCTACCGGCTCGATACGGAGCGCTTTGTGCGCCGTCAGGCGGAGGCGGAGCTGCCCAGTGCCTTTGGTGCTTTTCGAGCAATCGGCTACCGCAACGAACTCGACGGCAGCGAGCATGTGGCGATCGTCAAAGGACATCCCGAAGGCGCCGCAGGGCCGGTGCTGGTGCGGGTGCACAGCGAATGTCTCACCGGTGATGCCTTCGGATCGCTGCGCTGCGATTGCAGGCCCCAGCTCGAAGCGGCTCTGCGAATGATCGAGCAGGCCGGTGAAGGGGTGGTGGTCTACCTACGGCAGGAAGGCCGTGGCATCGGCCTGATCAACAAACTCAAGGCCTACTCCCTGCAGGATGGCGGTCTCGACACCGTGGAGGCGAATGAACGGTTGGGGTTTCCCGCCGATCTACGCAACTACGGCGTTGGCGCGCAGATCTTGAGCGACCTCGGAATCCACCGCCTGAAGCTGATCACCAACAACCCACGCAAGATCGCTGGTCTGGGCGGCTATGGACTCGAGGTGGAAGACAGGGTTCCTCTGGTGATGGATCCGAGCCAACACAACGCCGGCTACCTGCAGACCAAGCAAACCAAACTCGGCCATCTGATGGACGGTCCGCGGGGCCAAGGGCCTGCGGCGGTGCTGGCCTGGAAGCAGAAGACCACGGACTCAGACCCAAGTGCAGCCGATCTGGCCCAGCAGTGGCATGAACTGCGCGATTGGGCCGAACACGAAGGTCTTCAGGTCGAGCGCGAAGAACATTCACGCGTTCTGGCCTTGCTGGATCAACCGGAGCTGGCGGTGCTGGTCAGCGGAGCCGACGCGCTGCGCCTGCATCAGGGATTGGAGCAGATGGCCCAATGGCCGTGCACCCAAAGCGTGAGTCTGCTTCTCGCTCCAGATGCCCAACGCAGCTCCCACCCCAGCAACACCCTGGAGGCGCAGCGCCGGCCCCTGGTGGAACTACGCCAGGGCAATCACGCCCTACTGCCTCTGAACAGCGGCGCCCTGCTGCGCTGGTGTTAGCGCAACAGGGTTGCTGGTCTCAATGGATCAAGCTCAGCTGTCCTGAACGGTCACCTTGTTGATGCGGCTGCCGTTCTTCAGGGCCAGCACCACATCCATGTTTCCGGTGTGACCGAAGACCGTGTGCACACCGTCAAGGTGGGGCTGGGCTTCATGGCAGATGTAGAACTGCGAGCCGCCGGTGTTGCGGCCAGCGTGGGCCATGGCGAGCGTGCCGGCCTGGTGCTTCTGGCTGTTGATCTCACAGTCGATCTGATAGCCGGGGCCACCGGTGCCGGCCATGCCGCGGGCACCCTCACGGCTGTTGGGGCAACCGCCCTGGGCCATGAAACCGGGGATCACGCGGTGAAAGGCCAGACCGTCATAGAAGCCGTCCTTCGCGAGCTTCACGAAATTGGCCACGGTGTTGGGAGCGTCAGCGTCGAACAGCTCCAGTTCGATGGTGCCGGCGTCGGTCTCCATCAAGGCTTTGGTCACAGCGAAATCACCGTCAAACCAGCTCAGTATGGGGTCTCCGGTAGAAGGGTTAGAGCATTCCTGACTCCATGGCCGCGTCTGCACCTATCGATCTCCGAGAGGCACGGCTAGGGGTGCTCGGCGGCAGCGGTCTCTATGCCATGGACGGTCTTGAGGAGATCCAGGAGCTGAGCATTGAGACACCGTTCGGGCAACCCTCGGACCAGCTCCGCTTGGGTCGCCTGGGGGGCATGGAGGTGGTGTTCCTTGCGCGGCATGGGCGCCATCACAGCTTCCTGCCCAGCGAAGTGCCCTACCGAGCGAACATCTGGGCGATGCGCTCCTTGGGGGTTCGCTGGATCCTCTCGCCCTCAGCGGTCGGTTCCCTACAGGAGTCGGTCAAGCCACTCGACATGGTGGTGCCCGATCAGTTCATCGATCGCACCCACGAGCGGCCCAACAGCTTTTTTGGGGAGGGTGCCGTTGCCCATGTCTCCCTGGCTGATCCCTTCTGCCCGAATTTGAGCCGGCTGCTAGCCGATGTGGCAGACAGCCTGATGCCCGAGGGCCGCAGCCTGCACCGCGGAGGCACCTACCTCTGCATGGAAGGCCCCGCCTTCTCCACCCGCGCCGAGTCGAATCTCTACCGCAGCTGGGGTTGCTCGGTGATTGGCATGACGAACCACACTGAGGCGCGTCTGGCCCGTGAGGCGGAAATCGCCTACGCCACCCTCGCCATGGCTACCGACTACGACTGCTGGTTTGAAGATCACGACAGCGTCACGGTGGACATGGTGATCGCCAACCTCAAGGCCAATGCGAGCTTGGCCACCCAAATCGTGCGCACCACCGCGGAGCGGGTGGCGGCCCTGCGGCCGAGCAGCATGGCCCACAACGCCTTGCAGGATGCGCTGATGACTCAGAAGGAGCAGGTGCCTTCAGCCACCCGAGCCAAGCTCGATCTGTTCACCAGCCCCTACTGGGGAGCAATCGGGAGCTAAGCAGCCAAGGCCGCGCGCAGGTTTCCTCCATGGCGAGCCAGGAGCTCGCGGGCCTGATCGGCGTTGCGCTGACGCAGGGCCATCAGGAGGCTCAGCTTCACCGAACCACCGGTTTGCTCCAGCAGCTGACGTCCCTGGCTCCGCTCCACACCGGCCAGATCGGCGAGGATCCGAAGGGCACGATCTTCAAGTTTGCTGTTGGTCACGGCAACATCAACCATTCGGTTGCCATAGACCTTGCCCAGACGCACCATCACGCCGGTGCTGATGATGTTGAGGGCCATCTTGGTGGCGGTACCCGCTTTTAGACGGGTGGATCCAGTGAGCAATTCAGGGCCCGTCAATAAGCGAACCGCGATGTCGCAGGGCATCGGCACCTGATCGGCTGGAACACAGGCCATGGCGATGGCGAGGGCACCGATGGATTGGGCATGGCGGAGCGCTCCGTGCACGTAGGGCGTGGTGCCACCGGCAGCGATGCCGATCAGAGCATCACCGGAGCCAAAGCCACGGCTGACGAGATCCTGCACGCCAGCCTCAGCGAGGTCTTCCAACCCCTCGGAGCTGCGCAGCAGGGCAGGGGCACCGCCAGCCAACACACCCTGCACGAGCTCAGGATCACTGCAGAAGGTGGGTGGACATTCGGCAGCATCCAACACCCCCAGGCGACCGGAGGTACCAGCGCCGAGATAAAAGAGGCGACCCCCGGCCCGGAGACGTTCTGCAATGGCATCAATCGCCAGAGTGAGGTCAGCTGCTGCTGCTGACACAGCCTCCTGGGGGCGCCGATCCTCATCACAGAAGGTCTGGACCAGCTCGGCCGTGCTCAGGGCATCGAGGTCGCTGCTGCGGGGGTTGGCCTGCTCGGTGAGCAGATGACCCCGTTGGACATCCTGAAATCCAGTGGTGCTCACAGCAGGCCCTCGAGGCGGCGACGGAAATCTTCAAGCTCGCTGTTGCCGGTGCTGATGGGCTCCTCGGAGGGCCGGGCCTCCGGATCGGGTTGATCCCGCCAGGTGGTGACGTCCATGTTCTTTTCGGGAGGGGCAATCAACAAGCGCTCCTCCGGGGTTTGGGGAAGAAAGCCGCTGGGGACAAAGCGGGCTTCGTAGCCGGCATTGCTGCAGAACTCCTCCATGTCTTGCCGCTCAATGGCCTCCACCGTGGGCACGGGGAAATCCTGGGCCTCGAGCAGACCGGCATAGCGCTCTGCATCATCGCGATCCTCAAAGAGGAGAACGACCGTCGCGCCGTTGAGTTCCAGGGAGTGAATTCCCTCGTTCTCGCTGCCGGCATCGAAGAGGAGCACGTGAACCGACATCAAGCAGGCGCAGGTCGGAACTCAGTTTCTCACCACTTTTGATTGGTCGCTCAAGCGCGATCGGCATCAATCGCCTCTGACAGTTCCTGGAGGCGGCGATAGAGGGCCTCCTCCGCATCTGTCAGCCCCTGGGGCACCACCAGCCGGATCTCAACCAGCTGGTCGCCGCTCTGGTCGCCGCGGCGCAGGCCTCGCCCCCGCAACCGCAACAGGCGCCCACTGGAGGAGCCGGGTGGAATCCGCAGTTGAACAGGTCCTTCCAGCGTTGGTACCACCGCAGTGCAGCCCAGCGCTCCCTCTGCGGGTGAGAGATCCAGCTGATAGAGCACCCGTAGGCCATCGATGCGAAGACCATCGGCGGTCCGCACCTTCAGCTGGAGAAAGTGATCGCGACCGCCAGAGGCAACGCCAGCGAGTCGCAGTCGCCAACCGTCACCAGCCATGGGCGGGGTCCAAACCTCAACTGCAGTGCCATCGGGGAGATCGAGCTCCACCCTCACGCCCTCGAGGGCCTGCTCAGGCGTGAGCTCGACATGGGATTCCACATCTGCATGGGCTGTCACCGGTGGCGGGGGCGGTGGGGTTGGCGGTGTGACATCGCCAGAACGCGTCTCCTCTGGCTGCCGTCGCCGTGGCCGGTTAAACAGCACATCGAGGTAGTCATCGAAGTCGGGGAAGCCACTGGCGAACGGATCCAGGCCAGCGGCAGCTGCCGTGGCGTCATCAAGCCCCGCCTCCCACTGCTCGCGGCGCACGGGGTCGCTGAGCACCGCATAGGCCTCATTGACAGCCTTGAACTGTTCCTCGGCGTGGGGGTCATCGCCGTTGAGATCAGGATGCCAACGGCGCGCCTGCTGCCGAAAAGCCCGCTTCAGGCTGCTGGCATCAGCGCCGGGTTCGAGCCCGAGAACGGCCCAGTGATTGATCGTGTCCGGCGAGGACATGGTCGCAGTCACCTAGCTCAATCCTCAGCCCAGGGATCACCCTCATAGGGGGTTGTGGTGGGTGCTGCTGCGTTGGTTCGGTAGCGACGATCCGAATAGGAAGGGTTGTCGAAGCCTTCGCCTGCAAAAGCCTCCTCCGCCCGCGACTGCCGCTCCTCGAAGCGCGGCGCCTCATAACGACGTTCGTCATCAGGACGTTCGTCATCACGATCCGCATACCGATCCGGCAGCCGCTCAACCTCAGAGCGGCCGCGACCATACGGCTCAGCCTCATAGCGCTCAGCGCCGTAGCGATCGTCCATCAGGCCCACGGAGCCGCGGGCTGGGGGAGCGTCCCAACTGGGTCGGTCCCAGCGCTCCTCCTGCCAGCCTCCGCCGTTACGGGATGCAGACCAGGAGGGTTCGGCCCAGGGATCGCGACCACGCCCGCCACGCTCCCAGTCATCCCAATCGTCATCGGCGAACAGTTCATCCTTGAGCGATCCCAAGGTGTTCTTGATGCCCTGCAGAGGATTGGAGTCCTGTTTTCGCTCACTGGCGAGGCGACGATTAAGGGCATAAATGGCTTCCTGCAACTGGCTCACGCCGAGGTCAAGATCCGTCAGGTCACCACTGCTGAGTTGCTCCTGCACATCACGCATGGCCAGCTCGACAGCCCGTTGCTGCCGCTCCGCTCCGTAGGGACCCAACTCCAGGGCGGCATCGCGCAGGCGACGTTCCGCCTGACCGACGAGCGTTTGAGCCCGATTGCGGCGATCAATCTCAGCACGCTTGCGGCGGTCTTCGCTGGCCTTCTGCTCGGCCTCTTCGATCAGGGTCTTGATCTCCTCCTCACTGAGGTTCGATCCGCCTTGGATGCTCACGCTCTGTTGGCGCCCTGTGGTGCGATCGGTGGCTGAAACCTGCAAGAGACCATTGGCATCGATGTCAAACGACACCTGCACCTGAGGTACACCGCGGGGAGCCGGAGGAATACCGGACAGGCGGAAGCGACCAAGGCTCTTGTTGCCGTCGGCCATCTGTCGCTCGCCCTGGAGCACGTGGATCTCCACAGAGCTCTGATTGGCTTCAGAGGTGCTGAACAGATCGCTCTTGCGCACCGGGATCGAGGTGTTGCGAGGGATCAGAACCTTCATCACCCCGCCAATCGTCTCCAGACCAAGGGAGAGAGGAGTGACATCGTTGAGCATCAGATCGCGCAGCTCGCCGGTGAGGATGCCGGCCTGCACAGCTGCACCGATGGCGACGACCTCATCGGGGTTCACCGACTGACAGGGTTCCAGAGGGATCAGAGTGCGAACCATCTGCTGGACCATCGGCATGCGGGTGGAACCACCCACCAGCACCACATCGTCGATGTCCTCGGCAGCGAAGCCGGAATCCCGCAAGGCCCGTTGCACAGGCCGCAGCAGACGGTCGAGTAGGTCAGGGCAGAGCGCCTCGAAACTGCTCCGCTCCAGGGTCGTTTCGATGTGCAGCGGGCCGTCTTTGCCCGTAGCAATGAAGGGAAGTGAGATGGGAGTGCTCTGCACTCCGCTCAGCTCGATCTTGGCCTTTTCTGCAGCCTCGGTCAGGCGCTGCAGGGCCTGTCGGTCTCGGCGGAGATCAATCTCATGCTCTTTCTGGAAGGCATCGGCCAACCAATCGACGATGCGTCGATCCCAGTCGTTGCCGCCGAGCTGGGTGTCACCGCTGGTGGCCTTGACGTCAAACACGCCCTGGGCCACACGAAGGATGGAGACATCAAAGGTGCCGCCGCCAAGATCGAAGACCAAGACACGTTTGACGGTGCTGCGATCGAATCCATAGGCCAGGGCCGCAGCGGTGGGCTCATTCAGGATGCGCTCAACGCTGATGCCAGCGAGACGGCCTGCATCACGCGTGGCCTGACGCTGCGCGTCATTGAAATAAGCAGGAACGGTAATCACCGCCGCTTCGACAGGTTCACCGAGGTAGGTGCTGGCGTCGTCAACCAGCTTCCGCAGAACGCTGGCGACGAGCTCCTCAGGGGCGTATTCCCGCTCCGTGGATGGGCAAACGATGCGCACATTGCCCTGCTCATTGGCCCGAACGGTGTAGGGCACCGACAGGCTGCCGTCATCGAGTTCGTCCCACTGACGACCAACAAAGCGCTTGAGGTTGGCAAAGGTGTTGCGCGGGTTCAACACCAGCTGGCGGCGGGCCAGCTGACCCACCAACAGCTCCTGGTCCTTGCTGAACCCGATCACCGAAGGGGTTGTGCGTCCACCCTCCGCACTGGCGATCACCTGGGGGCGGCCACCCTCGAGCACAGCAACCACGGAATTGGTGGTTCCAAGGTCGATACCAACGATCCGTGCCAACTGCGTTCCTTCGCCCTGAGGACTCTCACGTTGTGCCCCAAAGCTAACGGCACCAGGGCAGAGGGATAGATTTGTCGGAGGTTAAGAACCCCATGGCCAGGAGTCCGCGGCTCGAGCTCTTTGCCTTGAGGCGTCGCTCAGTCACTGAGCGAGTTCTGGATCGCAGCTTCCTCCAGCTGGCCGTCGGTCTCGCTGCCACCGTTGGACTGCTGGTGCTAGCGATCCTCCTCACCGTGCTGAGCGGTGCCTGGGAAGCGATCCGCACCTTCGGCCTCAGCTTCATCACCACATCCGACTGGGACCCCGGCAGCGACCACTACGGGGC
>VGPT01000048.1 GCA_016882485.1 Cyanobacteria bacterium M_surface_10_m1_298
GGCCGCCTTCTTCCTTCTTCAGCACGTAGACCTCACCCTCGAACTTGGTGTGGGGCTTGATGGAGTTGGGCTTCACCAGCACCATGCCGCGCTCGATGTCTTCCTTCTGCACGCCGCGGAGCAGCAGGCCCACGTTGTCGCCGGCCATGCCCTCGTCGAGGAGCTTGCGGAACATTTCCACACCGGTGACGGTGGTTTCGCGGGTGTCCTTGATGCCCACGATCTGGACGGTTTCGCCCACCTTCACCTTTCCGCGCTCGATACGGCCGGTGGCCACGGTGCCGCGACCGGTGATGGAGAACACGTCTTCAACAGCCATCAGGAAAGGCTTGTCGATTTCGCGCTCGGGCTCGGGGATGCCGGAATCAACGGCTTCCATCAGTTCGGTGACCTTGGCTTCCCACTCGGCGTCGCCTTCGAGGGCCTTCAGACCCGAAACCTTCACCACGGGGATGTCATCGCCGGGGAAGTCGTAGCTGCTCAGCAGTTCACGCACTTCCATCTCGACGAGCTCGAGGATCTCCTCGTCGTCGACCATGTCGCACTTGTTCAGTGCCACCACCAGAGCGGGCACGCCCACCTGCTTGGCCAGCAGGATGTGCTCCTTGGTCTGGGCCATGGGGCCGTCGGTCGCTGCCACCACCAGGATTGCGCCGTCCATCTGGGCGGCACCGGTGATCATGTTCTTGACGTAGTCAGCGTGGCCGGGGCAGTCCACGTGGGCGTAGTGACGACCGTCGGTCTCGTATTCAACGTGGGCGGTGTTGATGGTGATACCGCGCTCACGCTCTTCAGGAGCACCGTCGATCTGGTCGTAAGCCTGAGCTTTGGCTTGACCCTTCTTGGCCAGCACGTTGGTGATGGCGGCAGTGAGGGTGGTTTTGCCGTGGTCAACGTGGCCGATGGTGCCGATGTTGACGTGGGGCTTATTCCTTTCGAACTTCTCGCGAGCCATGATGAAAAAGAATCGGGGGGTAAATGGGTAGGGAAAAGATCAGGAATTGCCCTGATTCTTGGAGATGATGGCTTCTGCCACATTGCGAGGAACTTCCTCGTAATGGCTGAATTCCATCGAGAAGATACCCCGACCCTGGGTCATGGATCGGAGCTGGGTGGCGTAGCCGAACATTTCGGCCAGAGGCACCTTGGACTGGACTTTGGACTGTCCGCTATCCACGGATTGCCCCTCGACCTGTCCACGGCGGGATGAAAGGTCGCCGATAACGGAGCCGAGGTAATCCTCGGGCACCTCCACCTCAACCTTCATCATCGGTTCAAGCAGCACAGGATTGCACTTCTTGACGCCGTCTTTGAAGGCCATGGAGCCGGCGATCTTGAACGCCATCTCCGACGAGTCAACGTCATGGTACGACCCGTCGACCATGGTGACCTTCACATCGATCATGGGGAAACCAGCAATCACGCCGGACTGGCAGGTTTCCTTCATGCCGGCTTCGGCCGGACCGATGTATTCCTTCGGCACGACACCGCCAACAATCTTGTTGACGAATTCGAAGCCGGAACCCGGTTCGCCGGGCTCCATTTCGATCACCACGTGGCCGTATTGGCCCTTGCCACCGGTTTGACGGGCAAATTTGCCCTCGCCCTTGGCACTACCGCGGATGGTTTCGCGGTAGGAGACCTGAGGGGCGCCGATGTTCGCTTCCACCTTGAACTCGCGGAGCATGCGGTCCACCAGGATCTCCAGGTGGAGTTCGCCCATGCCGGCGATCACGGTTTGGCTGGTCTCCGGATCCGTGCGAACCCGGAAGGTGGGATCTTCTTCGGAGAGGGATTGGAGAGCTTTGGAGAGCTTCTCCATGTCGCCCTTGGTCTTGGGCTCAACGGCCACCGAGATCACGGGCTCGGGGATGTAGAGCGATTCGAGGATGATCGGATCGGAATCCACACACAGGGTGTCGCCGGTGGTGGTGTCCTTCAGGCCCAGAACAGCGCCGAGGTCGCCAGCGCGCAGCTCATCCACTTCCTCGCGGTCATCGGCCTTGAGCACGATCAGGCGGGAGATGCGCTCTTTCTTGTCCTTGGTGGAGTTCAGCACGTAGCTGCCCTTCTGGAGCACGCCCGAGTAGATGCGAACGAAGGTGAGCTTGCCGAAAGGATCGGCCATCACCTTGAAGGCCAGAGCGCTGAAGGGAGCGTTGTCATCGGCAGGACGAACCGCTTCGCTGCCGTCTGCCAGGAGGCCCTGGATCGGGGGCACATCCACGGGGGCGGGCAGGTAGTCGACAACCGCATCCAGCAGCAGCTGAACGCCTTTGTTCTTAAAGGCGGAGCCACACAGCATCGGCACCAGGCCGTGCTTCAGAACGCCTTCGCGGATGCCCTTGCGCAGTTCAGCTTCGCTGAGCTCACCTTCTTCGAGGAATTTCTCGATCAGGGCCTCATCGGTTTCGGCGATGGTTTCCATCAGAGTGGCGCGCCACTCGTCGACCAGGTCCTTCATGTCCGCGGGGACATCGGCTTCCTCGATCTCCTTGCCGAGGTCGTCCTTGTAGATGAAGGCGCGATTCTTGACCAGGTCGATGATGCCGCTCAGCTCGCCTTCAGCGCCGATCGGCAGCTGGATGGGAACAGCGTTGGCCTTGAGGCGATCTTTGATCTGCCCATGCACCTTGAGGAAGTCGGCGCCGGTGCGGTCCATCTTGTTGACGAACACCATGCGGGGAACGCTGTAGCGATCCGCCTGACGCCACACCGTTTCCGACTGAGGCTGCACGCCACCCACGGCGCAGAACACAGCGATCACGCCATCCAGCACACGCATGGAGCGCTCCACCTCAATGGTGAAGTCCACGTGGCCGGGGGTATCAATGATGTTGATGCGGTGATCATTCCAGCTGGTGGAGATCGCAGCCGCGGTGATGGTGATGCCCCGCTCGCGCTCTTGGGCCATCCAGTCGGTCACGGCGGCGCCGTCATGCACCTCACCGATCTTGTGCACCACACCCGAATAGAACAGGATTCGTTCGGTGGTGGTGGTTTTACCGGCATCGATGTGTGCCGCGATACCAATATTTCTGACGCGTTCTAGGGGATAGGCGCGAGCCACGGGGCAGGTCTCCGGAGGGTGGAATCGACAAAAAAGCGGGCGTCACTCTACAAGTCGGTCTCCACCGACCCGTTGAACCAACAGGGCCGCCCAGGGCCCTGTGGGGGGTGCTCAGTAGCGGTAGTGGGCGAAGGCCTTGTTGGCTTCAGCCATCTTGTGGGTTTCTTCCCGCTTGCGAACGGCACTGCCGGCCTCATTGGCCGCGTCCATCAGTTCACCGGCCAGCTTCTGGGCCATGCTCCGGCCGTTGCGGGCGCGGGAGAAGTTCACCAGCCAGCGCAGAGCCATGGCGGTGCCGCGCTCCTGACGCACTTCCATCGGCACCTGGTAGGTGGCACCACCCACGCGGCGGGCACGCACTTCCACCAGCGGGGTGGCGTTCTTCACCGCGGTCTCGAACAGCTCCAGGGCATCGCTGCCGGTGCGCTCGTTGATCAGCGAGAAGGCATCGGACAGGATCCGCTGGGCAGTGGACTTCTTGCCGTGCTTCATCAGCCGCGCAACCATCATGGTTGCCAGACGGCTGTTGAACTGGGGATCGGGAAGAATCGGGCGCTTTTCAGCGGCGTTGCGGCGAGACATAGACCTAGGGGAAGAGAGTCAGAAACGAGCGACGAGGAGATCAGTCCTTGGGCGTCTTGGCGCCATATTTCGAGCGCGACTGGCGACGATCCTTCACCCCTGCGGTGTCGAGGGTGCCGCGAATGATGTGATAGCGAACACCGGGCAGATCCTTCACACGGCCGCCGCGGATCATCACCACGGAGTGCTCCTGCAGGTTGTGGCCGATGCCGGGGATATAGGCCGTTACCTCGAAACCAGAGGTCAGACGTACACGAGCCACCTTCCGCAGAGCCGAGTTGGGCTTCTTGGGGGTTGAGGTGTACACGCGGGTGCACACGCCACGGCGCTCAGGGCAGGCGCGCAGGGCAGGCGACTTGGTCTTGCGGGTAAGGCGCTGCCGCTCACTGCGGATCAGCTGCTGAATCGTGGGCATCGAGGGCCGGGAGATTTCGAGGGGCCGGAAGGTTGGTCGGGGAGCCGACCGTTTCGACAATCCGCCACGTTACTTCGTCGTGGTGCCACCAGCTGGTGAGGGCTCGTCAGCCGGCCCAAAGGCCGATCCACAGGCGCACACCCGCAGCTCACGGCCGGTGCGCACCAGAAAGCCACCACCACTGAGGTCACCGCGGTAGTCCAGCTCAAGGGAGCTCAAGCGATCGCTTTGCTCCACGGGGGCGAAGAGGGTGAGGCCATCGGCCCGGGCGATCGGCTGACCGGCCAGCCTCCCCGGCCGGATCCGAATCACCCAGCGCTCACAGGTTCCATCCACCAGGTCGAGGTGCATCATCCCGGGGGTGCCGGCTACAGCGGCCTGGCGTCCCAGCTCCGCAGCGGCAGCAGCGGTGATTTGCAGGCCTTGGCCTTTCGGCATCACTGGGCACATGGGGGTGTCCCAGTGTGTCAGGGGGCGCTGGCTGTGACGTCGGTTTGTCCCTGGGGCAGGGCCCCCCGGGGTATGAGGCCCAGCCCGTTGTGCACTGCGGCCGCCACCCCCCGTCCCTTCACGGTGTGCACGTCAGCCAGAACCAGTCCTGTTGAGCTGCCGCCATCGAGGTTGAGCGCCTCCTGCAGCCCTTGCTGCTTGAGGAGTACAGCCGTTTCCATCAGGCTCGGTCCGGCGCTGTTGACCCCCTGAATGGTCATCAGCCAGAGGCTCTGCCCATCGCTCGCGATCACCGTGCGTGGCGCGCCCTGGCTCAGGAAGCCGCTGCTGAAGCCTTCGGCTCGTCCATTGAGGACCACCCGGCCCTGTTGCAACAGCAGTGGACCACCCCCAAGCACATAGGGCTTGTCGCCTACGGGGTTGTCGCTGCGGATCTGGATTTCAAGCCGCTCCCCGCCTTGCCAGGGCAGCTCGACCCCTCCGCGGGAGACGAGCAGTTCATCCCCCGCTCGCAAGGGCACGCTGTCGCCGCTGTTCAGGGGCTCAAAGCGTTGCACCACAGCTTGGTTGCGCAGCAGCACGGCCACTTCCTGGCCTGTGATCGCCTGGTAACTGGGCCCCCAGGCTCGGGTGTAGCGCGCGATTCCCTTTTGGACGTAGCCGCTGTTGAGGCTCACCACAGACCAACGCCTGCGTTGCGCATCGATCACGCTTTGCTCGAGTCGCAGTCGGCCGAATTGCGGGAGCTCCGCCTGCCCCCATCCCACGACGCCGCGGTTGAGGATCGGGCCAGAGAGCCATTGGTTGTTGTCCTTGAGGGCCCCGAGCGGCAGGCGGTTCACCCGGTTGAAATAGCCCCCGTTGATGGCGATCAGGGCGGCTTCGGATCGCGCCAGTTGGCTCAAGCTGCTCAGCCCTTTCATGCCCCCTGGGTTGTTCAGGGGACGCAAATCCAGGGGAGTTCGCCGGGGATCCAGCCGCACGCTGTTGATCAGCACCTGGCGGTTTCCGAGCTGCACCAGCTTGCGATCAATCGCCAGGCCCTGGCCCTGAAGCAGCGCCAGTCGGTTGTCCCGCGGCGGTGTAACCGACTGCCCTTGGGCTTGTTCGCTGGTCTCGCTGGCGGGTAGATCGAGCACCAGTCGCCAAGGTCCCGCCAGGGTGAGGCGCTCGCTCGTTGGCACCCGCAGGCTCAGCCAACCCCCCTGCTGTTGCGGTGAGAGACCCAGCGCCCGCAGTTGCGCCTGCTGCTCGCTGCTGCTCTCAATCCCGATGCTCAGCTGGCCATCGCCGCTGCGCACCATTGCCGGTCTGTTCAGATCGAACACGATGCGGCGCCCGCTGATTCCGCTGTCACGGGCGCGAAGGGCCTGCAAGGGCTGCGCCGGCAAATCGAGGGAGAGTTCCGATCTCCCCAAGGGCCGTATGGACACGCCAATCCTGTCCAGCAGTCCCGTCACAGGAACCGCCACTTCGTCGTCGAGGCTGCGGCGTCGATTGGCGGGGATGCTGAGCTCCGCCCCAAACCACTCCAGCTCAAGGCTGTTGCGGGGCCCTTCGCGCCGGCTCACCCCCAGCTGACCTTCGAGCACTTCCAGCGGCAGCCAGAGCTCACCGCGCTCCAGCAACCAGCGGGCCTGCTGGCGTTGGCCGTTCAACACCAGGGTTGAACCTTCTGCGCTGGCCCTGCCCGATCGCAAGGGAGCCGTTTGCTGTGGGGCTGGCAGTGGCGGGGGCGGCAGCAGCGGAATCCCCGGATGCAGTGCGAGCAGCGCTGGCAGGAGAGCCATGAACCAGCGCAAACAAGTCCGCAAAAACTAGCGAGCTGGCCTGGGCCTGCCTAGGTGACCTGCGCGGGGGATGCGGGTCCAACTTTTAGAGTCAGAAGTTCGCAGCAAGGCCGATCGCTGGGGTGTGACCACACCTTGGATGTCTCGCTGCTTCGTTACCACCGATAGACCTGTTGTCGCTGGGCTATGCCGCTGTCTTCTCGTCCTGTTTGGCCCCATTGCGACACTCCCGCTCCGGCGGAAGTGGCTGGCGAGAAGGATGCATGTGGCGTTGGTTTTCTGGCCCACCTCAAGGGTGAGGCCAGCCACTGGGTGTTGAAGCAGGCCCTGCGCGGCCTTGACTGCATGGAGCACCGCGGTGGCTGCGGTGGAGACGGAGATTCGGGTGATGGTGCCGGGGTGCTGTGCGGCATTCCCTGGGGGTTTCTCGAGGCCGTTTGGCCCGAGGCCGCTGCCTCCGCTGGGGCTCCCCGCGGCCTGGGCATGGTGTTCCTGCCGGCAGATCCTGCCAAGCGTGAGCAGGCCAAGAGCTTCTGCAATGAGGAAGCCGAGGCCCTTGGCTTGCGCAGCCTGGGTTGGCGCACTGTGCCCGTTGACTCTTCAGTGCTCGGCCCCCTCGCCCGCAGCACCGCTCCGGTGATTGAGCAGTGGCTGCTCAGTGCCAGCGAAGGGGGTGATGCGCTCGAGTCGTTGCTCTTCCGCCTGCGCCGCCGCTGCGGCGATCGAGCCCGCGCGGTTTGGGGCACCGCTCCGAGCGATCTCTACTTCGCCTCCCTCAGTGGCCGCACCGTGGTCTTTAAGGGGATGGTGCGCTCGGAGGTGCTCTCTGCCTTCTATGGCGACCTGCGCGATGAGCGCTTCGCCGTGAGCTTCGCGGTTTATCACCGCCGCTTCAGCACCAACACCCTGCCCCGCTGGCCCCTGGCCCAGCCGATGCGCCTGCTTGGCCACAACGGCGAGATCAACACCCTGCTGGGCAACCTCAACTGGGCCCGCGCCTCCGAGGCCGATCTCGATGCGGTGTGGGGTGAGGCCGCCGCTGACCTCAAGCCGGTGGTGAACCCGGCCTTCAGCGATTCCGCCAACCTTGATGCCACCCTCGAGCTGCTGGTGCGCAGTGGCCGCCCGATCACCGAGAGCTTGCTCACCCTGGTGCCGGAGGCCTTCCGTGATCAGCCGGAGCTGGCCGACAAGCCGGAGATTCAGGCCTTCTACGAATATTCCGCCTGCACCCAGGAACCCTGGGATGGCCCGGCCCTGCTGGTGTTCGCCGATGGCCGCAGCGTCGGTGCCACCCTCGATCGCAACGGCCTGCGCCCGGCCCGCTACTGCATCACCAGCGACGGCTTCGTGGTGATGGGCTCGGAAACCGGCGTGGTGGAGCTCGAGGAGAGCCGCATCATCGAAAAAGGGCGCCTCGGCCCCGGCCAGATGCTGGCGGTGGATCTGGAAAACGGCCGCCTGCTGCACAACTGGGATGTGAAGCAGGAAGTGGCGTCGCGCCACCCCTATGGCCAGTGGCTGGCGGAGCACCGCCGCAACCTCACGGCCCAGCCCTGGGCTCAGGAGCGCAACCTCGGCGATCTGGAGCTGCTGCAGCTGCAAACCGCCTTCGGCTTCACCGCCGAAGACTTCGATCTGGTGATCGAAGACATGGCCGGCGCCGGCAAGGAGCCCACCTACTGCATGGGCGACGACATCCCCCTTGCGGTGCTCTCCGATAAGCCGCACCTGCTTTACGACTATTTCAAGCAGCGCTTCGCGCAGGTCACCAACCCGCCGATCGACCCGCTGCGCGAAAAGCTAGTGATGAGCCTGGAGATGCATCTGGGCAAGCGCGGCTCACCGCTGCAGCCCCAGGCTTCGGCCGCTGCCGCGCTGCATCTCGACAGCCCCATCCTTAATGAGGCCGAGCTGGCAGCGGTGGCTCAGCAGGGCATTGCCTGCAGCACCCTCTCCACCCTGATGCCGATCACCGACGGGCCCTCGGGCCTGGCTGCTGCTGTGGAGCGGCTCAAGGCTGAGGCTGAAGCCGCCGTGCGCGGCGGTAGCCAGATCCTGGTGCTCTCGGATCGGGGCATCACCGCCACCACCACCTACATCCCGCCGCTGCTGGCAGTGGGTGCGGTGCACCACCACCTGCTCAACCTCGGCCTGCGTCTGCAGACCTCCCTGGTGGCCGACACCGCCCAGTGCTGGAGCACCCATCACCTGGCCTGCCTGATCGGCTTCGGTGCCAGCGCCGTGTGCCCCTGGCTCACTTGGGAAACGGCCCGCCACTGGCTGGCGCAGCCCAAGGTGCAAACCAACATCGAGCGCGGCAAGCTGCCCGCCCTCACCGCCGATCTGGTGCAGGCGAATGTGCGCAAGGCCCTGGAAGACGGCCTGCGCAAGATCCTGTCCAAGATCGGCATCTCGCTGCTCGCCAGCTACCACGGCGCCCAGATCTTTGAGGCGATCGGCATCGGTGCCGACCTGATCGAGCTGGCCTTCAAGGGCACCACCAGCCGCGTGGCCGGCCTGAGCCTGAGCGAGCTGGCCAGCGAAACCCTGAGCTTCCACGCCAAGGCCTTCCCCGAGCTCAACCGCACCAAGCTCGAGTTCATGGGCTTTGTGCAATACCGCACCGGTGGCGAATACCACCTCAACAGCCCGGAGATGGCCAAGGCCCTCCACGCGGCTGTTGAGGCCGGCCCTGGCTACGACCACTTCTCCACCTACAAAACCCTGCTCGAGAACCGGCCGGTTACGGCCCTGCGCGATCTGCTCGAGCTCAAGCCCGCCACGGCGCCCCTGCCCCTCGATCAGGTGGAGAGCGTGACCAGCATCTGCGCCCGCTTCTGCACCGGCGGCATGAGCCTCGGCGCCCTCTCGCGCGAAGCCCATGAGGTGCTGGCCGTGGCGATGAACCGCATCGGTGGCAAGAGCAATAGCGGCGAAGGCGGTGAGGATCCGGCCCGCTTCAACACCCTCAGCGATGTGGATGGCGAGGGCCGCTCCGCCACCCTGCCCACGATCAAGGGCCTGCGCAACGGCGACACCGCCTGCTCCGCGATCAAGCAGATCGCCTCGGGTCGCTTCGGGGTCACCCCCGAATACCTGCGCAGCGGCAAGCAGCTGGAGATCAAGGTGGCCCAGGGGGCCAAGCCCGGCGAAGGCGGGCAACTGCCTGGCCCGAAGGTGGATCCCTACATCGCCTGGCTGCGCAACAGCAAGCCCGGCGTGGCGCTGATCTCACCTCCGCCCCACCACGACATCTATTCCATTGAGGATCTGGCGCAGCTGATCCACGATCTGCACCAGGTGCACCCCGCCGCCAAGGTGAGCGTGAAGCTGGTGGCTGAGATCGGCATCGGCACGATTGCTGCCGGCGTGGCCAAGGCCAACGCCGACGTGATTCAGATCTCCGGCCACGACGGCGGCACCGGCGCCTCACCGCTGAGCTCGATCAAGCACGCCGGCGGCCCCTGGGAGCTCGGCCTCACCGAGGTGCATCGCGCCCTGCTGGAAAACGGCCTGCGCGATCGCGTGTTGCTGCGCGCCGATGGCGGCCTCAAGACCGGCTGGGACGTGATCATCGCCGCCCTGCTCGGTGCTGAGGAATATGGCTTCGGCTCGATCGCGATGATCGCCGAGGGCTGCATCATGGCCCGCGTTTGCCACACCAATAACTGCCCGGTGGGTGTGGCCACCCAGAAGGAAGCTCTGCGCAAGCGCTTCACCGGCATCCCCGAGCACGTGGTGAACTTCTTCCTGTTCGTGGCCGAAGAGGTGCGTCAGCTCCTCAGCGTGCTCGGCGTGGCCCGTCTCGAGGATCTGATCGGCCGCACCGAACTGCTGCAGCCCCGCGCTGTGCAGCTGGCCAAAACCAAGGCGATCGATCTCTCCTGCTTGCTCGATCCCATTCCGCAGGCGGCGGATCGCAGCTGGTTGCGCCATGCCACCGAAGCCCACGGCAACGGCCCCATCCTTGAAGACCAACTGCTGGCTGACGCCGAGCTGGTGGCCGCGATCGAGGGCCATGGCCGCCTGGCCCGCACCCTGCCGATCATCAACACCGATCGCAGCGTTTGTGCCCGCCTCGGTGGTGAGATCGCTGCCCGCCATGGCAACACAGGCTTCCAGGGCCAGCTGGATCTCACCTACGAAGGTGCTGCCGGCCAGAGCTTCGGGGCGTTCACCGTGCAGGGCATGAATGTGCGCCTGGTGGGCGAAGCCAACGACTACGTGGGCAAGGGCATCAATGGCGGCCGCATCAGCGTGGTGCCCCCGGCCGGTGGCCGTGATCCCGGCAGCCAGGTGATCCTGGGCAACACCTGCCTCTACGGCGCCACCGGCGGTGAGCTGTTCGCCCTGGGCCGCGCCGGGGAGCGTTTCGCGGTGCGCAACAGCGGTGCCCGCACCGTGGTGGAAGGCGCCGGCGACCACTGCTGCGAATACATGACCGGCGGTGTGGTGGTGGTGCTTGGCAGCACCGGCCGCAACGTGGCCGCCGGCATGACCGGTGGTGTGGCCTTCCTTCTTGATGAGACGGGCGGCCTGCGTGAGCGGGTGAACCCCGAGATCGTGGCGATCTGCGAGCTCACTACCCCCGAGCAGGAAGCGCTGCTGAAGCCTCTGCTTGAGGCCCACCTCGAGGCCACCGGCAGCAGCAAGGCCGCGGCGATCCTGGCCGATTGGAGCACCTGGAAGGCGCGCTTCAAGCTGCTGGTGCCCCCCAGCGAGAAGGCCAATGTGGGCCTGGCTGAGCGCGAGGCGGTGGCGGCCTGATCGGTTAGCCGGCGCATCGGTTCGGTTCACGCTCCCGCCGGTCGGTTCGCCCCACCGGAGGGTTCGGTTGGCCCGATCCCTCTCCCTCACTGGGCTGCATAGCTTGCCTGCAATCGCAGTGGCAGCCATGCCTCCCGAATTCGCCCAACACATGCAGCAGCTCTTCGCCCGCCAGATGGCGGTGGCGTTCCTTGAGCACTGCGCGCAGCTTTCTGCTCCCGTGAGCCTGGTGAACGCCCGCATCGATGAGCTGGCCGCCGGCCCGCTGGCTGTGGAAGCCTGTGCCCTGGAGGCGGAGTTCCTGCTCGAGCCCTAGCGCGGATACTGCGCCATCAGCCGCTGCACCTCGCCGGCGTGATAACTGCTGCGGGTGAGGGGTGTGCTCACCACCTGCAGGAAGCCCAGCTCCTGCTCGCCATGGCGCCGGAAGGCTTCAAATTGCTCCGGCGTCACGAAGCGATCCACCGGCAGGTGTTTGGGCCCGGGCGAGAGGTATTGGCCGATGGTCACGATGTCCACCTGATGGCGACGCAGATCGGCCAACACCTCCAACACCTCGGCATCGCTTTCGCCCAGACCCACCATCAGGCCGGATTTGCTGTAGGCCTTGGGCCAGCCCTGGCGCACCCGCTGCAGCAGCTCCAGCGAACGCTCGTAGATCCCCTGGGGCCGGGCTTTTTTGTAGAGCCGCGGCACGGTTTCGATGTTGTGGTTGAGCACATGGGGCCCCGCGTCCATCACCACGGCCAGCGCGTCCCAGTTGCCGCAGAAATCGGGGATCAGCAGCTCGATCGTGGTGAGCGGTGAGCGCTGCTTCACCTGCTCGATGCAGGCCACAAACTGGCTCGCCCCGCCATCGGCCAGGTCGTCGCGGTTCA
>VGPT01000049.1 GCA_016882485.1 Cyanobacteria bacterium M_surface_10_m1_298
TGCTTGCTGCGGCGGCCAACACCCCGGTGAGCCTGCTGGGGGCGGTATTCCAGATGGTGAGCCACGGCCTGATCTCGGCCCTGCTCTTCCTGCTGGTTGGCATCGTCTACCGCAAAACCGGCACCCGTGACCTGAAGGTGCTGCATGGGCTACTCAACCCGGAGAAGGGTCTGCCTTTCACTGGTTCGATGATGATCGTGGCGGTGATGGCCAGTGCTGGTCTGCCTGGCATGGCGGGCTTCATCTCCGAGTTCCTGGTCTTCCGAGGCAGCATTGCGGCCTTCCCCCTGGCCACCCTGCTCTCGATGGTGGGCTCCGGTTTAACGGCGGTTTACTTCCTGCTGCTGGTGAACCGGGCCTTCTTCGGTCGGCTCTCGATCACCCCCGACAGCGAGGATCCAAGGCGTGATGCCCGGCTCGATGTGCAGCTGGCGGTGGTCAGTCCGCGCGAAACCATTCCCGCCATGGCCCTGGTGGCCGGGGTGGTGGGGCTTGGTCTGCTGCCGATGAGCCTGAGCCGACTGAGCGATGCCTCGCTCACGGCCCTGGCCCTGCAAGCGATGGGGGTGAGCTGAGATGCCAGTGATCTCTGACGATCTGGTGGTCAGCCAGCGCTCGCTGGAGGCGGAGGAAGTGGCCGCAAAGCTGCTGGCCGGAGAGACCCTTCTCACCGATACCCCCGACCACCTCCTGGAAGTGGTGGGTGTGCTGGAGAGCTACGGAGAAGTGCTCGATGCCTACAGCAAAAACCTGATCTTCCAGGGGGAACAGCAATTCCTCAATCCCTTCCCTCTGTTCAAGTACCTCGATGGTGACCTGAGCCCCGCCAAGATCTGGCGGCATCTCAACCACGACCGGATCAACTTCGAATACGCCGAATACTGCATGAAAGCCATGCTCTGGCATGGCACCGGCGGCCTCGATGCCTATCTCGATTCCGAGCCGTTCCGCGAGAACTGCCAGGCGATCATCAACGCCAAGCGACGCCGCGATCCGCTGCTAGCCCTGCTGCATCCCCTGTTTCCACAGTTCCTGATCGAGCAGATCCGCAATGCCGCCACCACCCATGCCCTGGGGCAGTTCTGGCGGGTGATGAGCGACATCTTCATCGACCTCGCCAAGGCGGAACGCGATGGATCGGTGCGCTCGATTCCCGCGGTGGTGGAGTTCATCAAGCAAGGCTTGGTGGCTGCCGCGGCCAACCCGATCCACTACGGGGTCAGCATCGGTGGGCAACACTTCTGGGTGCTGCCCCCGGAAGCGGGGCTCACCTTCCTGGTGGATGTGGCCGTGCCCTATGTGGAGGCGGTATTCCTGCGGGGCATGCCATTCCTCGGCACCGTGAGCTTCAACGCCCAGGCCCAGCAGATCTCCCCTGATCAGGCGCGCTTCACCTATGGGGCGCTCTATGCCGATCCTCTGCCCACGATGGGCGCGGGGATTCCCCCCAGCCTGCTGATGCAGGACATGTATCGGCATCTGCCGGAACCGCTGCACCAGTGGTATTTGGAGCGCACCCGCGGCGAGGGAGATGTGCGCGAGAAGATCTGCCGCAGCTTCCAGAAGTCGATGTTCTGCGTCACCAACGCAGCCATCAACGGCACCATGCCCCACCCCCTCTCCAGCAGCGATCCTGAGCAACAGGCCGCCAACCGGGCCTATGCCGGGGCCTGGGCCGAACGGCTCGCGCTGGGCCGCACCGACTGCCTCGGCCGGTAGGTTCAGGTCATGGATCAATCCCTTTGGACTGCCAGACCCAAGCCTGATCGGGTGGAGTGGCTGGAGCGACGCATTGAATTCGACGACTACGCCAGCAATCGGGATTTTCTCGATCGCCTCAACGACTTCTGCGAGGCGCAAGGGCGCTACCCCGACATCAGCTTTGGGCGTACATACGTGAACATCACGCTGCGCCCTGAAGGAGAGGAAGCCTCCATCGGCGAGGCTGACCACGCCTTTGCCGCGGCCATCGATGGGCTCCTCTGAGCAGCCAGACAGCACGCCGGTCAATCTGCAGGCGGCCTACGAAGGGGCAGAGGTGCAGGAGGTTCTTGATCAGCTGGATCAGGAACTGATTGGCCTGCAACCGGTGAAAACCAGGATCCGTGAAATCGCCGCGCTGCTGGTGGTGGATCGGGCGCGCAAGCAGGTGGGGCTGTCCACCACGGCGCCGAGCCTGCACATGTCGTTTACGGGGCGGCCTGGCACGGGCAAGACCACCGTGGCAGCACGGATGTCGCAGATCCTGCACAAGTTGGGGTATGTGCGCAAAGGCCATGTGGTGACCGCCACCCGCGACGATCTGGTGGGGCAATACATCGGCCACACCGCCCCAAAAACCCGGGAGATGCTCAAAAAGGCGATGGGCGGGGTGCTGTTCATCGATGAGGCTTATTACCTCTATCGCCCGGAGAATGAACGGGACTACGGCGCCGAGGCGATTGAGATCCTGCTGCAGGTGATGGAGAACAACCGCGACGACCTCGTGGTGATCTTCGCGGGATACAAGGAGCGGATGGATGTCTTCTATCAGAGCAATCCAGGCCTCTCCTCGCGGGTCGCCAACCACATCGACTTCCCGGATTACACGGCACAGGAACTGCTGGCCATCGCGCGACTGATCCTGGCGGAGGAGAACTACCGCTTCAGCGAGGAAGCGCTCTCAGCATTCGGGGATTACATCCAACGCCGCATGCAACTGCCGTTCTTCGCGAACGCCCGCTCGATCCGCAACGCCATCGATCGGGCCCGCATGCGCCAAGCCAATCGCTTGTTCAACCGCATGCACAGCGGCGAGCTCACCAAGCTCGATCTGATGACGATCGAAGCGGATGACATCACCGCCAGCCGGGTGTTCTCCGGAGAGGTGGAAGGGCTCGACCCGAGCGAACCGATTACCGGCTAGCGGGTGCGGCGGCGGGAGTCGATCTGCAGCAGATCGCGCACCTGCTGCACCTGACGGCCCAGTTGTGGATCAGCCGCCAGCTTCTTCTCGGTTTGCTCGACCGCATACATCACGGTGGAGTGATCCTTGCCGCCGAATTCATCGCCGATGCGGGGCAGCGAGAGGTTGGTGCCCTGGCGCATCAGATACATCCCCACCTGACGGGCCTGGCTCACGGCCCGTTTGCGGCTAGGGCTCTTCATCTCCTCAACGCTCACGCCGAACACCTCCGCCACTTTGCTGAGCACCTGGGCGGGGGTCACATCCACCTCCACTCCGGCGGGATCCAGCATCGGAGCCACCGATTCCACCGTCATCGGCAGGCCGGTGATCGAGGCGAAGGCCACCGCCCGGGTCAGGGCACCTTCCAGTTCACGGATGTTGGAGGTGAAGCGACCGGCCAGGTAGTGGATCAAATCGCGGGGCAGATTCACTCGCTCGTGTTCGGCCTTCTTGTGCAGGATCGCCATGCGGGTTTCCAGATCGGGAGTTTGGATATCGGCGATCAAGCCCATCGAGAAGCGAGAGATCAGGCGCTCCTGCAACCGCGGAATCTGCGAGGGGGGCCGGTCACTGGCAATCACGATCTGGCGGCCGGCCTCGTGCAAGGCGTTGAAGGTGTGAAAGAACTCTTCCTGGGTGTATTCCTTGCCCTCAATGAACTGAATGTCATCCACCAGGATCAGATCGGCGGCGCGGTAGCGATCACGAAACTTCTGCATGCCGTCCTTACGGATGGCCTGGATCAGATCGTTGGTGAAGGTTTCGGTGCTCACGTAGGCCACGCGGGCCTCGGGGTCGATCTCGAGGCGGTAGTGCCCGATCGCCTGCATCAGGTGGGTCTTGCCCAAACCCACACCGCCGCAGATGAACAGCGGATTGAACTCACGGCCGGGGGCCTCGGCCACCGCCAGCGCCGCCGCATGGGCCATGCGGCTGTTGGGGCCCACCACGAAGCGGTTGAACACGTAGCGGGGATTGAGGCCAGGAGCGAGCTTGCGAGGCGCTTCCCCGGTGGCCGTGCGCTGCAGGGTGGCGGTGGCGCTGGAGGCGGAGTCCCCCACGGCGGCAGCGGTGGTGGGGGGCTGTCCGTTCAGGGTGATGCCCTGCGCCGACTCACCGCCCGCTTCAACACTCACGGCAATCGAACGCCCTGCCAGCTCACTGGCCACCGAGGCGATGGTGCTCAGATAGTTCTTGCGCAGCCAGCCGCAGGCGAAGGTGTTCGGGGCCAGCAGCTTGAGCTCACTGCCCTCGAGGGTGACGCAACGGGCGGGGCGGATCCAGGTCTCGAAGGTGGGTTTGGAGAGGTTTCCCTGCAGTGCCTCTTGAACCTGACGCCACAGCGTTTCCCCCTGCTGCACCGCCAGACCACCCGTATGGGGCCTGAATATAGGGGTGGTCGCCGGCAGGAGATGTCTTGCATGATGCGGCTGACAACCTGCCCACAGCCCAGCGCGGCATGACTGTTCCGATGCATCGTTTCCAACCCGGCCTCGTGGTCGGCGTTCTGCTGGCGGGGGCAACGCTGTCGGGCTGCAGCAACGGCTGGATCCGCCTGCCCGGTCTGCCCGGTGGTGGGGGAGCGGACCCCAGCCAGGTGAGCGATGCACCGCCCTCGGCAGCGCTCCAGGGCAGCAAGAACTTTGTGGTCAGTGCGGTCGACAAGGTGGGTCCGGCCGTGGTGCGCATCGACACCGTGCGGCGGGTGGTGAACCCCCTCGGCGGCCTATTCGGCAGCGGACCATCGATCCAGCAGCAGCAGGGTCAGGGATCGGGTTTCATCACCCGCTCCGATGGGGTGGTGCTCACCAATGCCCACGTGGTGGAGGGTGCCACCGAAGTGGGAGTCACCCTGCCGGATGGCCGCAACTACCAGGGCAAGGTGCTGGGATCCGATCCGATCAGTGATGTCGCCGTGGTGAAGGTGGCGGCGGCGGGCCTTCCTGTGGCGCCCCTGGGCAACTCCAACAACGTGCGCCCCGGTGAGTGGGCGATCGCCATCGGCAACCCCCTGGGGCTCAACAACACGGTGACCCTCGGCATCATCAGTGCAGTGCAGCGCACCAATGCCCTTGGGGAGGGTCAACGGGTGCCCTACATCCAGACCGATGCGGCTGTGAATCCGGGCAACAGCGGCGGGCCCCTGATCAACGACCGCGGCCAGGTGATTGGCATCAACACCGCAATCCGCCAGGCCCCGGGTGCGGGTTTGAGCTTCGCGATCCCGATCAATCTCGGCCGTCAGATCGCCGCCCAGATCCTCGACAAGGGGCGGGCCTCCCATCCCTACATCGGTGTGCGACTGCAGGCCTTAACTCCCCAACTGGCGCGGGAGGTGAACTCCACCAATGCCGAATGCAAACTGCCTGAAACCCGCGGCGTGGTGGTGGTCGAGGTGATCCCCAGCAGTCCGGCCGCGAAGGCGGGCTTGCGCTCCTGCGATCTGATCGAGTCCGTGGGGGGCTCCGCCGTGAAGGACCCCTCCGCCGTGCAGGTGGCCGTTGACCAGGGGCGGGTGGGGCAGAGCCTGCCGATCGTGGTGCAGCGCAATGGGCGGCAGCTCAATTTGCAGGTCAAGCCGGCCGAACTGCCGCGCCAGAACTGATCCCTTGAGGCGGCAACGCTTGGTGGTGATGGCCCGCTGGCCGGCGGCGGGGCGTTGCAAGCTGCGGCTGGCCGCCAGCTGCGGATCGTCGATCCAGGCGGCGGCGATGCAGAAGCAGCTGAGCTGGCACACCATGCGCACGGCGGCCCTTGGGGCCCAGCAGGCGAACGCGCAGCTGCTGATGGCGGTGGCGGGCCTTGGCCCCAGGGCCCTGCGACGCTGGCGGCAGCAACTGGGCATCCAGCAGCCTCCGCTTCAGGGGACCCTCCAGGGCGGTGGGAACCTCGGCTGCCGCATGCAACGGCAACTGCAGCGCGGCTTCGCCGCCGGATGCGAGCGGGTGGTGCTGATCGGCAGCGATCTGCCGGGTCTTGAGCCCGGCGACGTTGAGCAGGCCTTTGCCAGCCTGCAGAGCAGCCCGTTGGTGCTGGGGCCCGCCAGCGATGGGGGCTACTGGCTGATCGGTCTCGATCGCCGCGCGTTTGCGCGCTGCGGGGCGAGCCTGATGAGTGGCATCGCCTGGGGCAGCGATCAGGTGCTGGCCACCACACTGGAGCGCGCCGAACGGCTGCAGCTGCCGGTGGCGCTGCTACGTCAGCAGAGTGATCTCGACAGCAGCGCCAATCTGGCCCCCTGGCTGCAACGCGCCAACGGCGATGATCGGGGCCTGACAGCGAGCTGGAGATGAGCCACAGCAGCGCCAGACCTGTGGCCGCCCCCAAGCTGGCCTATCGCAATGTGCCCCGCGTGCTGTTCCAGCTCGCCTCACGCATGCGCTGGGATCTGGTGGTCATAGCAGTGCTCTGCCTGATCGGATTGACGCTGCGGATGAGTGTCCAGCTGACCGAGCTGGTTTTAATGGAAGGGGCTTCGCTCACGGTGCTGGGCATCGCCGTTTCGGTGTTTGTGGCCTTCCGCAACACCCAGGCCATCAATCGCTGGTGGGAGTCGCGCATCCTTTGGGGGTCGATCGTGAACCTCTGCCGGCACTGGCGCGACACCCTGCGCAGCTTGCTGGGCAGCCAGGGGGATGCCGCCGCCACCCAGCAACAACTGTTGGCGCTGCAGGCGCTGCTCTGCTGGCTGCTCAATTTCGAGCTGCGGGGCACCTGGCGTCGGGATGCCCGCCAAGGAGCTGACGCCCTGTGCAGCCGGCTGGCGCTGCCACGGGAACTGGGGCTGCAGCAGGGGCTGATGCACAAGGCGGATCTCATCGCTCGACTGCACCGCGATGGCCGCATCAATGATTGGGGGCGCGACGCCCTCCTGCGCAGCAGCGAGAGTTTCACCAATGCGCTGGGGGGCTTGCAGCGCATCCGCAATTCGCCGATTCCAGCCACCTATGACGTCTTCATCCGCCTGATCTGCTGGTTCTACGGCTACGCGCAGTTCCTCAACTTCGCCAATCGCGGAGATGTGGGCGAAGGAATTGTTCTCTTCCTCGGCTTTGTCACTGCTGAGCGCGTGGGGGCCTACGTGGAGAACCCATTCGATCAAGACGGCAGCAGTTTCTGCGTGCCCATGGATTCGATCTGCAGCACCATCAGCGGCGACCTGCTGGGAGCGAGCGATCCGCTGGCACAACTACCGATTAGCCGCGATCCCAGCCGCTGGTCGTGAGTCAAGCCGTGCTGGCGGTGGTCATCCCGGCCCTCAATGAGAGCAGGAGGTTGCCGGCACTGCTCGCCGATCTGAGCCTGGCACCAGCAGGCCTGATTCACGAGCTGGTGGTGGTGGATGGGGGCAGCGTCGATGCGACGCCCGCCGTAGCCCGCCTGGCTGGCGCTCGCCTGATCAGAAGCGAGGCCAACCGTGGACGGCAACTCCAAGTCGGTATTGCTGCCACAACGGCTCCCTGGCTGTTGCTGTTGCATGCCGATGCTCGCCTTCCGCTTGGCTGGGAGGAGACGGTGATGAGGGCTATTAAGGAGCCCCAGGCCAGTTGGTATTTCGATCTGGGGATCGCCAGCGCCGGTCTCTGCCTACGGATGCTGGAGAGAGCGGTGGCTCTACGCAGCCGCTGGCGCCAGCTGCCCTATGGCGATCAGGGATTGCTGGTGCCCAGGGTTCTGCTGGAGCGCTGCGGCGGGATCCGCCCCTGGCCCTTGATGGAAGACCTGGATCTGATTCAACGGCTAAGGGCGGAAGGCCCGGTGCGGGCCCTGGGGGCCACGATCCAGGTGGACGGGCGCCGCTGGAGGCGCCATGGCGTGCTGGGCACGGCATGGCGCAATGCTCAACTGCGCCGAGCCTGGCGGAAAGGGAGCACTCCGCAGGAGCTGGCCCAGCGTTATTACGGCTAAGGGGCGTACCAGAAGGCGCAACGGCGCTGCTGAGGCTCCAGTTCCCAACCCTGGGCGCTGTAGAAGTCGACCACGCCGGGGTCCGCAAACAGGCTGACGCGCTCGACGCCCATCTGCTTGAGGCAATCAATCACGTAGGTCATGAGCTGTTTGCCGAGGCCTGCGCCTTGATAGAGGGGATGCACGGCCACATCCCAGACCGTGGCTTCGATCACCCCATCGCCGGTGCAGCGGGCGAAGCCCACGAGACGGGGCAGCCTGGCGTCATGGCGCCAGAGTCCCACCACCAAGAGGCTGTTCTCGAGGGCCTTGCGCACGCGGCGCAGCGGCCGCCGGCTCCAGCCCACAGCATCACAGATCTGCTCGAGCTCGTAGAGATCGATCGATCGCTCCTGACTGAGCACCAGAGACACCTGGGCACTGGGGGTCGTGCAGAGGCAAAACCCCCGGCCATAGAGCCCTTCAAGGTCGGTGGGGGGCGCGCTCAGCAGGGGGACACCGGTGGGTTGCGTCGCCTGATCCTGGCCCATGGCTGCAGATGCTGATGCAGGCTGGTGACCCTTCCTGCATTGGGAAACGCGTCTGACGGCTTCACCCCTGCTCGTTGGTGTCCACGGATGGTTGCTGTCTGGGCGGCTCTGGGATCCGCTCAAGGCGGCCCTGGAACCCCGCTGGTCGTTCTGGGCACCGGATCTACCGGGCTTTGGCCGCAGTCAACGCCCCCGGGAGCTGAGGCCCACCCTGGTGAGCTACGGGCGCTGGCTGGCGGAAGCGGTGCGTGAGCAGGCCGGCGAGCGACCGGTGCTGCTGCTGGGGCACTCCCTCGGAGGGAGCCTGGTGCTGCACGCGGCCCCCCATCTGGGCAGGCAACTGCGCGGGGTGGTGCAGGTGGCCGCCGGGGGCGGGGTGTATCAGCCGCGGCCTTTTCGGATGGTGCGGCGCGGTGGGGCTGCCTTTCTGCGCTGGAGACCCAGCTGGTTGGCCCAGATTCCCGGCACAGAAGCGATCCGCAGCCCCCTGGTGGCAGACCTCAGGGCCGCCCGGGGCTTGCTCGCCAGCAGCATGCAACGCGGAGCCGTGCGGCAGCTCCCAGGCATCGCCGCCCAGATCTCGGTGCCGAGCCTCTGGATCAGCGGCAGCAAAGACACGGTGATGGAGCCGCGCTACGTGCGGCATCTGGCGGGCTACTGCCCGGGCTCAGAGGTTCAGATGCTCGAGGGGGAGGGGCACCTGCCGATGCGTTCGGCCCCCGACCGGCTAGCGCATGTGATCGAAACCTGGATCGAGGCTCAGAGCCTCGCCAGCCCTTTCTCCTGAAGCTCCGCCAACTGCGCGTAGAGGCCACCGGCCGCCCGTAGGGCCGTGTGGCTGCCCTGCTCGATCAGGCGGCCGCGCTGCAGCACCAGGATGCGGTCAGCGGCCTCCACCGTGGCTAGGCGATGGGCGATCACGATGGCGGTGCGCTGGCTGAGCAAACGATCCAGATCCCGCTGCAGCGTGGCTTCGGTGGAGGGATCGAGGAAGGCGGTGGCCTCATCCATCACCAGCACGGAGGGGTTGCGAATCGCCACCCGGGCCACCGAGAGCAACTGGCGTTCTCCAGAAGAGAGGTTGCTGCCCCGCTCCCGCAATTCCGTCGACAGACCCGCCGGCAGGCGATCCAGCAGAGGCTCGAGGCCCAGCTCAAAGCAGAGGCGCTCCAGCTCCACATCGCTGATGGAGCCATCGAGGCGAAGGTTGTCGGCCACATTGCCGCTGAACAGGAACGTGTCCTGCAGCACCACACCCAAACGCTGGCGCAGGGTGGGAATGGGCAGTTCGCGGATATCAACGCCATCGAGCAGGATCCGGCCCTGCTGCGGTTCATAGAGCCTGCAGAGCAGACGGATCACGGTGGTTTTGCCGGAGCCGGTGGGGCCTACCAAGGCCACGTGCTCTCCAGGGGCGATCCGGAAGGAGAGATCCGTGAGGATCGGATCATCGGGGCGGTAGGCGAAGGAGACGTTCTCGAACACCACCTCCCCGGCACTGCTGCGGTCGGCCCCCGTGCGCAGGGCTTCGGCCGAGCGTTGGTTGAGGGGAAGCTCCTGAATCTCAATCGGCTCCTCCAGCAGCTCACCGATCCGCTCCACCGCGGTGAGACCGCCCTGGATCTGGGTGAACCGCTCCGCCAGTTGCCGCAGGGGATCAAACAGGCGCTGGGAATAGAGGATGAAGGTGGTGAGGGTGCCGAGACCCATCGCACCGGCGGTCACCATCCAGCCGCCGAGGGCCAGCACCATGGCGATGGCCGCCAGGGAGACCCACTCGATCAGAGCGGAGATGGAGGAGTCGTAAAAGATCGTGCCGCTCACGGCGCGGCGGTAGGCATCGGTGGTGCGAGCGAAGCGTGAGGAGTTATGGGCCTCGCGGCGGAACATCTGCACCACCTCGAGGCCCTGGAGGTTTTCCTGCAGATCGGCATTGAGCTGACTGAGCTCCTCGCGCACCCGGTAGTTCGCCTTGCGGTAGCGGCGCTGCAGCCAGAGCATCGTGAGTGTCACCGGCACCTGAGAGGCCAGCAGCAGCAGGCCCAGGCGCGGCTCAATCGCCACCATCGTGGCGGCGATCACCAGCAGGGTGACCAGATCGGCCAAAAGACCCACGGCGCCGCTGCCGAACACCTCGGCCAGGGCATCCACATCGCTGGTGAGCCGGGTGAGCAGCTTGCCCACGGGCGTGCGGTCGTGGAAGCGCAGCGAGAGATCGAGGGCATGGGCGAACAGGTCGTTGCGGATCCGGGCGGTGAGGCGTTGTCCAACGGCCTGCACGTTGAAGCTCTGTAGCCCCTGCAGACCCAGCCGCACCAGCACCGCCAGCAACAGCAGGAGCACGAGGGTGCGCAGCTGCAGAGCCAGTGGCATCGGCTCCAGCCAGGGCAACACGGGCTCCTGTCTCAACGCGGAAATGGCCTGACCCACCAGCAGGGGTTGCACCGCAGCCGCCCCCGCCACAGGGATCAACAGAGCCAGGGTGATCAGCAAACGCTTGCGATCGCGCCCGAGGTAGGGAAGAAGCCGCAGCAGACGTTGCCGATCGCGCGCTGCCATCAGGCGGAAGGCCGATTCGACACAGCAGCGATCTGGTCAACGATGCCCTGGAGATCACCACGATCCAGGCGCAGCGCCAGGGGATGACCCACCAGACGGGCGGTGGAATAAAAGAGGTCTTCGATGGCGATCAGGCCGTTTTCTTCCAGGGTGCGGCCGGTGGCCACCAGATCAACGATCGCCTCACTCATGCCGGTGATCGGCCCGAGTTCGACCGATCCGGCCAGGTGAATCAATTCCACCGGCAGATCCAGGGCTTCGAAATAGGCCTCGGCGCAGCGGGTGAACTTGCTGGCGATCCGGCAGTGGGCTGGCAGGTCACTAGCGCGGCGGTAGGGGCTGCTGGCCTTCACCGCCACACTCATGCGGCAGCCACCGAAGCCGAGATCCACCAGATGGGCCACCGGGAGTTGGTGCTCACGCAGTACGTCGAAGCCCACCACCCCGAGCTGGGCCTGTCCGTAGGCGACATACACCGGCACATCGGCATTGCGCACCAGCAGGGCCCGGGCGCGCCCACACACGCTGGGCACCATCAGCTGGCGGTTGCCGGGCTCCAGCACGGCGGCGAAATCCAATCCGGCAGCGGCGAAGCGACGCACCGAGTCCTTGAGCAGGGCTCCCTTGGCCAGCGCGACGGTGATCATGGATGGCAACCGGAACCGGGACTTTAACGATGCAGCTGGCGGCAGACCGGGTCTCGCTGATCCCGGTGCTCAACGACAACTATGTCTTCGTGCTGCATGGCGGCCCCGGGGGGCAGGCCGTCGTGGTCGATCCAGCCGTGGCCGAACCGGTGCAGGCCTGGCTGGAGCAAAGAGGCCTGGAGCTGGTGGCGATCCTGCACACCCACCATCACCACGACCACAT
>VGPT01000050.1 GCA_016882485.1 Cyanobacteria bacterium M_surface_10_m1_298
TCGCCGGCCACATGTACCGCACCAACTTCGGTATCGGCCACTCGATCCGCGAGATCCTCGAAGCCCACAACCCGCCCAAGGGCACCCCTGGTGATCTGGGCGCCGGCCACAAGGGTCTCTACGACACCATCAACAACTCGCTCCACTTCCAGCTCGGTCTGGCCCTGGCTTCCCTGGGCGTTGTGACCAGCCTGGTGGCGCAGCACATGTATTCGATGCCGTCCTACGCGTTCATCGCGAAGGACTACACGACACAAGCTGCCCTCTACACCCACCACCAGTACATCGCCATCTTCCTGATGTGCGGTGCCTTCGCTCACGGTGCGATCTTCTTTATCCGTGATTACGACCCCGAGGCCAACAAGAACAACGTTCTTGCTCGGATGCTCGAGCACAAAGAAGCGATCATCAGCCACCTGAGCTGGGTGTCCCTGTTCCTCGGTTTCCACACCCTCGGCCTCTACGTCCACAACGACGTGGTTGTTGCCTTCGGTACTCCCGAGAAACAGATCCTGGTGGAGCCCGTGTTCGCCCAGTTCGTGCAGGCTGCCTCCGGCAAGGCCATGTACGGCTTCGATGTGCTCCTCTCCAATGGTGCTAGCGCCGCTAGCAATGCCAGCGCTGCCTACATGGGCGGTTGGATGGATGCCATCAACGACGGTGGCAACGATCTGTTCCTCCAGATCGGCCCTGGTGACTTCCTGGTTCACCACGCCATCGCTCTGGGTCTGCACACCACCACCCTGATCCTGGTGAAGGGCGCTCTGGATGCCCGTGGCTCCAAGCTGATGCCCGACAAGAAGGACTTCGGCTACTCCTTCCCCTGCGACGGCCCCGGCCGTGGCGGCACCTGCGACATCAGTGCCTGGGACGCCTTCTATCTGGCTGTCTTCTGGGCCCTGAACACCGTGGGCTGGCTCACCTTCTACTGGCACTGGAAGCACCTCGCCATCTGGCAGGGCAACGTGGCTCAGTTCAACGAATCCAGCACCTATCTGATGGGCTGGTTCCGCGACTACCTGTGGCTCAACTCCTCTCAGCTGATCAACGGTTACAACCCGTTCGGCAGCAACAACCTGGCCGTTTGGTCGTGGATGTTCCTGTTCGGTCACCTGATCTGGGCCACCGGCTTCATGTTCCTGATCTCCTGGCGCGGTTACTGGCAGGAACTGATCGAGACCATCGTCTGGGCTCACCAGCGCACCCCGCTCGCCAATCTGGTGGGCTGGCGCGACAAGCCCGTGGCTCTCTCGATCGTTCAGGCTCGTGTGGTTGGTCTCGCTCACTTCACCGTGGGCTACTTCGTGACCTACGCCGCCTTCCTGATCGCCTCCACCTCAGGCAAGTTCGGCTGATGCTGTGCGGCTGATTGGATCAGCCGCCTCTTCATTCAGCTCTTGCCCCTTCGAGGGACGACAACAGCCCCCGGCTCAAACCGGGGGCTTTTTCATGGCTCGCTCTCTGCAGCGTTCAGCCCTGGCTCGTGCGACCCGCCAACAACCAGGCGAGTAGGCCAAGCAACAACCAGGGGAGCCCCGCGAACTCCAGCACTGCAATTGCCTCTCGGATTCCAGGTTCCAGCAGCCAATGGTTGATGCCCAGCAGGGCTGCAATCAGCAGGATCAGGGCGGCCATGGCCTTCAGCCGTCGTGGGTGAGCTCGTTTGGCATCACAGCACCGGCCCGTAGCAGTTTCCAGCCGCCGCCCGGCAACCACTCGATCACCGTGCTGCCCTGCCCTGATGGTGCGGGCCAGGGTGCCGGCCCCAGTTGGGGTACCTGTGGAAATCGCTCTGCCGCTACCCGGTGATCGAGACACGCCGGTTCCCCCGAGCGGTTGGCGCTGGTGGTGGCCAGAGGGCCACTCAGGGCCAGCAACTCCAGTGCTGCCTGGCAGGCAGGCAACCTCAGCCCCAGGCTTATCCCACCCGGGTTGAGTTGCTCAAGCCAGGGCCCTCGAGCCGGCAGCACCAGGGTGAGTGCGCCGGGCCAGTAGCGCTCAGTCATCTGCTGCCAGGCCGCTTCAATTGGTCGACCGAGGCACTCCAGAAGCTGCTCAGCGCTGGCTGCCATCAGGATCACCGGTTTGTGGCGCGGCCTCTGTTTCAGTTCCCAGAGCAGCTCGGCGGCTTCTGGCTTGCAAGCCAGAGCAGGCAGGGTGTCCGTTGGGAAGATGGCCGCTGAACCTTGCTGCAGCAGAGCGGCCAGATCTGCTGGTTTGCACGTCAGAGACATCGTCTGCCACCTGCGTTAAGCAGGGGTCGCCGGGCCCTGGCGAAGCGCTTTACGCCTTCGAGATCTTGGTGAGCACTCACGGTGTCCAAGCCGGCCTGCTCCAGCAGATCCAAGACAGTTTCGCTTTGGTCGTGGTGGTGCTCCAGCAAAAGCCACCCTCCGGGTGCCAAGGCTTGCCAAGCCCCATCGGCAATCCGGCGGATGGCATCGAGTCCATCGGGGCCTCCGTTGAGGGCGAGTTCCGGTTCGTGTTCACGCACCACCGGCTCCAGCTCTCGCCAGACCGAGCTGGGGATATAGGGCGGATTGGAAACCACCACCTGCAACGCTCCCCATTGATCCTGCAGTGGATTCCACCAACTGCCAGAGCGGAGCTGAACTCTTCCCTGCGCGATGGGCGCTCTGAGATTCCACGCTGCTTGTTGCAGGGCCGTCTCGGATTGGTCGACGGCGAACCCCAGACCTTCGGGGTAGAGCTGGCTCATGGCCAGGGCTAAGCATCCGGAGCCTGTGCCCAGATCTGCCCACAGGAGTGGGCTCGCTGTGCCGGGGTTGGGACAGATCTCCTGAGCAAGGTCAATCAGCAGCTCCGTTTCCTGACGCGGGATCAGCACCCCGGGAGCCACCTTCAGCTCCAGATCTCGCCAGGGACAGACTCCCACTAAGTATTGGAGTGGCCGCTGGCTTGTGAGGTGCTCCCGCCAGATCTGCTCTAGATCGGCCAGGCCTTGCCGCAGGTGCAGCGCTTGATCCGGAGCAAGGCGTGCCCGTTGCAGGGCCTGCCAGCTCACGCCGCCTTGCAGATCGAGTAACCAGTCGAGCGAGCTTGCACGACCTCCGAGTTGGAGCATCGAACGGCGCCAATCCAGAAGCGCGCTGCCAGCAATGGCCCAAACCATCCATCAACCCTAGAGAGCAGCAGAGGCCCCAGGCTTCCACCACAGGCCTGGCTCACTGCTGATCAGACCCGCCAGCTCCAACTGCAGCAAGCGCTCGCTCAGCTGTTGAGGCCGCTGACGCAATCGTGTGCAGAGTTGCTCCAGAGAGGCACCCGCTCCAATCGCAGCCAACAGCAGGGCCTCCCGGCCCGCCAGGCTGCGTGCTTCTGGTTGCAACCTTGGCCGCTCTGGTGCGCGGAGGGGTCCATGCCCCAGTGCGTTGATCAGATCTGAGGGATTCACCAGGGCCGTCGCCCCACGCCCCAGCCAGTGGTTGCTGCCCGCTGCACTGCAGCGCGCCGCATCAGCTGGCACCACCCACAGGGGTAGCCCGCCTTTCCATGCCAGCTGGGCGGATTGTTGGGCACCACTGCTCTGGGGGCATTCCACCAGCACGACTGCTTGGGCCAGGGCCACCAGCAGACGGTTGCGCAGGCTGAAATGGGCAGCTTTGACGACCGAGCCCTCAGCCCATTCGCTGATTAGCAGACCGCGCTCTCCCACCTGCTGTTGCAAAACCGTGTGATGCCTGGGGTAAACGCGTTGCAGCGGGGTGCCGAGCACCCCGATCGGCGTGCCTCCAGCCTCCAGGCAGCCTTGGTGGGCGGCAGCATCAATGCCCTCGGCCAACCCACTCAGCACTGGCCAACCTGCTTCTGCCAGGGCTTGGCCAATGCAGCGGGTCATCTGCAGGCCATGGCGTGAGGGCTGGCGTGTTCCCACCACGGCGATGGCCTCTCTTTTGCGCAGGCAGGCCCATAGGGAACCCCGCCCCCTCCAGAACAGCTGCAGCGGCGGGCGTTCCAAGTTCGCCAAGCATTCCGGCAAGGCGGGATCACCCGGCTGCAGTTGCCGCTTCTGGCGCCAGCGTTGGCGCTGTTCGGCGGTGATGGGATCACTTAATGGATCGGCCCCAACCTTGCTGCGGTAGGCCAGCACGGCGTCTAGCTCGCGCGCGCCCAGGCTTCGCCCATCGCCCAGCACCCGCCTGAGCTGATCGGGGCTGGCGGCCCAGGCCTGCTCCAAACCACCCAGCTTGCCTTCGAGATTTTGCAGGCGTTTCCAGCCGATCCCTGGGCAGGTCATCCAGATCTGCCTCCAGAGACGATCCGATTCCCTTGGGGGGGCAGTGTCTTGGCCTTCTTCAGGCTTCTGGGCAGGCTTGATGGCAGGTAATGGCAGCGCACCAAAGCGCGGGCTGATCAGATCACCCATTGCCAGCAATGCAGTACGCCTGTACTATAGCGAGACGCCTGGGTCTCGGGCTGGACCCCGTAGCAGTGTGGCGATGGCGCGCTGCAGGTCTCCTGGGTGCTTGCGCAGCAGGCGCCGCTGCCCTGGCCCCGCGCTCAGGTCCACCAGCACCAGATCCACCTGAGCTTCCGCAGCCACGCTGCCGTCTGCTTTGACAAATCGGCTCTTCCAGGGGAGTTTCACGCCCTGCTGGGGCTGTACCTCGCTTTCGAGGGTCACCAGGTCGCCATGCAGCAAGGCCTGCCGGTAGTGGATCTGAAGGCTCACCACCGGCAGCTCAAAGCCGCGGGCCGATAGGTCGCTGTAGGCCAGGCCTGCCTGTTCAAGGGCTTCCACCCGCGCTTCCTCCAGCCAGCCCAGGTACGACCCATGCCACATCACTCCGGCGTGATCGGTGTGTTGCGGCAGGACGCGCCGGATCAGGCGCCAGGGCTGCGGTTGTTGTTGCTCCGTCACGGTGTTCCCTGCGGTGGCTCCGCCGCGGCGGATCAGCCATAGGCTGCCCCAGCGCGTTGCAACGGCTGTGTTCCGCAACCTTTTGATCGCCGATTCCGGCAAGGGCCACGTTGAGGAGATGGTGCGCATGCTGCGCGACATCCCTGCTGTGCGGCAGGCCCGACTCAACCTCCTGCACGTGGTGGCTGAGCAGGCGGGCGAAAACTATGCCGAGCACTCCCAGAAAGCTGCGGGCATTGTTGCGGAGGCGGTGCAGCGCCTCGGGCTCAATCCGGCTGAAGTCAACACGATCATTCGCCAGGGCGACACCAAGCAAACGGTGCTCAAGGTGGCCGATGAGCTGGATGCCGATCTGATCGTGATGGGCTCACGCGGTCTCGGTCGGTTGCAGTCGATCCTCAGCAATAGCGCCAGTCAATACGTCTTCCAGCTCTCGACGCGCCCGATGCTGCTGGTGCGTGATGACCTCTATGTGCGGCACATCAACCGCGTGATGGTGGCCATCGATGGCACCGGCGTGGGCGATGACGCCCTGAAGCTGGCTTGTGAGCTGGTGCGGGATGTGCCGGGCAGCAGCCTCACCGGCGTGCACATCAGCCGTCAAGACATCACGCCTTCCCGCGGTGGTTCGTCTCCAGCGGATGAGGTGCTCGACAAAGCTGTTCAGCGCGCCCGCAGTTTTGGTGTGGAGATGAAACCGATCCACGCCACCGGAGACATCGGGCGTGGTTTCTGCCAGGCCGCTGCGGATCACAAGGCGGATCTTGTCGTGATTGCCTCCCAGGATCGGCGCCCTCTCGTGGCCCGTGGCCTGGTGGATATCGATCGTCTTTTGGGCTCCTCCGTGAGCGATTACATCCGCGTTCACGCCCCTGCGCCGGTGCTGCTGGTGCGCGAGCCCGAAGGCCGGCAGTGAGGTCAAGGGGGGCCATCGTGGCCTTCACTCCACAAGAAACCCCCCAGAGCCTCGGGGCTTTGGGGGGTTGTTTGCTCTGAAGTGGTTCAGCTCAATGCGGTTCAGCTCAATGCCGTGCTCAGAGGAGAGCACGCGGCTGTTGGAGCGTCAGCCCTGACGGCTGCTGGTCTGGATGTAGAGCACCAGCAGAAACACCGTAGGAACCAGCACGAACATCAGGCTGGCAACGAAGCCGAGGTCGTTGGTTTCCATCGCAAAACTCTTGAGCGAGGTGACCGTATCACCGCCAATGGGGCTTCATCAGACCTCTTCATCGCTCGTTGTGGTTTCACTGTCCTCGTCTTGCTCTTCGGCTGGCGGTTCGGGCCAGCTGGTCGGACCCGCCGGTAGCGGCTGTGACTTCGCCGCCGCAATCCTCTGGTCGGCATCGCCGAAGCCCACCTGAGGCCGGGTCAGCACCAGCACCGACTGCTGCACCAAGGTCTGGCAGGCCAGGCGCCAGCTCTGGGGGCGACGGCGCAGCTTTTGCTCCTCCACTGCGGTGCGGCCGCTGAGGCTGCCGGGGCTGCTCTCCCCCACCACATCGACAAAGCACGTGATGCATTGCCCGCAGCCGCCGCAGTTGCCGAGTTGCCCCTTCAGCCCATAGAGCGCAATGCCTTCCCTGAGGGCCACCTCCCGCAGGTTCTCGCCTGGGTAGCACTCCACATCGAGCCCTTCGCGCACAAATCGAATGACGGGCATGGGAATGGCTGCAGCACCCCTCCATTGTGAGGGAGAGGATTGCGTTTTGTAACCGCCTCCTGGGCTCCGGTGTGGCCTGGAGGCGGTTTCCTCGTCACGGCACGTTTCAGCTCCGAAAGGATCAAATCGTTCGGTCTGCCGAACCCCTTACGATCGCCAGCACGGATCAAGTGTCTGCTGGCCTTGCTGGCTGACCCTGATCGCGCTCACTTCTGCGGTTCGGTTCGCCGACGGCGGAAGGCTGATTGTTTCCCCGGACCTGACCCCCATGGGATTGCCCTGGTATCGGGTGCACACGGTCGTGATCAACGACCCGGGCCGTTTGCTCGCCGTGCACCTCATGCACACTGCCCTGGTTGCCGGCTGGGCCGGCTCCATGGCGCTCTATGAGCTGGCCATCTTCGATCCCTCCGACCCGGTGCTCAACCCGATGTGGCGCCAGGGCATGTTTGTGATGCCGTTCATGGCCCGCTTGGGCGTGACTGGCAGCTGGGGTGGCTGGAGCATCACCGGTGAAACCGGTGTTGACCCTGGCTTCTGGAGCTTCGAAGGTGTGGCAGCTGCCCACATCATTTTCAGTGGCCTGCTGATGCTGGCTGCCATCTGGCATTGGACCTACTGGGATCTTGAGATCTGGCAGGACCCCCGCACTGGGGAGCCCGCCCTCGATCTGCCCAAGATCTTTGGCATTCACCTGCTGCTCGCCGGCCTCGGCTGCTTCAGCTTCGGAGCCTTCCACCTCACCGGCGTGTTTGGCCCCGGCATGTGGGTCTCCGATCCCTATGGCGTCACTGGGCACCTCGAAGCGGTTCAACCGTCGTGGGGCCCTGAAGGCTTCAACCCCTTCAACCCCGGTGGGATCGTTGCCCACCACATCGCCGCAGGCATCGTCGGCATCATCGCCGGCATCTTCCACATCACCACCCGTCCCCCCGAGCGCCTCTACAAGGCTCTGCGGATGGGCAACATCGAAACAGTGCTCGCCAGCGCGATTGCCGCTGTGTTCTTCGCCGCGTTCGTTGTGGCGGGAACCATGTGGTACGGCGCCGCTGCTACCCCGGTTGAGCTGTTCGGCCCCACCCGCTATCAGTGGGACCAGGGCTACTTCAAGACAGAAATCAACCGTCGCGTGCAGACCGCACTCGACAACGGTGCCACCAAGGAACAGGCCTATGCCCAGATTCCTGAGAAGCTCGCCTTCTACGACTACGTCGGTAACAGCCCTGCCAAAGGCGGTCTCTTCCGCGTAGGCCCGATGGTGAATGGCGATGGCCTGCCCACGGGTTGGCTGGGGCACATCACCTTCACTGACAAAGAGGGTCGCGATCTTCAGGTTCGCCGCCTGCCCAACTTCTTCGAGAACTTCCCTGTGGTTCTGGAAGACAGCCAAGGCATCGTTCGCGCCGACATCCCCTTCCGCCGTGCTGAAGCGAAGTATTCCTTCGAGCAGACCGGCGTCACCGCCACTGTTTATGGCGGTGCACTCAATGGGCAGACCTTCACCGACCCCGCCGACGTGAAGCGCCTGGCTCGTAAGGCCCAGCTTGGCGAAGCCTTCGAGTTCGATCGCGAGACCTACCACTCCGACGGCACCTTCCGCAGCTCACCCCGCGGCTGGTTCACCTTCGGTCACGCCTGCTTCGCTCTGCTGTTCTTCTTCGGTCACATCTGGCACGGTGCTCGCACCCTCTACCGCGATGTGTTCGCCGGTATCGATCCCGATCTCGGTGAGCAGGTGGAGTTCGGTCTGTTCCAGAAGCTGGGGGACCGTTCCACCCGTCGCCTGCCGGAGGGCTACGTGCCCCCCGCAGGTTCCACCCTCAGCTGAGCGCCAACGAGGTAACCCATGGAAAGCTTCGCTTACATCCTGATCCTCACCCTGGCGATCGCAACCCTCTTCTTCGCCATCGCCTTCCGCGATCCCCCGAAGATCGGCAAGTGATTCGGCTCCGCCAGGAGTGCATCGCCCCCGCAAGTGCGGGGGCTTTTTTGTGGTCATTCGCTGCAGTGAGCTCAGCTCAATCTCATTTCGATTTGGGTTGGATTGATGGGCTTGGGGCAGTCTCACGTTCTCCACTGGTGAGCCTGGACTCTGCCGGCAAGACCCATGGCATTGCAGCCCTTCTCAACTGCGGTTGTTCTGTCTAAACTTGAACAACTTTCCGGCGGATCCCAGGGCATGCAATGCCCCTCGTGTCAGCACACCGACAGCCGCGTGCTCGAATCGCGGTCAGCCGATATCGGCCGAAGTGTGCGCCGGCGTCGTGAATGTCTTCACTGTGATTTCCGCTTCACCACCTATGAGCGGGTGGAAACGGTGCCGATCACAGTGGTCAAGCGCAATGGCCACCGAGAAGCGTTCAACCGTTCCAAGCTTCTGCATGGATTGCTGAGGGCTTGTGAAAAGACAGGGCTTGAGCCCAGTCGTCTGGAAACTGTGGTGGATGAATTGGAGCTCGAGCTCCAAGGTCGCAGCGGGCGGGAAGTGGCGAGCCGGGAAATCGGAGAGCTGGCCCTGCAGCAGCTGGCGGGGATGAGTGATGTGGCCTACATCCGCTTTGCATCGGTTTATCGGCAGTTCCAGAGCGTGGCCGACTTCGTGGCCACCCTCGATGGCCTCAGTCAGCAGCCCAAAGCCAAGGCTCTGGCTGCCCTCCACTAGGGGCGAAGCCCAGGGAAGAGCGATTCGGCCGAGCTTTATAGTTTTGGATTGATCTGATACCGGTGGCGGCCGGCGTCAGTCATCCCCTCGCGCTGCTTCGGGCAGTCCGCCAGCTCTCCATGACCGTGACCCCTTCCGATCTCAACACCAGCGAGGCTGATCTCGCTGCGGATCAAGATTTTTCGATCGATGCTGCCGCTGAGCTCGATCTCGGCATTCCGGAAGAGGTGCCCAGCGCCGATGATCCCAGCAGCCGTGCCGTTGCACGTGATCTCGATGGCGTGGGTTTCACCCTGGATGAGTTCGCGTCGCTGCTGAGCAAGTACGACTACAACTTCAAGCCTGGCGACGTGGTCAAGGGCACCGTGTTCGCTATCGAGCCCAAGGGTTCGATGATCGACATCGGCGCGAAGACCGCCGCCTTCATGCCCATGCAGGAGGTGTCGATCAACCGGGTTGAAGGCATCGGTGATGTGCTCGAGCCCGGTGAAGAGCGCGAGTTCTTCATCCTCAGCGAAGAGAACGAAGACGGTCAGCTGACCCTTTCGATCCGCCGCATCGAGTACCAGCGGGCCTGGGAGCGCGTGCGTCAGCTGCAGAAGGAAGACGCCACCATCTACAGCGAAGTGTTCGCCACCAACCGCGGTGGTGCCCTGGTCCGCGTGGAGGGCCTCCGCGGCTTCATCCCCGGCAGCCACATCAGCACCCGCAAGCCCAAAGAAGAGCTGGTGGCCGACTTCCTGCCCCTCAAGTTCCTTGAGGTGGATGAGGAGCGCAACCGCCTGGTGCTCAGCCATCGCCGTGCCCTGGTGGAGCGCAAGATGAATCGCCTGGAAGTGGGCGAGGTGGTGATTGGTACCGTTCGCGGCATCAAGCCCTACGGCGCTTTCATCGATATCGGTGGTGTCAGCGGCCTGCTGCACATCTCCGAGATCAGCCACGAGCACATCGAGACACCCCACACGGTGCTCAATGTCAACGATCAGATGAAGGTGATGATCATCGACCTCGATGCTGAGCGCGGTCGTATCTCCCTTTCCACCAAGGCCCTCGAGCCCGAGCCCGGCGACATGCTCACCGATCCCCAGAAGGTGTTCGACAAGGCTGAGGAAATGGCCGCCCGCTACAAGCAGATGCTGCTGGAGCAGGCTGAGGATGGCGACCCCATGGGCGTGGCCTTCGCCGAGTGAGTTCTTCCCATGCCTCAGCTTCTGCTGCGCGGCATTGAGCTCGGTGATGTGCAGGCGGTGCTGTTCGATAAGGACGGCACCCTCAGCATCAGCGAACCCCAACTCATCACCCTGGCGCAAGCCAGGGTTTTTCTGTGTCTTGAGCAGGTGGAGGCTGCCCTGCGGCCTGGGCTCAAGGATTTGCTGGAGCGGGCCTATGGCCTGCAACCCCAAGCGATCTGTCCGGCCGGGATCACCGCCGTGGCCAGCCGTGACCACAACCTGATCGCCACCGCTACAGCCCTGGTGCAGGTGGGGTTGGGATGGCCGGAGGCGTTAGCGATCAGTGAAGCGGTGTTCGCGGAGGCTGATGCCCGCGATGCCCGCAGGGGCCAGACCGGTGAGGTCAACACCAGCGCCACCACGGACGGTCTTCACGACTGCCTCGAGCAGCTCACGGCAGCGGGTGTTCTCTGCGCCGTGATCAGCAATGACGCTATGGCTGGCATTGAGCACTTCCTGAGCCGGCATGGCCTGGCCAGCCACTTCTCAGCCCTTTGGAGCGCCGAACACCATCCACGCAAGCCAGATCCCGCTGCGGTGCATGGTCTCTGCGCGCAGTTGGGTGTCGCGGCGGCTCGCTGCGCCTTGATCGGCGATGCCAACAGTGACCTGCGGATGGCTGTTGCCGCCGGGATTCCCCACCAGCGGGCGTTGGGCTACGTCGCCGCCTGGCGCTCGCCCCCTCCGCTCCTGGAGCCCCACCCCCGCATTCACGCTTGGAGTGAGTTGGCCGTGCGCTCCTGATCAGGCCCTAAGTTGATCGGCTATGTCGCCTGCACTGAAGGCATGAGCCGTTACGTTTTCACCTCTGAGTCGGTGACCGAGGGGCACCCCGACAAAATCTGCGATCAGGTGAGCGATGCCGTGCTCGACGCCCTGCTGGCCCAGGATCCGGCCTCGCGGGTGGCCTGCGAAACCGTTGTGAATACGGGTCTTTGCCTGATCACCGGTGAAGTCACCACCACCGCTCGGGTTGATTTCAACACCCTCGTGCGCGGCGTGATCGAGCAGATCGGCTACAGCGGCGCCCGCGCCGGTGGCTTCGATGCCAACAGCTGCGCGGTGCTCGTGGCCCTGGATCAGCAGTCGCCCGATATCGCCCAGGGGGTGAATGAGG
>VGPT01000051.1 GCA_016882485.1 Cyanobacteria bacterium M_surface_10_m1_298
GCGATGCGATCAATGCCACGCTCCTCTGAGGCCCAGCGCAGCATCGGCCCGAACTTCACCTCCCGGTTGCAGCGCGAGCAAGGCAGCGGGGTGACCCCGGCTTCGTAGCCCTGCACCAGGAAGTCAACGATCTGCTCCTTGAAGTGCTCGCGGAAATCCACCACGTGGTGCGGCACCCCCAGCTGCTCACACACCCCGGCGGCATCCACCAGGCCTTCGGCGCAGCAGGCCCCCTTACCGCTCATCAACCACAGGGTGAGGCCTTCGACATCCCAGCCGGCCTCCACCAGCAGGGCCGCCGTCAGTGAGCTGTCGACACCGCCGGAGAGCCCCACTGCCACCCGATGCTCCCCCGGCCAGCGGCGCAGCCGCTCGATCGCCTCGGCCCCTGCCGGCGTTGCCGCCACCGAGGCCTCCGAGGCAACAGGAACAGCAGAAAAGCGAGCCAATGCCAAGGGTGGCTGATCTCTCCATATTGGAACTGACGGTGCCCCGCTTCCGTGTTCGTGCCCTCCTGGCCCCCACGCGATGCCGATCACCTGCTGGTGAGCGGCGCTCAGATGGCCCAGCTCGAGCAGACCCTGTTCGACAGCGGCATGCCGGTGGAAGCCCTGATGGAGAAGGCGGCCCTGGCCATCAGCCGGCGCCTGATGCACCCCGACTGGTGGCCAAGGCTGCAGGAGCGCGGCGCCCTGGTGCTGGTGGGGCCGGGTCACAACGGAGGCGATGGCCTGGTGGTGGCCCGGGAGCTGCATCTGGCGGGGATCGCCGTGCGGATCTGGAGCCCCTTCGAGCAGCACAAACCGCTCACCGCAGCGCACCGCAGCCACGCCCGCTGGCTGGGCATTCCCCAGCTGAACCGCAGCCCCGATCCCGGTGATCCAGCGCTCTGGATCGATGCCCTGTTCGGCATCGGACAACGGCGCCCCCCCGGAGACGCTCTTGAAACGCTATTGGAGCAACGCCAGCAGCTCTGCCCCGGCCAGCTGATCGCCATCGATGGCCCAAGCGGCCTCTGCTCGGATGAGGGCGTGCTGCTGGGACGCGTTGCCGCGTGTGCCTGCTTAACCCTCAGCCTTGGCCTGCTCAAACAGGGCTTCCTTCAAGACACTGCCCTGGCCTGGGTGGGAGAGCTCGAGCGGATTGATCTGGCTTTGGCACCGGCTCTGCTCCAGGCGCTCCCCCCGCAGCAACCGCTGGCTCTGGATGCGGGCGATCTCGAGAATGCCCCCTGGCCTGTGCCTCCAGCAGCCGCCTCGAAATACGAGCGCGGACGCCTCCTGGTAGTGGCAGGCAGCGAGGCCTATCGCGGTGCAGCCCTGCTCTGTTTGGCGGGGGCCAGCGCCACAGGGATTGGCAGCCTGCGGGCCGCCCTGCCGGAGGCGGTGGCCGATGGGCTCTGGAGCGTGCAACCCCACACCGTGATCGCATCCCGACTGGGCAGCCGCAGCGATGGCAGCCTGAACCTGGCGGAACTGCAGGCGGAGACCCTGGAGCGCCTGGATGCCCTGGTGCTCGGCCCAGGCATCGGATCAGCTCTTGATCCCAGTGAAGACCAGATCTGGGCGCGCCTGCAGGCCTTCTCAGGGCTGCTGCTGCTCGATGCCGATGGCCTGAACCGCCTGGCGCTGCGGGGGGCCTTGCCCTGGCTGCAGGGGCGCCAAGGCCCCACCTGGCTCACACCGCATCCCGGTGAATTCGCTCGTCTGTTCCCCGAGCTCAGCGACCTGCCGCCCATCAGAGCCACCATCGCCGCCGCCCAGCAGAGCCGCTGTTGCGTGCTGCGCAAGGGAGCCCGCAGCGTGGTGTCTGACCCCAGTGGACAGAGCTGGCAGCTTCGCTCAGCCTCCAGCAGCGCGGCACGGGCGGGATTGGGAGACGTGCTTTCGGGCTACGCCTCCGGGATCGGAGCCCAGGCACGGGCCATCGGCGCCGAAACCGGCGGAGCGTTGCTAGCGGCGGCAGCCCTGGCCCATGCCCAAGCCGGCCTCAAGGCAGGAGGCGCCACACCGAGCAAGATTGCCGAAATCCTTGAATCCAGGGCAACAGAATCGGTGCACTGACTTCTTAACAGAATCCGTAGGGCCCTGTTGCACACACGAGTCTCAAACTCTTTGTATTGTTTTGCATCTCAAAGCTGAAGCGTTACGGAAATCACGTTCTTTTTCAGAGATCTCGTAGGAAATTTCTCCCACGTTTCAGGAGGAGCCCTATGCCGGCCTCCACCAGTCAAGCCAGCGGCAGCAGTCGCAGGCGCACGAGCGACCCCATCAGCTGGTATCTCTCCACCATTGGCCGTGTTCCTCTGCTCACCCCCGCTGAGGAAATCGAATTGGGCAATCAGGTGCAGGCCATGATGCGGCTTGTGGAGGAAGACAAAGGCGATCAATACAGCGATAAAGAGAGGAAAACAATTCGTGTTGGTCGGCGTTCCAAAGAACGCATGATGAAAGCCAACCTGCGCTTGGTCGTGAGTGTTGCCAAGAAATATCAAGGCAAGGGTCTGGAGTTGCTCGACCTCATCCAGGAAGGCTCCCTCGGTCTTGAGCGGGCTGTCGAGAAGTTCGATCCCACCCGCGGCTACAAGTTCTCCACCTACGCCTTCTGGTGGATTCGCCAGAGCATGACCCGGGCGATCGCCTGCCAGTCGCGCACCATTCGCCTACCGGTGCATCTCTCCGAGCGCCTCACCGCCATCCGCAAGGTGAGCTTGGAGCTGGCCCACAAACTCGGAGCGATGCCCAGCCGCAAGGAGATCGCCGAGGAGATGGACATGCCCCTCGATGAGCTCGACTCCCTGCTGCGCCAGGCCCTCACCACCTCCAGCCTCGATGCCCCGGTGAATGGCGAAGAAGGCCGCAGCTTTCTCGGTGAACTGATCGCCGACAACAGCAACGCCGAGCCCCTCGAGCAGGTGGAGCGCGGCATCCATCAAGAGCAGCTGGGCCGCTGGTTGAGCCACCTCACCGATCAGGAACGCCAGGTGCTCGAGCTGCGTTTCGGTCTCGAGGGTGAGGAGCGTCACACCCTCGCGGAAATCGGCCGGATGCTGGATGTCTCCCGCGAACGCGTGCGGCAAGTGGAGCTCAAGGCCCTGCGCAAGCTGCGTCATCTGACGCGGCGCATGCCCACAGCCATCTGATCCCAGCGACCATGCTTGGAGGCGAAGACACCCTTCCGCTCACCCTGCATCTCTCCGAACCGGTGATCAAGGAGCTGGAGCTGCTGATGCAGCACATGCAGATCGATGACATGGGCCTCCTGGTGGATCGTCTCCTGCGGGAGTCCCTCTTGGACGAGGATCCGGACGACGACCTCTGAGGCGTTGTGCGCCCACCCTTCGTTTACCACCCGGCTTACTCAGCCCCGCTGCCCAGTAGCCATCGTTTTCCGATGGCGAAGTTTCGGCTGTTGCATCAGCTGCTGCTGCAGCAGGGCGTGGCCGTGCCGGAGCAGTTTCACACTCCCCTCCCGGCACCTCGCCGCTGGCTGGAGCTGGTGCACACCCCCCGCTATCACCGCGCCTTTGCCCGCGGCGAACTAAATCCCCAGGAGCAGCGCCGGATCGGTCTACCCGCCACCACCCCTCTGGTGCAGCGCACCTGGCTGGCGGTGGGAGGCACCGTGCTCACCGCCCGCCTGGCGCTCCGCCATGGCGTGGCCTGTCATCTCGCCGGAGGCACCCACCACGCCTTCCCAGACCACGGCAGTGGCTTCTGCATTTTCAATGACTGCGCCGTGGCCGCCCGGGTGCTGCTCGCTGAGGATCTGGTGCGGAGCGTGATGGTGATCGATCTGGATGTGCACCAGGGCGATGCCACCGCTGCGATCTTTGCGGAGGATCCCAGGGTCACCACCCTCTCGGTGCACTGCGCCAGCAACTTCCCCCTGCGCAAACAGATCAGTGATCACGACCTGCCCCTCGACGATGGCCTCGAAGACGACGACTACCTCAGAGCCATTGGTGATCTGATCCCCGATCTGCTCGATCAGGTGCGCCCCGATCTGGTGCTCTACAACGCTGGTGTGGATCCCCACCGCAGCGATCGCCTCGGCCGGTTGTGCCTCAGTGACAGCGGATTGCTCAACCGAGACCGCCTGGTGCTCGACACCTGCCTGCGCCGCGGCATTCCGATCGCCACCGTGATCGGAGGTGGTTATGACGCCCTCGATCCCCTGGTGGAACGCCACAGCCTGGTGTTCCGGGCCGCCTCAGAGCAGGCCCGGCTCCATGGGATCTGAAGCGCGACTCAGTCTTCCGCCCAGATGTAGCGGGTGAGCTCTTCAGGCTTGGGCTCCGGAGCGGCCAGGGCGAACTCCACGCAATCGGCCACCTCGGCATCGATCTCCTTGTCGATCGCTTTGAGCTCATCAGCTGTGGCCAGCCCAGCCTCGGTGAGGTGCTTGGCCAGGCCCTTGATCGGATCGCGCTCCGCCCAGAACTCCTTCTCCGCCTCAGCCCTCAGTTCATCGGGATCGGCAAGGGAGTGTCCGCGGAAGCGGTAGGTGAGGCACTCCAGCAGGGTGGGACCCTCTCCGGCACGGGCCCTCTCAATCGCCCGCTGGGCCGCGCCGCGCACCGCCAGCACATCCATGCCATCCACCTCTTCTCCGGCCATGCCGAAGGCAGCGGCCTTGCGCCAGATCTCGGGATCACTGGTGGCCCGGTTGTGATCCATCCCGATGGCCCACTTGTTGTTCTCGACCACAAAAATGATCGGCAGCTTCCAGAGCGAGGCCATGTTCAGGCACTCGTAAAACTGCCCGATGTTGCAGGTGCCGTCGCCAAAGAAGGCAGCGGTCACCGCATCGCTGCTGGAATCGCCCAGCGCATCACGCTTGTAGCGGCTGGTGAAGGCAGCCCCGAGCGCCACCGGAATGCCCTCTCCGATGAAGGCGTAGCCGCCGAGCAGGTGGTGCTCCTTGGAGAACAGGTGCATGGAGCCGCCACGGCCCTTGCTGCAACCAGTCTCCTTACCGAAGAGTTCACTCATCACCTCGCGGGCAGGCACACCGCAGCTCAGGGCATGCACGTGATCGCGATAGGTGCTGCAGAACCAGTCGTGCTGCATCTTCATTGCCTTGATCACCCCCGTGCTCACGGCTTCCTGGCCGTTGTAGAGGTGAACGAAGCCAAACATCTTGCCGCGGTAATACATCTCGGCGCACTTGTCTTCGAAGCGCCGACCGAGAACCATGTCGCGGTAAAGCATCAACCCCTCATCACGGCTCACCGTGGCGGGGGTGGAGGGGTAGAGATTCAGCAGCCGCTCAGCGTGAAGACCGACCGCATTGACATCCGCAGAGCAGGACGGAGCACCACTGGTGGCAACACCCTGACCGAGATCCGCCTGCGTCATGGCTGCCGTCCTGCTCTCCGGAGACTCTGATGCTGAAGCGACTGTACGGGGTCCATCTCCAAAAGGTGCACGAGATGCGGTCAAAACCGTTGACCCTGCCTACAGTCACGTCCAATCAGCGCCCACCAGTCCGGCCTCAATTTGGAACTGCCGATCGACCATTTCCGCCTGCTTGGGGTGAGCGCGAGCACCGACAGGCAAACGGTGCTGCGCACCCTGCAACAACGGCTCGATCGCAGTCCTGATCAAGGCTTCACCCAGGACGCCCTCCAATCCCGTGCGGAATTGCTGCAGGCCAGTGCCGACCTGCTCAGTGACGAAGTTCGCCGCCAGGCCTACGAACGGGAACTGACGGCCATCGCCGACAGCGCCTCCGGATCGATCGCGGCCCTCGAAATTCCTCCTTCTAAAGAAGTGGGTGGCCTGCTCCTGCTGATGGAGGCCGGCCAGGCCCAGGAGGCCTTCGACAGCGCCGCCCGTGGCCTCCAACCACCGCAGGCCCCGGCCCTGGGCAGCAGCCGTGAATCGGATCTCACCCTGCTGGCGGGCCTCTCCTGCCAGGCCACGGCCGCTGATTACCGCGATCAGCGCCGCTATGAAGCCGCAGCCCTCACCCTGCAACAGGGTCTGCAGCTGCTGCAGCGGATGGGGCAGCAGGCGGAACAGCGTCGCCGCCTCGAGCAAGACCTCAAGGAACTCCTTCCGTATCGGGTTCTCGATCTGATCAGCCGGGAGCTCTCGGCCAGCACCTCCCGTCAGCAGGGCATCGCCCTGCTGGAGCAACTGGTGCAGCAGCGCGGAGGCCTCGAGGGCGAAACCGACCCGACCTTCCCCCAAAGCGAATTCCAACCCTTCTTCAAACAGATCCGTCAGTTCCTGACGGCCCAGGAGCAGGTGGATCTGTTCAGCCGTTGGGGTGATGCCGGATCACCCACCGCGGATTTCCTCGCCAGCTTTGCCCTCACCGCCTCGGGCTTCGCCCAGCGCAAACCGGAGCGGATCCTGGCCGCCTACGAGCGCCTCAAAAACAGTGGGCAGCCCGGCGTGGAGGTGTTCCTCGCCGCCCAGCAACTCCTTCTGGGTCAGGTCGAGGAGGCCGATCGCCTGTTCACGGCCGGCGCCGATGCCGCCCTCAAGCAGTGGGCCCTCGAGCAGGGCGATGACCCCTTGGCTCGCCTCTGCGCCTATTGCCGCGACTGGTTGAGCCGTGAGGTGCTGCAGGGCTTCCGCGACATCGAAGCCGACGCCGACCTCGATGCCTGGTTCGCCGATCGCGATGTGCAGGCCTACATCGACCAGCAGGACCGGATCCGGGGCCGCCAGAGCCGCAGCGTGTCGAGCAGCAGCTTCGGGGCCGCAACCGACAGCACCAGCAGCGAGAGCTCGAGCAGCTTTGGTGACTGGCCTGACTTCAGCATCAATACAGCGGAGAGCAGCGGCACGGGAACCGGCTTCGACCTACCTCCGCTCAGTAGTGATGTCGATGACGACGACGATGAGCTCTGGGATGGGCCCGGTTGGCAGTTCCCGGCCTTGGCATGGCCCCAGTTCGATGCGCTGCGGGCCCGCTGGGAAGACCTGAACTGGCCCCGCTGGAGCCTTCCGGTGGGAGCCGCCGCCACCGTTGTGGTGGTGGGCATTGCGGGCTGGATGGCCTGGAAGCCCCGCCAGGAGCAGCGTCCGGAGGTCGCCGTGCAAGTCGCCCCCCCGAAAGCAGCCCCCGCCAAAACACCGGAGGCCCCCAAGCCGGCCTATCCCCTCAGCGCCGAAGCGCCCTCGGATTCCCAGATGCAGGCCCTCCTGCAGACCTGGCTCGATGCCAAGGCCTCCGTTCTGGCGGGCGACACCCCTTCCGTTCCCTTGAGCGACCTCGCCCGTGCATCGGAAGTGGAGCGGGTGGATCGGGCCCTCAAGGCCAACGATCAGCGCAACGCCACAGAAACGGTGAAGGCCAAGGTGACCAGCTTCAACATCACCGAGCGCAGCCCCCAGCGCATCGCCGCCCAGGTGTCTCTGAGCTACAGCGATGAGCTGCGCAGCCGCGATGGGCAGGTGCTGAGCAGCACCCCCACCACCACCTTGCGCAACGTCTATATCTTCGGCCGCTCCAACGGGAGCTGGCAGCTGGTGGCCTACCAGTCCGCCCCCTAGGGCTTCACGCCGGACGGCCGCTTTTTACGATCGAGCGATCAACGGCCCCACCATGTTCGACGAGCTCTCCCAACGGTTTGAAGATGCCGTCAAGAACCTGCGTGGGCAGGGAGCCATCAGCGAGAGCAATATCGACGGCGCCCTGAAGGATGTGCGCCGCGCCCTGCTGGAGGCCGACGTGAGCCTCCCGGTGGTCAAAGACTTCGTTGAAGAGGTGCGCAAAAAAGCCCTTGGGGCCGAGGTGGTGCGCGGCATCAGCCCGGATCAGAAATTCATCCAGGTGGTGCATGACCAGCTGGTGGACACCATGGGCGGCGAGAACGCCCCCCTGGCCGCCGGCGGCCAACCCGGTGAGCCGTCGGTGGTGCTGATGGCGGGTCTGCAGGGCGCCGGTAAGACCACCGCCACCGCCAAGCTCGGCCTGCATCTCAAAGACCAGGGCCGCAAGACCCTCCTGGTCGGCGCCGACGTCTACCGCCCCGCCGCCATCGAGCAGCTCAAGACCCTGGGCGGGCAGATCGGGGTGGAGGTGTTCAGCCTCGGCACCGAAGCCAAACCCGAGGACATCGCCGCCGCTGGCATCGCCAAGGCCAAAGCCGAAGGCTTTGACACCGTGCTGGTGGACACCGCCGGCCGCCTCCAGATCGACACCTCGATGATGGAGGAAATGGTGCGGATCCGAGAAGCCGTGCAGCCCGATGAGGTGCTGCTGGTGGTGGATTCGATGATCGGCCAGGAAGCGGCCGAACTCACCCGCGCCTTCCACGATCAGGTGGGCATCACCGGCGCCGTGCTCACCAAGCTCGACGGTGACTCCAGAGGCGGGGCTGCCCTCTCGATCCGCAAGGTGAGCGGAGCCCCGATCAAGTTCATCGGCACCGGAGAGAAGGTGGAGGCGCTGCAGCCCTTCCACCCCGAGCGGATGGCCAGCCGCATCCTCGGCATGGGCGATGTGCTCACCCTGGTGGAGAAGGCCCAGAAGGAGGTGGAGCTGGCCGATGTGGCCAAGATGCAGCAGAAGCTCCAGGAAGCCACCTTCGACTTCTCGGACTTCGTCAAGCAGATGCGCCTGATCAAGCGCATGGGCTCCCTGGGCGGTCTGATGAAAATGATCCCGGGGATGAACAAGATCGACGACGGGATGCTCAAGCAGGGCGAAGAGCAGCTCAAGAAGATCGAAGCAATGATCGGCTCGATGACCGAGGCCGAGCGCAGCGATCCCGATCTGCTGGCCGCCAACCCCTCCCGCCGGCGCCGCATCGCCAGCGGCAGCGGTCACACCCCCGCCGATGTGGACAAGGTGCTGCAGAACTTCCAGCAGATGCGGGGCTTCATGCAGCAGATGACCCGCGGCGGCGGCATGCCCGGGATGCCAGGCATGGGCGGCTTCCCCGGGATGCCAGGGATGCCCGGAATGGGCGGCATGGGCGGCGGCATGCCAGGCCGGGGCGGCGGCGGGATGCCCAGGGCCCCGAAACCGGCCAAGAAGCGCAAGGGCTTCGGGGAACTCTGAGGGGGTCACCCCAGAGAGTATTGTTGTCGTTTGCGCGAGATTCCCCGCGAATCCCGCCTTTATCCAGTCAGCAAGGCAAGGCCACAATGATCAAGCTCCGCCTGAAGCGGTTCGGTAAAAAGCGGGAAGCGAGCTTCCGCCTGGTGGCCTGCAACAGCACCTCGCGCCGCGATGGTCGCCCCCTCGAGGAGCTGGGCTTCTACAACCCCCGCACCAAGGAAACTCGCCTCGACACCGAGGCCATCCGCGCTCGTCTGGCTCAGGGCGCCCAGCCCACTGACTCTGTCTTGACCCTGCTGGAGCGTGGCGGGCTCGTCGAGAAGAGCGTGCGGCCCTCCGTGGTGATCGGCCAGAAGAAGCAGGCCGCTGCCCGTGAAGCCGCTGCCAAGCAGGCCGCCAAGGAAGCCGCTGAAGCCAAGGCTGCTGAGGCTGCTGCCGCCAAGGAAGCTGCTGCAGCTGCCGCCGCTGCCGAAGCACCCGCTGAAGACGCCGCTGAAGCCTGAGGCCTCAGCCCATGCCCGAGGCTGACAGCCTCACTGCATTCAGCATCGACCTCCCCGACCAGGACGCCGCCATGGCCCTGGCCGGAGAGGCTGAATCGACCCTGCATCGCCTGGAAGCCCTGACTGGTGCCTCCCTGGTGTTGCGGGGTTTGTCGTTGCAATTGCGCGGCAGGCCCAACCAGCTCGAGCGCGCCGCAGGGCTGGTCGAGCTGCTGCGCCCCCTGTGGCAGGAAGGCCAGGGCATTACCCAGGTCGACGTGCAGACCGCCCTCACCGCCCTCGACACCGGGCGCGGTGAGGAGCATCAACAACTCGGCAAGCAGGTGCTCGCCCGCAGCCAGAGCGGCAAACTCCTGCGCCCCCGCACCCTCAAACAGAAGGCCTACGTCGAGGCGATCGAGAGGCACGATCTCACCTTTGCCCTCGGTCCGGCCGGCACCGGCAAAACCTTTTTGGCGGCGGTGCAGGCGGTGCGGGCCCTGCAGGAACGGCGCGTGGAGCGCCTGATCCTTACCCGGCCAGCCGTGGAAGCCGGAGAGCGCCTCGGTTTCCTGCCCGGAGATCTGCAGCAGAAGGTGGATCCCTTTCTACGGCCCCTCTACGACGCCCTTCACACCCTGCTGGGCCAGGAGCGCACCGCAGCCCTGATCGAAAAGAACGTGATCGAGGTGGCCCCGCTGGCCTACATGCGCGGTCGCACCCTGGCTGATGCCTTTGTGATCCTCGACGAAGCGCAGAACACCACCCCAGCCCAGATGCGGATGGTGCTCACCCGCCTCGGAGAAGGCTCCCGCATGGTGGTCACAGGCGACCCCACCCAGATCGATCTACCCCAGGGGCAGCTCAGCGGATTGATCGAAGCCGCTCAGGTGCTGGAGGGGGTGGAGGGCATCGCCATCTGCCGGCTCACCGCCTCCGATGTGGTGCGCCATCCGCTGGTGCAACGGCTGGTCACGGCCTACGCCGCCCGCGACGCAGCCCGGGGCCGATAGTCGGGGGATCCACACCCCTGGTCAACGCAGCTTCTTGAGATCGCTGGCAGGATAAGGGCAGTCTTCCTCTGAGCCATGCCGGCCAGCAGCAATTTCCAGGAGGCCATCCGCGAGGCGCAATCCAGCGCCCTGGTTGGCCCCAATGTGGTGAACAAAGCCCTGCCCTACGTGGGTGGCGGCATGGTGCTCACCGCCGGTGGCGTCATGGGTGGTCTGGCCCTGTTGGCCAGCAACCCCGCCGGCTTCATGCCCCTGTTCTGGGTTGCCCTGATCGGCAACTTCATTCTCTTCTTCGTGGCCCAGAACGTGGCCATGAAGGGCAACAACAGCACGGCCCTCCCCCTGCTGTCGGCCTACAGCCTGATCACCGGCTTCACCCTGAGCGGCATCGTCGCCATGGCGATCGGCACCGCAGGCATCGGGGCCATTGGCACCGCGGCTCTCGCCACCGGCATCACCTTCGTGGCCGCCTCCGTGATGGGCCGCCGCATGAGTGACAGCGTCGGTCAGGCCCTCAGCGGCGTGGTCGGCCTGGGCATCCTCGGCCTGGTGATCGCCATGCTCGTGCAGGTCGTGGGCGGCATCTTTGTGCCCGGCTTCGGCATGGGCGGCATGGAGCTGCTGATCGCAGGCTTCGGCACCGTGATCTTCGTGGGCGCCGCCTTCGTCGACTTCTACACGATGCCCCGCACCTACCGCGACGACCAGTACCTGGCCGGTGCCCTGGGGATGTACCTGACCTACATCAACCTGTTCATCTTCATCCTGCGTCTGGTGATCGCCCTCAACGGTGGCGGTCGCCGCGACTGA
>VGPT01000052.1 GCA_016882485.1 Cyanobacteria bacterium M_surface_10_m1_298
CCGCTACCGCTCACCCCGGTGACGCACACCAGACGACCAAGCGGAAAATCCACATCGAAACCACGGAGGTTGTTGCGCGCGCAGCCCACCAAGGTGAGCTTGCGCGATCCACTGGCGCGACGTTCCGATGGTGTGGGGATCGCCTTGCGGCCACTCAAATAGGCCCCGGTGAGCGACTCCTCAGCCGCCAGCAGGGTCTCGAAATCACCCTCGGCAACGATGTGACCGCCGTGCACACCAGCACCAGGGCCGATATCCACGATGTAATCAGCGGCGCGAATGGTGTCTTCGTCGTGCTCAACGACGATCAAGGTGTTGCCGAGATCCCTGAGTTTCACCAGGGTGTTGAGTAGGCGATCGTTATCGCGCTGGTGCAAACCAATGCTCGGCTCATCGAGCACATAGAGCACACCGGTGAGACCCGCCCCGATCTGGGTGGCCAAACGAATGCGCTGGGCCTCTCCCCCAGAGAGGGTCATCGCGGGGCGGTCGAGGCTGAGGTAGTCGAGCCCCACATCCAGCAGAAACTTCAGGCGCATCCGGATCTCCCGCAACACCAGATCACCGATCTGAATCTGACGAGGGCTTAGCAGGGGTTCATCCCCTTGATGGGCGCCAACACCCATCAACTGCTCAATGCGCCGCAGGCTCTCACCCACGCTGCTGCTGGTGAGCTCATGGATGCGGTAGGGACCCACCCGCACAGCCAAGGCCTCGGGTTTGAGCCTCAGGCCATGGCAACTGGCACAGGGAACAAGCTCTAAGAACTTCTCCAGCTTCTGGCGCATCGACTCACCGCTGGCATCACGCAGCTGGCGCTCGAGAATCGGCAGGATCCCTTCGAAGGGCCGCAGATAGGTCTGTGCTTTGCGATAGCGACTGTCGGCCTGAATCGCAATCGGCTCCTTGGAGCCATGCAGCAGCACTTCGTGCTGTTCAGGGGTGAGCTCGTTCCAAGGAGTTTTGATCTCAAAGCCAAAGGCTTCGCCCACGGAGTAGAGCAAGGAGAAGTAATAGGAGTTGTCCTTCTCCGCCCAGGGAGCCACCGCTGCATAGACAGGCAGGGCAGGGTCAGGAATCACCCGCTCCTTGGTGAATTGGCGCAGGTGCCCGATGCCATGGCAGTCGGCACAGGCCCCATAGGGGCTGTTGAAGGAGAACAGACGCGGCGACAACTCCTCCATCACGGCGCCATGCACCGGGCAGGCGAAGTTTTCGGAATAGAGACGTTCTCGCTCCATCTCCGCCGGCAACTCCTCGCCCGCCTTCGGAACCACCTCCACCAGGGCTAGACCATCCCCACGCTTCAGAGCGGTGCGCAACGAATCGGTGAGGCGTTCCTGAATGCCCTCGCGGGACACCAGACGATCGACCACCACCTCAATGTTGTGAGAATGGTTTTTATCGAGTTCGATGTTGTCGGCCAGCTCGCGCACTTCTCCGTTGATGCGCACCCGGGCGAAGCCCTCAGACACCAGGCCACTCAGGAGCTTCACGTGGGTGCCCTTCTTGCCGCGCACCACCGGAGCCAGCAGCTGGTAGCGGGTTCCCTCCGGCAACTTGAGGATCTGATCGACCATCTCGTCGATCGACTGAGGCCGGATCGAGCGGTCGCACTCCGGGCAATGAGGCTCACCGGCGCGGCCAAACAACAAACGCAGGTAGTCCTGAATCTCCGTCACGGTGCCGACCGTGGAACGGGGGTTGTGGCTGGTGGATTTCTGATCGATCGAAATCGCTGGAGATAGCCCTTCGATCGCATCCACATCGGGCTTGTCGACCTGCCCGAGGAATTGGCGTGCATACGCCGACAAACTTTCGACGTAGCGGCGCTGACCCTCGGCAAAGATCGTGTCGAAGGCCAGAGAACTCTTGCCGCTGCCGCTGACGCCGGTGAACACCACCAACTTGTTGCGCGGGATGGTGACGTCGACGTCTTTGAGGTTGTGCTGACGAGCGCCCCGCACCCGGATCACATCCTCCAGCGAGCCGCCATTCAGCGCCTGGATCGCCGCTTTCTCGTTCACGCTCTTGGCGAGGGCGCGGGGCATCCGGGCGGCTCGGGAATCGAGGAGTCTAGGGGGATCGGAGGGTCTTCTCTGCGGCCCTACTTCAGTGCAACGGAAGCAGCTGCCGCAGGTGTTCGGTCACTCCAACACGATCAACCAAGGCAAGCTCCCCAAGGCTGCCAAGGATCAGACGCTCATCGATGCTGAATTGGCCAATCCAGAGGCCAGCTGGAATTCCGAGCCGTCGTGACCATGGCCAACACAAGGTGTCCGCTGCACTTCTGGAATTCAGGTTCAGACAGCACCAAGGCTGGCCGCCGTTTATGGGAAAAGCGATCAGTGAACGGGAAAGGAACGCGAACCAGGGAAAAGGAGGGGTGCGCTCTCACAGCTCCGCAAAAGCAGCGTCATCGTCAGCACTCGACCACTCCTGTAATCCCGCCTCCAGACCACGGAGATAAGTCGCGTCCAATGGTGTGACAGCACGCACCCGAACAGAGCCATCCTCAAGCTCCCAGCTGAGCTGGTCGCCCTGCTGCAGACCCAAGGCATCGCGCACGGCCTTTGGAACAGTGATCTGCCCTTTGGCAGTGACGGTGGCCAGCTCCAAAGCCATACAACGGAGACAACACGTCCGGACCGTAGTCAGATTTCCTTACCTCCTTACCGCTACGCCGCCTTTTTGAGCAGGCTCGCGGCGTAGCTGCGGGTCTCACCGGAATCGCCACCGGCCAGTTCCGCCAGTTCCGCCTGACGGGCCTGAGTGTCCCGCAGTTGGGACACTCGCGTATGGGTGACGCCAGCGCTCACATCCTTGGAGACGCGGAAGTGGTGATCGGCCGCCGCCGCCACGAGAGGTTGGTGGGTGACGCAGAACACTTGGCGTTGCTGAGCGAGGCGCTGCAGCAGCTCCGCCATGGCGCCGCTGACGCGGCCGCTCACGCCCGTGTCGATCTCGTCGAACAGCAGGGTCACGTGCTGATCCGCCGCGGCCAAGCAGGTTTTGAGGGCCAAGAGAAAGCGCGACATCTCACCACCCGAGGCCACCTCCGCCAGGGGTGCCAGAGGCTGACCGGGGTTGGCAGAAAACAGAAACTGCACCCCATCGGCCCCCTCCTCACCAGGGGTGGCCGACTCGATCGCCACGTTGAAGCGCACGTTGGCCAAGCCCATCGGGCGCAGCGCCTGCATCAGCTGCTGCTCCAACTGCTCAGCCGCCGCGCGGCGCGCGGCGCTCAGAGAGGCATTGCAGCGATCGCGCTGCTGACGGGCCGCCGCTTCCGCCGCCTCAAGCGCCTCCAGGCTGGCTTCAGCTCCCCCGGGAGCCAGCTGCTCGCGCAGTTCATCGCGCCAGGCGATCAGCTCAGCGAGGGTTTGGCCATGGCGGCGTTCCAGGGCCTTGAGCTGAGCGATGCGCTGCTGGAGCTGATCGAGGCTGTCGGGATCGCTCTCCAACCCGGCGCCGTAGCGATCGAGGTCGCGGGCTAAATCCTGGAGCTGGGCCAGACCATCACTGCAACGGCTGGCCAACGCCGCCAGCTCAGGATCCAGCTGCTGCATCGCCGCCAGCTCACCCTCACAGGCCGCCAGGTGATCGAGCGCCGAGGGCACGTCCTCAGCCCCATCGACCAAACGGCCCAGCAAGGTCATCACCCCCTCCTGCAGGCGCACCCCATGGGCCAGCCGGTTTTCCTCGGCCTCCAAGCGATCCCGTTCCGCCGGATCCTCCAGCTGGGCTGCCTCCAGATCCACCAGCAACTGCTCCTGGCGTTCACGCTCCTGCTGCAGTTGCTCCCAGTTGCTGCGGGCCTGCTCGAGCTGTTGAGCGGCGGCACGCCAAGCGCGATAGGCCTGGGCCACGGGAGCAAGCAGGGCCTGCAAGCTGTCACCCGCGAAGCGATCGAGCCAGCGGCGCTGTTGACCGGGGCGCGCCAGTTGCTGCGTTTGACCCTGCACGGTGAGATCGAGCAGCAGGGGACGCAGCTCCTGAATCTGGGAGCGGTTGACCGCTACACCGTTGAGCCTGTGGCGACTGGTGAGGCGCTCATCATTGAGACGCCACTCACGGGTCAGCAGGATTTCAGCGTCATCGGCCTCGAGCTCCTGTTGCTCCAACCAGCTCTGCAACGGTGGGGTGAGGCTGAAACTGGCCTCGATCACACCGCGCTCACTGCCCTGCCGCAGCAGACGAGCGCCACCGGTGCCGCCCAACAACGCATCGAGAGCGTCAAGCAGGATCGATTTGCCGGCGCCGGTTTCACCGGTGAGCACCGTGAATCCACCGCTGAAATCGAGCTGAAGCTGCTCGATCAAGGCAATGTTCTGCAGACGCAGTCCGGTGAGCACAGCTGGCGGCCGGTGTTGAGCCCGACCGTAGCGGCTGCGTCTTTCGTTTAGAAGAGGGACAACACTGAAAGGGCACCCGGGGCCCAAACCCGCGGTATGCCAAGCACCAACAGTCCGATCACCCCCTTGGAGGCCGCCACCGCTGCGATGCAACGCAGCGTGATGGGAGAAGAAATCTGTACAGACAGCACAGATTTAGCGGAGCCCACTGAGTCAGATACCCCCGACCGGGCCGACCTCAGCGATTTCATCGAGGTCTCCGGCCTACTCGAATACGACCCGGCCGCGATCAGCCGCATCTATGCAGGCGCCCCCCAACGCCTGATCCGGCGCATCTGGCAAACGTTGGTGCCGATCGGTCTCTATTTGGTGAGCGTGGCGATCGACTGGCTCACCCGCCGGCTTGCCAACCCCGATCACGCCCGCGCCCGCGCCAAGGAAGCAGCCGATCTGGTGGCCTCCCTCGGGCCCGCCTTCATCAAGGCTGGTCAGGCCCTTTCCACCCGTCCCGACATCGTGCCGCCCCTCCTGCTGGAGGAGCTGGCGGGCCTGCAAGACCAGCTGCCGGGCTTCGATTCAGCCCTGGCCATGGCCTGCATCGAGGACGACCTCGGCGCGCCGATCGCTTCGATCTACGCCGAACTGGAGCGCGAACCGATCTCCGCCGCCTCCCTGGGCCAGGTGCACCGCGGCGTGTTGCTGAACGGCGAGAAGGTTGCCGTGAAGGTGCAGCGGCCCGGCCTGCGGGAGCAGATCACGCTCGATCTCTACATCGTGCGCAACATTGCCGCCTGGCTCAACCGCAACATCGGCCTGATCCGCTCCGATCTTGTGGCCCTGATCGATGAGCTGGGCAAGCGGGTGTTCGAGGAGATGGATTACTGCAATGAGGCGTCCAACGCTGAGCGTTTTGCCGAACTGCACGCCCACAACCCCCGCATCGCCGTTCCGCGGATCCACCGCCACGCCACCGCCCGGCGCGTTCTCACGATGGAATGGATCGATGGGGTGAAGCTCACCAACCTCGAGGCGGTGCGCGAGCTGGGCATCGACCCCGACGACATGGTCACCGTGGGGGTGAACTGCTCGCTGCAGCAGTTGCTGGAGCACGGCTTCTTCCACGCCGATCCCCACCCCGGCAACCTGCTGGCCCTCTCCGATGGCCGCCTGGCCTATCTCGACTTCGGGATGATGAGCACCGTGAGCCGCGAGAGCCGCACCGGGCTGATTCAGGCGGTGGTGCACCTGGTGAACCGCAACTTCGGCAAGCTCAGCAACGACTTCGTGAGCCTCGGCTTCCTGGCGGAAGACGTGAACCTCGAGCCGATCGTGCCGGCCTTCGAGAGTGTGTTCGGCCAGGCCCTGGAGATGGGGGTGAGTCGCATGGACTTCAAGGCCGTCACCGACGACCTCAGCGGCGTGATGTATCGCTTCCCCTTCCAGGTGCCGCCCTACTACGCCCTGATCATCCGCTCGCTGGTGACCCTCGAAGGCATCGCCCTAAGCGTGGACCCCGACTTCAAAATCCTCGGCGCCGCCTATCCCTACTTCGCCCGCCGGCTGATGGAAGACCCCGATCCGCAGCTGCGCAACAGCCTCAAGGAGATGCTGTTCGATGGCGAGATCTTCCGCTGGCAGCGGCTCGACAACCTGATCAGCAGCGCCGCCAGCGGCAGCCAACTCGATCTCGAGGGCCTGCTGGATCAGGTGCTCGATTTCCTCTTCTCCCCCAACGCCGGGATGCTGCGCGGGCAGCTGGTGGATGCAGCGGTGGCCCAACTCGATGCCCTGGGCTGGCAGGCCACCCTGCGCATCAGCCAACGGCTACCGCGGCCCCTGCGTCCTCCGGGCCTGCGGGATGCCCAGCCCCTGAGCAACAGCGACGCCGAATTGCTCTCGCTCGAACCGATCCAACGGCTGGTGGCCATTCTTCGCCAGCTGCCCGGCTTCGATCCCCAACTGCTGCTCAAGCGGGTGCCGCGTCTACTCCAGGAAACCGAGCTGAGGCGGATGGGGGCTGAACTGGCCCGCGGCCTAGCGGAGCGCGGTGTGGTGCATCTGGTGCGGGACGTGCTGGTGAGTCCGGCCTAGGGTCGGCGCACTGTTTTGGGCCCCCATGGCGTGCCGCAAGCGTCAGCGACTCGTTGCTGCAGTGCTGGGTGTGAGTTTGTTCGGGGGAACTCCCGCCATTGCGGCCGAGAACGTGGTGTTTGTCACGGGGGCTTTCCGGCGGTCGATCTCGGTCGCTGACTTCCAATACCTCGCGGAAACCGGTCAGGCGCGCGGGTTGTTGAGCGATCTCCTCGCCTTCACGAAGATGCAGCCCAGCGAGGTTTCCAAGCTGCTGAAGGCAGAGCTGGCCGTTCCCCTGGTGCTCACCAGCCGTTTGCTCAGCACCCGTCTGGGAGAAGCGATCCTGGCCCGCGTCGCCGAGATCGTTTATCCGCTGAAGGCAAAAAAAGCAGGTGTCCTGGCCCTAAGAGCAGGGGTGATCAATGCCCTTGTGGCTGGCGACGGGAAGATCAACGCGGTCAACTTCATGCAGGCCTACCCCGTCGATGAGATGGAGGTGAGCATCCCGGCCCTGATCAACGTGCTGAACAAGGCCAAATCGATCAGCCAGCTGATCTCGTTCTTCTCTGATTCCCCCCTGGATGGGCTGCGGGGCGACAACAAGCCAGCCCCGTAGATTCGAGCTCAGACCATCCCTGTCGACCGTGCCCCTGCTGCCCTTCAGACGCCGCCCGGCCATGCAGGACTGGCCCGGTCTGATTGAGGGGTATCGCAAGTGGTTGCCGGTCAGCAGCAAGACTCCTGTCATCACCCTGCGTGAGGGTGCAACCCCTCTGATCCCCGCCCCCACGATTGCCGAACGCATCGGCAGAGGGGTGAAGGTCTACCTCAAATACGACGGCCTCAACCCCACCGGCTCCTTTAAAGACCGGGGCATGACCATGGCCATCTCCAAGGCCAAGGAAGCAGGATCCGAAGCGGTGATCTGCGCCAGCACCGGCAACACTTCTGCGGCCGCGGCCGCCTATGCCCGCCGCGGTGGCATGCGGGCCTTCGTGTTGATTCCCGATGGCTATGTCGCCCAGGGCAAGTTGGCCCAGGCGCTGCTCTACGGCGCTGAAGTGCTGGCCGTGAAGGGCAACTTCGATCGGGCTCTGGCGATCGTGCGCGAAGTGGCCGATCAATACCCGGTCACCCTGGTGAATTCCCTCAACCCCTACCGCCTGCAGGGGCAGAAAACAGCGGCCTTTGAGGTGGTGGACGCCCTGGGTGAAGCCCCCGACTGGCTCTGCATCCCCGTGGGCAACGCCGGCAACATCAGCGCCTACTGGATGGGCTTCAACGAATACAAGGCAGCGGGCCACAGCCGCAAACTGCCGAGGATGATGGGGTTCCAGGCCGCCGGCTCCGCCCCACTGGTGCTGGGCCACACCGTGGAGCAGCCCGACACCATCGCCACCGCGATCCGGATCGGCAACCCGGTGAACAAGGAGAACGCCCTCAAGGCTCGCGCCGAAAGCAATGGCGACTTCATGGCCGTCACCGACGCCGAGATCATCGAGGCCTACAAACTGCTGGGCGCCGGCGAAGGGGTGTTCTGCGAGCCCGCCAGCGCCGCCTCAGTGGCCGGTCTGATCAAGCGCCGCGAGGAGGTGCCTGCCGACTCAACCGTGGTCTGCGTGCTCACCGGTAATGGTCTGAAGGACCCCACCACCGCGATCGAGCACAACGATTCCAAGTTCCATACCGGTCTCGATCCCGTTACGGCCACGGTGGCCCAGGTGATGGGCTTCTAAGGCCAGCCCAAAAAGCGTCTGCCCACAAGCTGCGGAAAACCCTGCCAAAGGACGAGGAGAACAAGCACTCCCGAAAACCTCTTTGCCGGCGAAAGATTCCACAAGCCCGGGAAATCGGGGAATAACGCGGTTAATGGGGCAAGTCGCCGGCCTGTTCTTCAAGGCTGTGGAAACGTAAAACACGATCTAGCAAGGGGTTACGGGGGTTTTCCTGGATTTCCCCGACCCCTACGACTACGGGTTTGGTTTTGTTTTCTAAAAAATCAAATCCCTTAAATCGTCGAGTGGGGATTGGCGGGGATCCGGATCGGCTTGCCCGTTGCGCTTCCGCCCGGCTTGTGGAAGCGTGGGGGCCCCTTTCGCTCCACCATGAAGCTGGTCTGCTCACAGGCCGAACTCAGCGCCAGCCTTCAGCTGGTGAGTCGGGCTGTGTCAGCCAGACCCACCCACCCCGTGTTGGCCAACGTGCTGCTCACCGCCGATGCCGGCACCGGGCGCATCAGCCTCACGGGCTTTGACCTGAGCCTCGGGATTCAAACCAGCCTCAGCGCCTCAGTGGCCACAAGCGGGGCCATCACCCTTCCGGCCCGTTTGTTCGGAGAGATCGTGTCGCGCATGCCGGCCGACAGTCCGATCAGCCTGAGCTGCGAGGAAGGCAGTGAGCAGGTGGAGCTCACCAGTGCATCCGGCAGTTATCAGATGCGTGGGATGCCTGCCGATGACTTCCCCGAGCTCCCCCTGGCCCAGGCCGGAACCCCGATCAAGCTCGATCCTGAGGTGTTGATCAAAGGGCTGCGGGCCACCCTGTTTGCGAGCAGTGGCGACGAAGCCAAGCAGCTGCTCACTGGTGTTCACCTCGGCCTTGATGACAACGGACTTGAGTGCGCGGCCACCGATGGGCACCGTTTGGCGGTGCTGCGTCTGCAGAACAGTGCGGCGAGTGAAGGGGAGCTCGATGTCACGGTTCCGGCCCGCTCCCTGCGGGAACTCGAGCGTCTGCTCTCCAGCAAAGGCGGAGCCGAACCGGTCAGCCTGTTCTGCGATCGCGGTCAGGTGGTCTTCCAGTGGGCGGATCAGGTGCTCACCAGCCGCAGCCTCGATGGCACCTATCCGAACTACCGCCAGCTGATTCCTGAGAGTTTTGGCCGCAGCATCAGCCTCGATCGCAAAGGCTTGGTGAGCGCGCTTGAGCGGGTAGCCGTGTTAGCTGATCAGCACAACAACGTGGTCAAACTCAGCAGTGATCCCAGTGCCGGTCAGCTGTCGATCAGTGCCGATGCCCAGGATGTGGGCAGTGGTTCCGAGGCCATTGGAGCCCAGATCAGCGGGGAGGCGATCCAGATCGCCTTCAACGTGCGCTATGTGCTGGAGGGCCTTAAAGCGATGAGCTCCGAGCAGGTGCAGCTGCAGTGCAATGCCCCCACCACCCCTGTGGTGCTGGCCCCTCAAGATGATCCGGCCTTCACCTATCTGGTGATGCCTGTCCAGATTCGTCAGTGAGCCTGCCGGAGCAGCTGCTGCTCAGCGACATCCTGCGGCGCAGGGTGCGCTGCGATCAGGGCCTTGATCACGGCGCTGGGGTTGCGGCCTGGATGCATCCCCCCGTGCATCGTTTGCTCGGTTGGATCAGCAAACCCTCTGCCCTAGGCGATCGACGGCTGGCCTGGCGCTTGAATCAACTCCGCGGCCTCTCCGAGCTCGAGCTGTTTGTGCGCGGTGAGGCGGCGGTCACCGACCTGCCCACGGTGGACCGCCTGCCCACCTTGATCGAGGCGGCGGTGCTCGGATCCGATGACGAGCCCATCGGACAGGTGGCTGACGCGGCCATCGACCTCAGCAGTGGCCGCATCCTGCACTACCTGATCTCCCGCAGCGATCCGCGTCTCCCCGGTACCAGCCGTTGGCGCTTGCAACCGGATCGGATCGTCGATCAGCAACCCGGTCGCGTGATTACAGGGGTACGCAGCCTCGATGATCTCCCCCTGGCCAAGGCCAGCGTGCGACAGCAGTTTCTGCGGCGCTCCCGCCGCTGGCGTGACCAGGTGCAGGAGGAAACCACGCGCCTGCGGGATCAGTTTCAGCAGGCGGGTGATCGTTTTGAAGAGCGCCTCGAGGGTTGGCTCGACGAACCCCCCTGGGATGAAGCCAACCCCCCGCGGAGGGCCGGTTCTGAGGCCTGGGATCATTGGGATGCCGACGATGACGAGCGCGTGGATCCTCGTGAGCGGCAACGCCAGCGCGAGGAGGAAGACCCCTGGATTTGAACTGTCCGCTAAGTCTGTACAGGCCGTACGGAATTAGCGGACACTCTCGATCAGCGCTGATCGGGCCCCTCTCTCGGGCGAGGCAAGCCAGGCCGCCGGCCTCGGGTGAGTCGCTCAGCGAGACTGAACGGATCTTGCTTCCTGGTTTGTGGTCGCAGCCCCTGACTACTCCGTTGCCGACGCGCTGAAAAAGGAGAACCTCAGCCAGGCCGATTACGACGAGATCTGCCGCCGCCTCGGCCGCGCCCCCAACCGCGCTGAGCTGGGCATGTTCGGGGTGATGTGGTCGGAGCACTGCTGCTACCGCAACTCCCGCCCGCTGCTGCAGGGCTTCCCCACCACCGGCCCGCGGATCCTGGTGGGCCCCGGTGAGAACGCCGGTGTCGTGGATCTGGGAGAAGGTCAGCGCCTCGCTTTCAAGATCGAGAGCCACAACCACCCCTCGGCGGTGGAGCCGTTCCAGGGGGCGGCCACGGGTGTGGGCGGCATCCTGCGCGACATCTTCACCATGGGTGCCCGGCCGATCGCCTTGCTCAACGCCCTGCGCTTCGGGCCCCTGGAAGACGAGCGCAACGTGGGCCTGATGGAGGGCGTGGTGGCTGGAATCGCCCACTACGGCAACTGCGTCGGGGTCCCCACCGTGGGTGGTGAGGTGGCCTTCGACCCCAGCTACTCCGGTAACCCCTTGGTGAATGCCATGGCCCTGGGGCTGATGGAAACCGAGGAGATCGTCTGCTCCGGTGCCGAGGGCGTGGGCTATCCCGTGGTCTATGTGGGCAGCACCACCGGCCGCGATGGCATGGGCGGCGCCAGCTTTGCCTCGGCGGAACTCACCGAGGCCTCCCTCGACGATC
>VGPT01000053.1 GCA_016882485.1 Cyanobacteria bacterium M_surface_10_m1_298
CTAGGCGGCGTCTCAGCCGCTCTCTGAACCTACAGCACCGATCACTCGATCCCTCGGTTCCTGCTCACACCCCTCTCAGGGCGCTCGCAGCCCATAACCATATCACTTACATCCCCTCTGGTGTCAACCGATACGGCAAGGATGACGAAACCCCTTGTGATTTCTAGGGTCTGAGCAGGGGAGAGGCCGCGCGCGGGAGGCCCTGGATGGCCAAGCAGTTCAGCCAGGAACGACTTCGGGTTCGGCCCAGCTCCCGGGAAGAAGCCGTGGTGGCCTCTGCTGAGGAGCATTTCGAGCGCACCTTGGTGCAGGTACGGGGCGAATTAGTGGGATCGGTGGCCGCCTTGAGCCACCCCGGCGGAAGGGATGACGCCCTCAACTACGGAGAGGTGTTCCTGCGGGACAACGTTCCCGTGATGCTCTATCTGCTGGTGAAGGGGCGCTACGCGATCGTTCGCAACTTCCTGGAGATCTGCCTGGAGCTGCAGAGCCGCACCTACCAGACCCGTGGCGTGTTTCCCACCAGCTTCGTGGAGCAGAGCGAAGGCCTGGTAGCCGACTACGGGCAGCGCTCCATCGGTCGCATCACCTCGGTGGACGCGAGCCTCTGGTGGCCGGTGCTGTGTTGGCTGTATGTGCAGCGCAGCAAGGACGTCGAATTTGGCTCCAGCCAGAAAGTGCAACGGGGTATCCAGCTCCTGCTGGATCTGGTGCTCCACCCCACCTTTGAAGGCACCCCGGTGCTGTTCGTGCCGGACTGCGCCTTCATGATCGACCGCCCGATGGACGTGTGGGGCGCCCCTCTGGAGATCGAGGTGTTGCTGTTTGGCTGCCTGGGCTGTTGCTGCCACTTGATGGAGCTGGCCCAGCAACGCCACAACAGTCGATTGCTGGAGCAGCGCCTGATCCTGACCAGGCAATGGAAATACGACCTTCGCCGCTACCTGCTGAAGCACTACTGGGTTACCAGCAAAACGATGCAGGTGCTGAGGCGCCGCCCAACGGAGCAATACGGGGAGCAGCAATCCCTCAACGAATTCAACGTGCAACCGCAGGTGATTCCCCCCTGGCTGCAGGACTGGCTGGAAGATCGAGGCGGCTACCTGATCGGCAACATGCGGACCGGGCGGCCGGACTTCCGCTTTTACAGCCTGGGGAACTCGCTCGGCTGCCTATTCGGCCTGATCACCGCCCCCCAGCAACGGGCCCTGTTCCGCCTGGTGCTGCACAACCGCGGCGAGCTGATGGCCCAGATGCCGATGCGCATCTGCCACCCCCCCCTGGAGGGGGAGAAGTGGAGTGAAAAAACCGGTTCAGATCCGAAGAACTGGCCCTGGAGCTACCACAACGGTGGCCACTGGCCGAGCCTGCTCTGGTATTTCGGCGGCTCGGTGTTGCTGCATGAGCAGCTTTACCCAAAGGCCGATGTGCTGTTGATGGGGCAGATGCGCGCCATGCTCGAGGAGTGCTACTGGATGCAGCTGAACCAGCTGCCGCGGCAGCAATGGGCTGAATACTTCGACGGACCCACCGGCACCTGGGTGGGGCAACAGGCCCGGACCTATCAGACCTGGACCATCGTGGGATTCCTGCTCCTGCACCACCTGCTGCGGGTGAACACCGAAGACGTGGGGATCCTCAACATCAACGCCCCATAGCTGGGCACAAAAAAAGCCCCGGCTGAGGGCCGGGGCTTTGAAGCGCGATCGATGAACGATCAGAACAGACCCAGGGTGAGGGACTTATCGATCGGAAGGGCGGCACCAATGCCGAGGTAGATGGCGAAGACGGTTCCGAACAGGAACACCGACATCGCAACCGGACGGCGGAAGGGGTTCTGGAACTTGTTGAAGCTCTCGATGAAGGGAACGAGCATCAGACCCAGAGGAATCATGGTCTGCAGCGCGATACCCAGAAGCTTGTTGGGGACGACCCGAAGAATCTGGAACACCGGGTAGAGATACCACTCAGGAAGGATTTCCAGAGGAGTGGCGAAGGGGTCAGCCTTGTCACCCAACATGGCGGGATCGAGAACAGCCAGGCCCACCAGGCAAGCCAGGGTCCCCAGGATCACCACCGGGAAGATGTAGAGAAGATCGTTGGGCCAGGCGGGCTCGCCGTAATAGTTGTGACCCATGCCCTTGGCCAGCTTGGCCCGCAGCTTGGGATCGCTCAGATCAGGCTTCTTGAGGATGTGCATGAGGGTGACCGGAGAGGTGGTCGTTGGGTGTCCCAGTGTTGAAAGGCTAGAAACCGCCCTGGGGGTAGCGGCGCCGCAGAGAGAGAAGCAGTGAGGGATCGCAACAAAGACGATCCCTCAGGGTGATCACAAGGGACCGGAGATGCCCTGCTTCCGGATCATCAGGAAGTGGATCAGCATGAACACCGCCAGCAGCCAGGGCATCACAAAGGTGTGGAGGCTGTAGAAGCGGGTGAGGGTGGCCTGGCCAACGCTCTCGCCACCGCGGAGCAGCTCCACCATGAAGTCGCCCACCACGGGCACGGCTGCGGGAACACCGGACACGATCTTCACAGCCCAGTAACCCAGCTGATCCCAGGGCAGGGAGTAGCCGGTCACACCGAAGGACACGGTGATCACAGCCATGGTGACGCCGGTGACCCAGGTGAGCTCACGGGGGCGCTTGAAGCCACCGGTGAGGTACACGCGGAACACGTGCAGGATCAGCATCAGCACCATCATCGAGGCGCTCCAGCGATGGATGGAGCGGATCAGCCAGCCGAAGCTGACATCGGTCATCAGGTACTGAACCGAGGCGTAGGCCTCAGCCACCGTCGGCTTGTAATAGAAGGTCATCGCAAAGCCGGTTGCGAACTGCACCAGGAAGCAGACCAGCGTGATGCCGCCCAGGCAATAAAAAATGTTGACGTGGGGCGGCACGTACTTCGACGCGACGTCGTCAACGATGTCTTGGATGTCGAGACGCTCGTTGAACCAGTCGTAGACGGGCGATGACTTTCCGCCGGCGGCGGGGGAGGAGTTCGCCATGCAGCGAGAGGGTTTGGTTGGCAGAGTCTACCGATCACCTCGATCCGCCCGTGAGCGCCGCGCCGCTTGTGACAACCTCGCCACAATCCGCTGCGGATCGTTTGAAGAAGGCAGCAGACCGCTTGCTGCGCCTGGGATTTGCCGGGGTTCTCCTCCTCCTTCTGGCGGCTCCGACAGCGCTCGCCCTCAACGATGGACAGCAGCTGGTGGTGGAGAGCTGGCGCCTGGTGAACCAGAGCTATGTGGATCCCGATCGCTTTGAGGAGATCCATTGGAAGCGTCTGCGCCAGAAGGCGCTGGAGCGCTCGATTCAGACGAGCGCGGATGCCTATGAGGCGATCGACGCGATGCTGGCTCCCATCGGTGACCCTTACACCCGCCTGCTGCGACCGGCTGATTTCCTGGCCTTGAAGGCCAACACCGAAGGCCAGGTGAGCGGAGTCGGCCTGCAGCTGGGCATCCCACAGGACGCCAGCAGCATCGTGGTGATTGCTCCTTTGGAGGGATCGCCAGCGGCGCAGGCGGGGATCGGCAGCGGCAGTGCGTTGCTGTCTGTGGATGGGATCCCCACCCAAGAGCTGGGCCTGGAGGCCACGGCGGCTCGCCTGCGGGGGCCAGAAGGATCGTCGGTTCTGCTGGTTCTGAAGGACCCACGGGGAAAACCCCGGGAAGTGGATCTCAAACGGCAGCGGGTGAATCTGCAGCCGGTGCGGCAGCGCCTGATCGAACGCGATGGCCATCGCCTGGGCTATCTGCGCATCACCCAGTTCTCTGAGCCGGTGCCCCAACAGGTTGCTGAAGCGCTGGAGGGCCTGCAAGATCAAGGGATGGAGGGGCTGGTGCTGGATCTGCGCAACAACTCCGGTGGCTTGGTGAGCGCTGGCCTGGCCGTGGCCAATGCCCTGCTCGATGGCGGAGCAATCGTGGAAACCCAGAACCGCGAGGGCTTCAGTGACGCCCAGCAGGCCAACCGGGGCCAGCTCTATGCCGGTCCGATGCTCACCCTGGTGAACGGCGGCACCGCCAGCGCCAGTGAAATCCTGGCGGGAGCCCTTCAAGACGACGAGCGCTCGGCCCTGCTCGGCAGTCGCACCTTTGGAAAAGGTCTGATCCAGACCCTGATCGGGCTGGGGGGAGACGGCAGCGGCCTGGCAGTCACCGTGGCCCGCTATCTGACCCCGAGTGGGCGCGACATTCAGAACCTGGGCATTGCCCCTGACCGTGTGCTGCCCCAGCCGGAGCCCTTCAATCCCGGGGGCGACCAGGACACCTGGCTGGATCTGGCGGTGGAGCAGCTGAATGAGCACCTGTCAGCGGCATGAGTGCCCGCACGTATCACGATCCGCTGCACGGAGCGATCCGGCTCTCGCGAGAGGAGCCGGCGGAAGCTCTGGTCATCGATCTGATTGATACGGCGCCCTTTCAACGCTTGCGCCGTATCCGGCAACTCGGACCCGCCTATCTGACCTTTCATGGCGCGGAGTCGAGCCGCTTCACCCATTCCCTCGGGGTGCTGCACCTGGCCCGCCAGGCCCTCACCAACCTCAGCCGAGAGCACCCAGAGCTTCAGGAGCATGCCGGAGTGCTGCTCGCCGCGGCCCTGTTGCACGACGTGGGCCATGGCCCCTTGAGCCACTCAGGGGAAGAGATGTATGGGCTGCATCACGAAACCTGGTCGAGCCGCCTGATTCGCGAGCATCCCGCCCTGCGCACCCCCCTGGAAGCCTTCCAAAGCGGCTGCGCCGATCAGGTGGCGGATCTGCTGGAGCACGGCCGCTACCGCAACCCGGCGATCAAGGCCTTGGTGAGCAGCCAGCTGGATTGCGATCGCCTCGATTACCTGCTGCGCGACAGCTACAACACCGGGGCCAGGTATGGGGTCCTGGATCTCGAGCGGATCCTCGCCAGCCTCACCCTGGCGCCCGATGGATCCCTGGCCCTGCAGCCCAAGGGACTGATGGCGGTGGAGCACTACCTGGTGGTGCGCAACTTGATGTACCGCAGCGTGTACAACCACCGCCTGAACGTGGTGTGCAACTGGCTGTTGAACCGCAGCATCAGCCTGGCCCGGGAGCTGGGTCCCAAACAGGTGTGGGCTGATGCGGTGATGGCCCGTTGGCTCTGGGAACCGGATCAACTGGATCTCGAGAGCTTCCTGGGCAACGACGATGTGCGCACCGGCTACCACCTGCAGCGCTGGCAGGAGGAGGGACCGGAGCACCTGAGCGAGCTCTGCGGGCGAATCCTCAACAGGCAGTTGCTCAAAGCCGCCGACCTCAGTCACACCCCCCAGGATCGCCGCCTGGCCCTGCTGGCCAAGGCCCAGCGGCTCAGCGAGGCCAAGGGGTTGCGCCCCGATCTCTGCTGCGGGCTGCACCAGCAGAGCAACCATGGATATCACCCGTATAAGAGTGGTCTTCGCCTCTGGGACGGGCAGCAGCTGGGGGCCCTCGAGCGGCGCTCCGCCCTGGTGCAAAGCCTGGTGCAGCCGACGACCACGGCCTGGTTGATCCATCCTCCGGACATCAGTGCAGAACTGCGCCAGGTGATGGCCTGCGACACCCCGACAGCAAGGCCATCCGAAGGCCCCTAAGTTGCCCGGCATGCAGGCCCCGAGCATTCGCCTCCAACTCTCCAGTGAGCGCCGGGCGCAGGCCACGGCCTTGGAAGAGATTCAGCACCAACTCGGCGCGATTCAAGGATCTGGATCAGCTGTGCTCTGCTCTGCGGACCGCTGTTTGACCCTTCCCGAACTCCGGCAGATCACCTCGCTCTTGGCCGAGGCAGGCATCGCCTTGCGGCGGGTGGAAGCCACCCGAGCGATCAGCCTGGTGCCCGCTGCAGCCCTGGGCCTGGAAACCGCCTTGGCGGGGGAGAGCACGAGCGATGAGCCCCCCGCAGAAGCCAGCAGCGCCAGCGGTCTCTGCGTCCATCGCTCCACCCTGCGCTCTGGAGACCACCTGCAGGTGGAGGGCTCGGTTCTGGTGCTGGGCGATGTGAACCCGGGGGCGCGGGTCAGCGCAGGGGGTGACGTGCGCGTGTGGGGTCGCCTGCGGGGGGTGGCCCATGCCGGAAAAAACGGCAACACAGCGGCGCGGATCGTGGCGATGCAGCTCAGGCCCCTGCAGCTGCGGATCGCCGATGCGGTGGCACGGGGCCCGGAAGACCTGCCTCCGCCTGGGTTCTGCGAGGAAGCCCTGCTGCTCAATGGTGCGATCGAGATTCGACCGGCGGAGCCAATCTGGCCTCAGGAGCTCAACGCCGCTTAGCGGTTGACCAGCCCCAAGGCCCCAAGTAGGCCCGCACAGGCCATGAACCAGAGCGGGGAGATCTTGGTGCGCAGCATCAGCACACACACCACCAACGAAACCGCATAGGCGGGGGTGTCGTGGTCAGAGATGCGCAGGATTTTCAAACCCACCGCAAACAACACCCCGAGGGTGATCGGGCCCATCGCCCGCTCAAAGGCGAGCCGCAACGGCGAATCCTTGAAGCGGTTCCAGCTCAAGGCAGCCGCCACCATCAACAGAGTCGATGGCAGCAGGATGGCGACCTCAGCCATCACTCCGCTCAACACACCCCAAAGGGGACCTTCCCGGTAGGCGGCTCCCATGCCCAGCAATCCGACGATCATCGAACTAGGCCCCGGGGCACCCTCGGCGATGGCATAGATCTCGGCGAACTGCTGGGAGCTGAGCCAGCAGTATTTGTCGACCGCGAGGTAGTGGTATTCGGTGAGCAGGGTGTTGCCGCCGCCCAGGGAAAACAGGGAGAGGCTGAGGAAATCCCAGATCACCGCGAGGAGGTTCTGCCAGTCACTGAGGTCTACGGGCTGACAAATTGCGCTGGCCATCACGCTCATGGCCGAACCTTCGGTTGACGCGGCCAGTACCAGGCCATCGCCAACGGACCTGCCACTAGCACCAAGGGAACGAGGCGCACGTGGAACACCGACATAGCAAGAAAGCTGATGCCGGCGAGCCCCAGGGCGATTGGATCCTTGCTGTAGGCCCCGGCGATCTTGAAGCCCATCGAGAGCGCCATGCCTGCTGAGGCGGTGATCACTCCGGCGAGGAGACGATTCACCGCCATCGACGTATGCAACTCGTAGTAAGCCAGGCCAAGGGCCATTAACAGCGCGAAGGGCACCAGCAGAATCCCGGCCATGGCCGCCAGGGCACCGCTCAAGCCACGGAACTGACTGCCGATGTAGATGGCCATGTTGATCTGATTAGGGCCGGGAAACAGACGCGCCACGGTGAGTCCGGTGACGAACTCCTGTTTGCTCATCCAGCCGCGCTCTTCGACCACAATCCGCTCACTCCAGGCGGAGAGGCCTCCGCCGAAGGACGAGAGGGCGACCTGCTGCATGCCCCAGAACAGCTGCCAGTGGGTGGGGGCCGGGGTGGTCTCTCCCATCAGTTGTGCACGAAGTGAGGATCGGGAGGCAGCTCTCCTTCTTCGTGGAAGGCGGGGTCGAGGGGATCGGGAGCGCTGTACTTCTTGGCCTCGTCCCAATCGCGCTCAAAGGTGTCTTGCAAGCGCTTAATCACCTCTGGAGCATCCACCTCAATCCCCAACTCCCGGCGCACATCGAAGGCGCTGCGGTCGATATTCATCGAACCGGTCATGGCGGCGCGCCCATCCACCAGGATCAGCTTGGCGTGGAGTTTCAGGGCCTTCTGCCGCCGGATCTTCACGCCGAAGAGCTCCATCACCCGCAGGGAGCTGAAGGTGTCGTAGACGTCCCAGTCGCTGAGGCCGTGCTTGCCCCCACACAGCACCCGCACCTTCACGCCCCGCTGCCGAGCGGCAACGATCCGCTCGAGGATCACGGCATCAACGTATTTGGGGTGCTGAATCCAGAGGGTCTTGCGGGCCGCATCGATCACCCGGGCCATCTGACCGCGGCTGTGGGCGTTACTCCAGACCAGCCCGACATCCAGACGAGGCTCAAAGAAGCTGCGATGCCAATCGGCCTCGAAGCCGGCCCGCACCTGCTCGATCACCACCGGATCGTGGCTGATCACGCCGTAGTCGCGGGTTTCGGTGAAGTACTTATCGGAGAGGTTGAAGGTGGCGATCAGCACCGCATGCCCATCGATCACCATCGATTTCTCATGGGTGACGGGGAAGCACTCACTGGTCCAGGCCACCTCAAAGCCCCAGCTCTGCAGCAGGGCATAAGCCTCATCGTTCCAGCGATCGCCCCCCGAGGTGTGGGGGTTGAGCATCACGCGAATGGCCACACCACGCTCATGGGCCCGGCGGAGGGCCTGCTCCACCGCCTCGCTCTGGAGCTTGAACTGCTTGAGCAACAACTGCTGCTTGGCTTGATCGATCAGAGCGACCACGGCTTCAGCCCCGTCATCGGGCATCACCAGCAGGCGCTGGGGAGACGGTGCACTGGAATCCATGGCCAGAGGAGAGAACAGCCGATTTCTAAAGGGGTTTTACCCGCCAAGCCAGCTCCCTTAACCCAGGGAAAACAGTGAAATTGGGCTTACCCTTGCGGCACGATTTCGTGCACTGTGACAAGCACCGGCTGCCGCTTCATCCTGATCTGCTCAGGCAAGGGAGGCGTGGGGAAGACCACCCTCACCGCCAACCTGGGCATCGCCTTGGCCAGGCAAGGCATGCGCACCGCGGTGCTGGATGCCGACTTCGGTTTGCGCAACCTCGATCTGCTGCTGGGCCTGGAAAACCGGATCGTCTACACGGCCCAAGACGTGTTGTCGGAGAGCTGCCGCCTGGAGCAGGCTCTGGTGAAGCACAAGCAGGAGCCAAAGCTGGCCCTGATGCCGGCAGGCAATCCACGCATGCTCGAGTGGCTCAAGCCCGAGGACATGCAGAAGATCGCCGCGATGCTCGGCGAGTGCCATGACATCGTCTTGATCGACTGCCCGGCTGGCATCGAAGACGGCTTCAAGAACGCCGCCGCCGCCGCCCAGGAAGCGATTGTGATCACCACCCCTGAGGTGTCGGCCGTGCGCGACGCCGACCGAGTGATCGGCTTGCTCAACACCCGCGGCATCAAGCCGATCCAGATGGTGCTCAACCGGGTGCGCCCCAAGATGATGGCCAATCAGGAGATGTTGGCGGTCGACGATGTCACCGACATCCTTGCCCTGCCTCTGCTGGGCCTGGTGCTCGAAGACGAGCAGGTGATCGTGAGCACCAACCGCGGCGAACCGCTCACGCTCAACGGCAGCAATTCTCCGGCGGCGACGGCCTACGGCAACATCGCCCGGCGGATCTGCGGTGAGGAGATCCCGCTGATCGATCCCTCAAAAGTGCGGCAGGGCCTGCGGGCCAAGCTCAGCCGCCTGATGCAAACCAAGATTTTCTGATCCGATGACCCTGCGCGACTTCATCGACAAACTGCTGCGCCGTCAGCCCGCCAGCGCCACCACCGCCAAGGAGCGTCTGCAGCTGGTGCTGGCCCATGACCGCAGTGATCTCAATCCGGAACTGCTGGAGCAGATGCGCAAGGAGATCCTCGAAGTGGTGAGCCGCTACGTGGAGATCGACTTCAGCGAAGGCGATGTGAGCCTCGAAACCGAAGACCGCGTCACCGCCCTGGTGGCCAACCTGCCGATCCGCCGCGCCAAGGTGAACCCCGGCCTGCCAGCCCCCAGCGAGGAGAGCGACAGCCCCAAAGCCGAGACCGTGGAAGAGCCGGAGGAGCCCGCTCTGAGCGAAGCCGAAAAAGAAACGGTCGTGAGCTGAAGCGAAGGCATCGGACCTGGGGAATCCTTAGGCAGATCCCCTCGCTCCTTGCCCATGAGCCCACGCTTGAGCCAGCCCACCGCATCAGAGCGGAACGTGCTGGTTTTGCTGCAGCGGGGCCTCAGCAATGGGGGGATTGCCGAGCAGCTGCTGTTGAGCCGCCGCACGGTGGAGTGCCACATCTCCCACCTGCTGGCTAAAACCGGTTGCAGCAACCGCACCCAACTACTTCTGTGGTCGCTGGCCGAGGGATAAGCTCTGGCAAGGAGCTTGCTTCTCCTGCCGGCTTAGCTCAGTGGTAGAGCAGCGCTTTTGTAAAGCGAAGGCCATCGGTTCAAATCCGTTAGCCGGCTTTTCGACACCGCACTCGGTAGAGCTGAACACACTCCTGATCCGCCGACTCCCCTGAGGATGGGCGGGTGTCAGGAAGAACGCGATACCGATGCGAGAAGCCGTGTTCGTGGTGAGACACAGGCCCAATGGCGGCTTGGTCGCTGAGTGCCAGGCGCTCAGGCTTTGCGTCAGTGCGATGGACCATGAGCAATTGCAGGAAGAGGCCCGGGATGCGCTGATCAGCGCAGTAGGCCCAGCCCATATGAGCTACCGGGTGCGGATGCGCCGACCTGC
>VGPT01000054.1 GCA_016882485.1 Cyanobacteria bacterium M_surface_10_m1_298
TCAGTGTCCGAACTGACGACGTGCCCAACGCATCGGTGAAGACTGTTGGAGCAGGGGCCAGTGATCAGCGTGCTTCTACTTCTGCTCAGGTGGGGTATCAGCCATCGATTGGCGCCTCCCTTGGGTTCGATGGACTCAGCATCACCCCGCCTCAACAGCGGGGCAATCAGCCTTTACACGCATTGCCTCGCTCCCCCGTTTCGGTCAGCTTGGTTGGTTTGGGGGTTCAGAAGCTGAAGCTGATCCCGCTACCGATGTGGTGCTGCCAGCCAACGCCCCAACCCTCGCCTGATTGCCCGCTGTAAACCGGCTTGTAGTGGGCGAACAGCACCACCGATTTGGAGACCGGATACTCGAGCTCCAGTTCTCCGCCCCAGTCGGTGCGGAAAGGGAGGTTGGCGTAGGAGCCAGGGCTGTAGAACCGCGGTCCGGCCGAGAGGGTGATGTTCAGCCGATCGATGTTGAAGCCCAGGCCAACCCAGGGGTCGGTGTAGTTGCCCAGATAGGTCTTGTTGCTTTCCCAGCCGGTTCGGTTCTCGAGTGAGAGAAAGATCCCGTCGGCAATGGTCTCGAGGCCATCACCAAGGGCGAAGTTGACATCGCCGTCGCCGAGGGCCCAGATCGCCTTAACGCCGATCTCGTTCTTGAGGCCGATCACGTCTTCGCCCTGGTCTCCGGTGACGTAATAGGGCCACCAGGTGAATGACATCTCGAAGCGATCATTCGGCTGGTAACGGGCCTGTAGATAGCCCTTCACATCGGTGCGCCGGTAAGGCACCCCATCGGAATGGGCGTGACCGTGGTCGTCTTCAGCGTGGTCGTCGTCTTCAGCGTGGTCGTCGTCTTCAGCGTGGTCGTCGTCTTCAGCGTGGTCGAGGTGAACTTTGCCGTAGAAGTGCTCCGCCTCACCCCAGACCAGGGCAGGGCCCAGCTGGGCTTCGATCGCGAAGCTGCCGCCCCGCTCCAGGCCCCACTCGAACACCGCCCCGAACAGACCATCGATGGCGTAGTGCTGCGGGTGCCCCTCGAGGTTGTTCTCCAGGCCACCATGGCCCTCCAGGGTGATCACCGGCCGGACGCGGAACTCACCGGGAAGCAACTCCTCACCGCCAGCAGTGGAGTGGGCCAGAGCCGCCCCGGGGGCAGAGAGGACCGCCAGAAGGCCCAGGGGGAGTACTGAACGTCGCATAGTCATTGGATGGCGTCCCATTGTTTCTGAAGGGCGTTGGCGGAGGACTGATCGCAGCGGCCGCCCTGGGCGGTTACGAAGGTGCAGACGTTGGAGGTGGCGGTTTCAATCCAGGTCTTGCCTGGCGCCAGACCATCTGCATAGAGAGGAGATTTGGCCAGGGGCACCCCGCTGACCGCGCTGATCCGCCGCAGGGTCTTGGAGGGAGGCAACACCTCCACAAAGACGGCTTTGCTACCTGAGGCACGAATCGCCTGGGAGATCGCCGCCAAGCTCGAGGGTCGAAGCAGACCGCCGGTTGTGAAGGAATCCACCACGGGAAGCTCGCGGATGCCGTAGCGATCGGCGAAGGCGGAGAAGGCCCGGTGCGGAGTCACGAGCACCCTCTGCTGCTGGGGCACGGTCTGGATCTGCTGGGCACTCCAGCTGTCCAGCTTGCCGAGCACCGCCTGCATCGATTTACGCCGTCTCTGGAGAGACGCCGCATTGGCACTGCCGAGCACGGGCTGCAGGGCCTCGGCGGCCTCATCAACCATGGCGCTGGCCTGGCTGGGGCTGTGCCAAACATGGGGATCAGGGCTCTTACTCCGACTGGGGACTGCCCGCTCAGCCACGGCCACCAGAGGCGCACTGACGCGAATCCGCTTCAGCGCTGGGGTGAGGTTGTAACCGTTGGTCAGCACCAAACGGGCTGAGGCGAGGGCCTGGCGGTCGGAGCCCTTCAGGGCCAGGCCGTGGGGATCAGCCCCGGGGGGAACCAGGCAGGTCACCCGCGCTGCCCCCTGCACAAGTGTGCGGGTGAAATCGCAGAGCACGCCATCCACCGCCACCACGGAGGGGGCAGCGGGAGCGGAAGCCAGAACAAGCCCCAGCAGGGCAGCGGGTTGCATCCAATCGAAGCATCTTCTCCGGAATGATAATGATTCTCAGCTCATTTCGCTAGTCCAGCCGCACTGGCGGCTCATGGCATCGGTCCAACCCTGGCAGCGACGAGTGAGGTGCTCCCCCTGGCTGATCAGGCCCTGATGCAACTGGCAGGTGAGCGCAGGGATGCAGCTCACCCCGGCGTGATGACGAAACCAATGGCAGGTCATACAGACCTTGCAGCTGCGGCTGGAGCGCAGCACCGAATCGTCCAGATAGGACCACGCCTAAACGGACTTCAGGCGAACCGCCAAACCATCCTCCAAGCAAGTACGCATGTACTTGCACAGATTTCGGATGATGATGGGTTGAGGCCGTTCCGAGCCCGTGCAGGCAACCACCTTCGCCGAGTTTGCGCAGCGGGCCGACTACTCCCTGCTCGAGTCGCTGCGCCCGGATCCCCAGGCCACGGCCGATGGTCTCGATCACCGGCCGCGCCAGGTGTTCTCCGGGCACTACGTGCCGGTGACGCCCACGCGGCTGCCGGCCCCGGAATACGTGGCCCACAGCGCAGGCCTGTTCGCTGAGCTGGGCCTCAGTGAGGCCCTGGCCCACGACGACAGCTTCCGCCGCCTGTTCTCCGGTGACAGCAGCGCAGCGACTGGGGCGATGCGCCCCCACGGCTGGGCCACCGGCTACGCCCTTTCGATCTACGGCACCGAATACATCCAGCAGTGCCCCTTCGGAACGGGCAATGGCTATGGCGATGGCCGCGCCATCTCGATCTTCGAGGGAGTGTTTGAGGGGCAGCGCTGGGAACTGCAGCTCAAAGGGGGCGGGCCCACGCCCTACTGCCGCGGCGCTGATGGTCGCGCCGTGCTGCGCTCGAGCGTGCGGGAGTTTCTGGCCCAGGAGCTGATGCAGGCTCTGGGGGTTCCCACATCCCGCTCGCTCAGCCTCTACATGTCGCGCGCCGAAGGGGTGCGGCGGCCCTGGTACAGCAGGGGATCCCGCTCATTTGATCCCGATGTGATGGTCGACAACCCGGCGGCGATCACCACGCGGGTGGCGCCGTCGTTTCTGCGGGTGGGGCAGCTGGAGCTGTTTGCCAGGCGGGCCCGCAGCAAAGCACATCCCGGGGCCCTGCAGGAGCTGGAGCTGATCACCAGGCATTTGATCGAGAGGAACTACCGCTCCGAGATCAATGCAGCCCTGCCCTTGGGGGCGCAGGTGCTGGAGTTGGCGCGTCTGTTCCGCTGGCGCCTCACAGCGCTGATCGCGAACTGGATGCGGGTGGGCTACTGCCAGGGCAACTTCAACAGCGACAACTGCGCCGCCGGCGGCTACACGCTCGACTACGGCCCCTTTGGCTTCTGCGAACTGTTTGATCCGCGCTTCCAGCCGTGGACCGGCGGCGGAGAGCACTTCTGCTTCTTCAACCAGCCGGCAGCCGCTGAGGTGAATTACGGGATGTTCGTGAAATCGCTGCGGCCTCTGCTGGAAGGCGACAACGCAGCACTGGAGGAACTCGACGCCATCCAGGCCGGCTTTGCTGAGGTGATGGCTCAGGCTCTGGAGACGATGTGGGCCAGCAAGCTCGGGCTCCCCCGCTATGACGCGGATCTGATGCAGGAGCTGCTGCAGCTGCTGGTGAGCTCCAGGGCCGATTACGCCATCTTCTTCCGCCGGCTCTCCGCGATCCCCGAGAGCGTGGAGGATCTCAAGGCCAGCTTCTATGTGCCGAGCTCCGAAGATCTGGATCAGCGCTGGCTGAGCTGGCTGCAGCGCTGGCGCCAGCAGATCAGCGAGCCAGCGGAAACCTCAATGGCGATGCGGAGGGTGAACCCCACCATCACCTGGCGCGAATGGCTGATCGCCCCGGCCTATGAGCAGGCCGCCGACGGCGACTTCAGCCGGATCCGGGAGCTGCAGACGTTATTCAGCAATCCCTACGGAGAACCGCCTGAGGAGCTGGCGGCCCGCTACGACCGGCTGAAGCCGCGTGAATTCTTCAACGCCGGGGGGGTGTCGCACTACAGCTGCTCGTCTTGAGCGCTGCTACCGAACCCTTGAAGCCGATCGGCCAGCGACAGGCACTGATCCATCTCCGCCCAAAGCAACTGCCGCCGCTCAGCTGTAACCGAGAACGAACGGTGATGCAGATCACGGCCGAGGTAGCGGAGCGCATCTGCGATACGGCGCCAATCGTCCGGGGTGAGATCGGATGGAGGCTGTGTCATCAGCCAATCCTGCCTGGGTGAGGGGATCGCTTCAGAACAAATTCGTCAGAGAGTGGAGGCCACCTTGCAGAGGTGGAGTAATCCAACTGCCATTGGCAAGGAACATTGGAAAACGATCAAACTCCAAGGGAGCGATCAGATCGATTGCCTGGTTCTCAATAGGAATCAGGATCGCAAGGGGCATGAACTTGTCGCCTGAGCATCAGGTAAAGGTAGTGAGGATCGCGGTAATTTTGCGGGATTGAGTGATGAAGGATTGCCAATCTGCTCCAACAGAGCGTTCGCCGAACCTGCGCTTCATCCTTGCCAGCGCGAATGAGGATACGCATAGCCTTGCAATAGAGCGGGTACTTAGCCTCCAACTCCCCAAAAGTTAAGGCATAAGTTTCTGAAGAGACCATAGCAACACAGAATGTTCAAGGAAGCGAGAAGTCGATCAATACAATGCTTCTTCGGCGTGTGTCTCGATCGTGCAGTCGGATGTCGGGATCGCAACACAGGTCAAGACAAATCCAGCTGCGATCTGGTCTTCATCGAGAAAGGCCTGATCATCCTGGTTGATGCTGCCACTGATCAACTTGCCTGCACAAGAGGAACAAGAGCCAGCACGACAAGAGACAGGTAGATCAACACCCTGATCACCCGCGGCATCAAACACAGACTGATCATCGCTGCACTCAATCGTTCGATTGAGGCCTTCACTGGCGTTGATCAGAGTCACCTTATACGTTGCCATGAGTACAGCGCTTCTTGCATTGACTCTGCTGCGCGTGCCTCTGGGTTGAATAGTCCCCATACGGGGGCTTTATGGTTGATGGATCGAACAACCAACGGCAGCCAACTCGGCGACATCCAGAGAATCCAGAAGTTCAGTTCCACTGAGGCCGTAGCTCCATAAGTCGACGCGGCTCTCAGCTGGACAGTCCCAAACGAACAGCTCAAGGGGGAGCATGACTTTCTCGCGGAAGAAGGAGTCAGGCCCGATGCAACGCAAGATCACCATTTTGGTGGTGGTATTACGCAACGAGTAGGTATCCATTCACCAAGCTAAAGCCAATGCCTGGCCTAAAGAGCGCAGAGGATGGCCGGCCGAAGAGCAACCAGAATGTAGCCACGAACACCGTATCAGCGTTTGTCCCCAAATGGGAGGGCTGCAGCGATCCGCGCAGCACCGGATGTCCTCAGATGGGGGCTTGCGCACGGTTGACGCAGCATTGTGGAATCGACAGCGTTCTGCCCAGCCCCTCCCATGGCAGCACCCACCTACACAGCGACACTGACCATCGGGGAACTGGAAGCCAGCTTTCCCGTCTATTGCAAAGCACTGCGCCTGCTGGTCAATGACGGCGTGAGCGAAAACAAGGCCCGCCGCACGGTCTGCTGGAATCGCCTGGAAACACTGCATGGCTGCCTTCCGCGTCAATATCGGGATCCGCAGCAGATGTATTTCCTGTTCAAACGGGAGTTGAACCAGGCGTCTGCACGCTGAGCACAGCACGTGGCCTGGTGCAGCAGAAGGGTTGTCGTGAGGAAGGCCAACGACGATCAGACTGGAGTGATGAGCTCAACAAGGGATCGTTGAGACTGCGCAAAGAAAGGAGCAGACCAGATCCTGTAACCGCCCAAAAGACCAAGGAGGTCGCACTTCTGGCCATGCGGGCCATGAGGTTAATTGATGTGAAGTGGTGTGCATGGAGACAGCCTGAGGATCACTCAAACGATTGCAGTGGACGAATCCCACTGAAGAAGTGTCATGACGCCAGCACTTCCACTGATGACACTTCAAGACCAAGAAGCGGCCTGCAAACAATTCTGGAGTTTTGAGGAGCCACAGCCTGGCCACGTTGTGGCGGTTCACTCGGTCCTTGGAGAATCCACCGCAATCAGCTGTGTCATTGAACAGCGGAGCTTCTCGGAACACAGACCGGCCCTGCAGTTCACGGGTCACTTATTGCGACAAGGCTGGAGGGTCTGCAATCTGTATGAAGCAGGTGAGCATTTCTGGTACCAACTCACGGCGTTGACCTGATGACTGCCGAAATCACCGTTGATAAAGCAGGCTCCATGAGCTCTCTTGCAGAGCAGATACGCCGACACCTGTTCTACAGCCAGGCCAAGTCACCAACACTGGCCAGCGAGCACGATCACTACATGGCCTTATCACTGGCCGTGAGAGATCGCTTACTTCAGAACTGGGTGGAAACAGCAGAGGCCTACACCACACAGGGTGTGCGCACTGCTGCCTACCTCTCAGCCGAATACCTGCTTGGCCCGCATCTGGACAATAATCTTGTCAACCTCGGGCTACGGGAGGAAGCAGCCAAGGCGTGCACTGAACTGGGTCTTGACCTGGAAAAGCTGATCAGGCTCGAACCGGAACCAGGGCTGGGCAACGGCGGGCTCGGCCGACTTGCAGCCTGCTTCCAGGAATCGTTGGCCAGCCTTGAGCTGCCTGCGATCGGCTATGGCATCCGCTATGAGTTCGGAATCTTTCGACAGCACATCACACCCCAAGGGCAGCAGGAAAGCACCGATGCCTGGTTAGCAAAGGGCAATCCCTGGGAAGTGATTCGACCTGAGTGGTGTTATCCCGTTCAAATTGGTCAGGCCACCGTATTGGGAGTGGCCTACGACACCCCTATCACAGGGTATGGGGTCCGCACGGCGAATACCCTCCGGCTCTGGTCAGCCATGGCGCCGGAAGCCTTTGATTTTGCTTCGTTCAATGCTGGCGATTACACGCGAGCAGTGCTCGCAAAGACTCAAAGCGAAACACTGAGCAAGGTTCTCTATCCAAATGATCAATTTGATGAGGGAAAACGCTTACGCCTGAGCCAACAGATCTTCTTCGTGTCCTGTTCACTACAAGACATGATTAGGATCCTAAAGAAACAAGGCATAAGCATTAGAGAGTTTCACAAGAAGTTTGCAGTCCAATTAAACGACACGCACCCTGCGATTGCAGTAGCCGAGCTCATGCGGCTACTCATCGATCAAGAAAAGCTGGATTGGGATACGGCCTGGGCCATCACAACATCCAGCCTGAGCTACACCAACCACACCCTCTTACCAGAAGCGCTGGAGACCTGGGGCATTGAGCTCTTTGAAGAACTACTTCCCCGCCAACTGAAGATAATCTACGAAATCAATACACGCTTACTGCGAATGGTGCGCATTCGCTATCCAGGCAAGCCAGAGTTGCTTTCAAGGCTTTCATTGATTGAAGAGGGAAACAAGCGCCGGGTCCGCATGGCTCACTTAGCTGTTGTTGGCTGTCATCACACAAATGGCGTAGCAGAACTGCATAGCCAACTTCTTAAAGATGAACTGCTGAATGACTTTGCACAGCTGTGGCCAGAGCGGTTCACCAATGTCACCAACGGAGTCACACCACGGCGCTGGTTGGCGGTTGCCAATCCCATGCTCTCTGGGCTCCTTGATGATGCGATCGGTCGTGGCTGGCGGAAGGATCTTGATCAACTCGAGAGACTTGAGCCACTTCTGGGAGATCAAGGTTTTCTTGAGAGATGGAGAGAGGTACGCACTCGCGCCAAACAGCGATTGGCGGATCATGTGCATCAAGAGCTTGGAGTCCTGCTCGATCCCGCCTCTCTATTTGATGTTCAGGTCAAGCGTATTCACGAGTACAAGCGCCAACATCTAGCGGCGCTTGAAGTGGTACAGCGCTACCTGAGAATTCGCAATGGCGAAGATCTCCCTCCGCGCACAGTGATCTTCGGAGGCAAGGCGGCACCTGGCTATGCCATGGCGAAGTTAATCATTCGATTAATTGTGGGCATTGCCGAGATGGTGAACATGGACTCAGCTATGCGAGGCCGCTTGCGAGTCGTTTTTCTTCCCAATTTCAGCGTTAGCCTGGGTCAGCTGACCTACCCAGCTGTTGATCTTTCAGAGCAGATCTCAACAGCTGGCAAGGAGGCTTCAGGAACTGGAAACATGAAGATGGCTCTCAACGGCGCGTTAACCATTGGCACGCTGGATGGAGCCAATGTCGAGATCAGGGAGCGGGTCGGAGAATCCAACTTCTTTTTGTTCGGGCACACAGCGGAAGAAGTCGCCCAGCTGTATCAGCAGGGCTACCACCCTCTGCCATGGCTTGACAAGAATCCAGCCTTACGGGAGGCCATGAACTTAATCGCTTCAGGTCATTTCAGCGAAGGCGACCACAACCTGTTTCAACCACTCCTGACAAACCTGTTTCAACATGATCCTTTTCAGGTCATCGCTGATGCCATGGACTACAGCCGCGCTCAAAACAGCGTGGATGAAGCATGGCAGGATCAGAGTGGTTGGTCAGCATCATCGGTCATGAATACGATGAATTGCGGTTTCTTCAGTAGTGACCGGTCAATCAAGGAATATGCACAGCGAATTTGGAAACTTGATTCACTAGCCATTGGAGCAACTCATGGGCTCTAGGAGAGGCCACACACGAAGACGATCCTTAGCGTGATGTGGACGACGGTATCTTGATCGCAGTGCTCGCCATCGACGCAACGCCAACCAGGTATTGATCCGATGAATAGTGGTGGCACTGGGGTCACACTGTGGCGCTTTCAGGGCATGAGTCCGTAATCCTGTTGCCGCCTGTACTGGCTGTCCAGCGAACAGCAAGGGTTCAACTCGCAGGCCAGGGCTGTCTCGAGAACATCTCGACTATGGGCCGCCACCACTCTGTAGTCGTGACCTGACTTCCGGCAGGATCGACGGGCCAGCAAGAGCGCACTCCACATGGAATGTCGCACCACGCCATCAACCCACAGACCACTGGCCCCATCACGGTGCTGAATAATCAACATTAAACTCGACGCCTATTCGTAGGCTCACAATCGGGCAATCGAGGCTAAAAAGCAAAGAACTCTTGAAAAGCTTCGGGATCAAGGTCGTCAATGCGACCAGATCATGACCCAAGGGGGTTGTCTTGTTATTGACGCTACAGCTACAGAACGAGTCGCTTGAAGACAAGAAACCAGGGGGAACCAGAGGCCTCAGATCCAGCGCAAACGCTGAGCGTTGCGATGCCTTGTCATGCAGCCTGCAGATCACTCCAGGCCTGCACCAGGGCGCGGGGTATTGGCCGAGGTTGATAGTCGCGCGTATCACTGGGGCCATGGCGCAAGACAGCATTCACAACCACGGCCGGTCTGGAGCCCCGGTTGATTGCACCGTGGGGTATACAGGGAGGCACACGCACCCAAGTGGGTTCATCCTCACGCAGATGAATGCGTCGCAGGCGCTTCTCCTGCAGCACAATCAGATCGAGGCTGCCGCTGATCACCAACAACTGATCGGTCTGATGGCGATGGCAGAAGAGTTCACCTCGCGTGGAACGGTGCACTTCAGCAATCAGTGTTTCATCACTGGCTAGCGGCTGGGAAAACAGGGTGGATCCCGATTGGGAGGCATGACCAGGAAAGAGCTCAACGCGACGAGAGAGCGCCATGACAACGAAGCAGCTTCATGAATGATTGAAACAGTTTTGCGCCACTGGCGTGATGCTTGCTGCCGTCTTTGCCTGATGTCAGGAAATCGCGGTCTTTCCAGCATCCTCGCTACAGGGGCAGATCAGACCTGCTGAGCGTGCACCCACTGGGTCGCAGCCTTCTGGGTGTGCCAGGCCTGCAACAGCTGCTTGGCGAGGGCTTTCAATTGCTCGGTATCGGTCGTGGCGTCGATGGCCCGGCAGAAGCGTTCCACTTCAAATTGCTGACCAACAGATAACTCAGCGGTGGACGACATGACCTGCGACGAAGAATGCAGGCCAAA
>VGPT01000055.1 GCA_016882485.1 Cyanobacteria bacterium M_surface_10_m1_298
GGTCTTGAAAACCGGCGAGGTGAAAGCCTCCGTGGGTTCGAATCCCACCCCCTCCGCTTCCTCCGCCCGGCCTCCCCAGGGGCCCGGGCGTGAGACAAGAAAATCTCAAGATTTCAGCCCTTGCGCCCACGCCCCACAGGGCTGAAATAAGCGTTTTGCCCAAGCGAGGTCAAGGCGTCGGCAACTGAACAAACGGCAGCAACGGAGACATTCGCTCTCTGACACCCTCGCTTCGATGGAGCGGCAGACACCTCAGCTGAATGCGATACGAACCTGGCACCAGTGAGTGCAGAGTGCTGATCAACAGCAAGGAGCAGATCGAAGCGATGCTCCTCAGCCTCATCAGGCTCGAGAACACCGAGAACATCCGCGAGCAGTTGCGGGCTGTGCACACCCAGCTCGAAACCTTGCACGATCAGATCAGAGAAAGCCGCAGTGCCGCTCGCGCCTGATCGTTGCTCTAATCAAGGGTGACGTACGGGGCGCGTCCACCATGGTTGCCTTGCTGCTGGGCTTGCTCGCGGTATTGATCACGGGTTCCCAAATCGCCCTGAGTGCCGATGAACTCTCCCTGCAGCGGGAGGAACCGATCGTTCAAGCGGATCAACGCCTCCGGGGGCAGGGCTGGAAGCCGGATCCAAGCCTCAAGCCAGACACCCTCGACCGGCATCTGGCTGGCAATCAACTCGCCAGCTTGAGCGCCTGTTCAGGCACAGGCCTGGGCTTCTGCCGCTACGACTACCGACGCGGCAACAAAAGCCTCGGGGTGGTCACGGTGCCTGGCCCAGGCGCGCAGGGCTTGGTTCAGAGCTGGAGCTTGCGATGATGCACTCCGCTGAGGCCGAGTCATGTTCGACAACGACAAGCGCCCCGCCTGGTTGAACTGGTTATTTCTGGCGATGTTCCTCTACTCCAGCTGGCAGTTGGCCGGGATGTGGTTCCAGCAGCTGCACGGCGGCTGATTCAGGAGCGGTTGAGTTGAGCGGAGACATCCCCGGTGAGCGAGGGAGACTGCACATCCAGCACCCGCATCGGGCCACCACTAGAGAACTTCAGCTTGCTCAGTTCCACCCAAACGGGATAGGGATTGCGGGCCAGTTGAAAGGCGTAACTGCCGTGATCCAGATTGGCGATCACGGTCCACAACGTGACCCAGCTGTCTTCTGCCTTGCTGCCCGAATAGTCCTCGGCACCAGCGGGCACCGCCACATTTTTCATCACCCCATAAACATTGGCTTCGGCCTCCTCGGAAGAAGAGGCCTTCGGCAGGGTGCTCAAGAACGTGGACCCACGCACAAAGCGTGAGGCCGGATCCACATCACCGGGAAGCGCAAGAGAGCCCCCGAAGGGCCGATAACGCTTGAGGTTGTTGAGCTGCCAGGCGAGCGGTGGTTCGTTGGTCATCACCCGGGTCTGGTTGCCCTGGTGAACGACCATGCGCCCATCGATGTACTCCACCACCGCCGAGCGCCCGCTGCGATCCGCTAAGGACAGATGCAGACCCCAATCGCGATCGAGAATCCGATCCGAGACGATCTGCACCTCAGCCAGACCTGCGATCGCCTCCTCCACAGTCGCGAAATTGTCGAGCACAAATTCCGCCATGCGCAGGTTGGAGACCGCTGGCTTCCCGCTTTGACGCGCTCCGTATTGGCTACCGGAGAGATAGAGAAGATTCACGTTTAAACCCCGTTCGTTGAGGCCATCGGCCAGAACGGTGCCAACACTCATCACCCCAACGCTGCCGTGGCGAACTTTCCAGCGTTTGACGTTGTCCACTGATGCACTGACAAGACCTCCCGCCTGGAGACCACGGGGGCGAAGCACCATCGCCGCCTTGTCATCGAGGTAGAGATCCATCGTGCGCCCCACCACCACGGCCTGACCATTGCTGTTGGAGAGCACACGGCTACAGGCGCTCGCCGATTCAGAGCTGAAGACTCCCAGCAGAAGCAAGGGAAGAAGCCAGGAGCGCCAGGAGGTCATCGCCGGGAGGCCAGCACGAGGGGTCTCCAAAGGATGAAGGGAAAGTCTCCGTGGGACAACGCCCTAACGGCGCCCTTTCTTGCGCGATGGCTTGGGCTTCGGGGATGCAGACATCGGCATCACAGTGGCCCGAACCAGACGCACCAACCCACCCAGCAAGAGCACTAGGGCGAGCAGAGCCGAGCTCACCAGCAGAGCGACGCCCAACAGCTGCAGGATCCCCATCAACAATCGGGAGAGGCCCCCGATCAGATTGGCCAGAGCTGTGCTGACCAGAAGGAGGCTGTCGAGATCGATCAGATCGGGCAGGTGCAGCAGCAACACCAGCAGCCCGACACCGAGGGCCATCAGCAGCAGAGCCTCAAGGATCTGCCGCGGTCGAGCTTTGCTCTTGCGCTTGCTGCTCCCAGCTCGGGGAGTCACCACCTGCAAGCGTCGCTGCCGAGTCATGAGTCGAGGCTGTAGCCAGCGCCGCGCATCCAGCGTTCAAATTCAATCAACACCAACTCGTTGGGGCAATCCACCAGGCTCAGATCGCCCACGGTGCAATCGCCCTGACCGCCATGGTGCAGAGAGAGATGAAAGGTTGGTCCGCTCAGGCCGCACACTTCTGGATCGCTGCGCACCACCACATCGAGGCAGGCCCCCAAACGGGTCACGCGGCGACGCAATTCAGACCAAGACAAGGCGCTCATCGCGGTAGAGCCAGTGTGGGTCGATTCAAGCGAACGTCAACCGGAGCCTTGGGCGTCGGCAGCAAGGAAAGAAGGGAGGCGCTGATCAACAACGTGGCCACACCCACCAGAGGTGCTGCCACACGACGCAGCAAGGGTTGGCGATGCCTGAGATCATTCCGGCTGAGGGGATGGAGCTCGGGAAGCTCAAACGGAATGGCAAGGCGTCGATCGAGGCGGAGCTGATCAAGGCAACGCACCAGATCCGACAGCTCCGCGTCATCCAGAACGATCTTCAGGGGAGGGGTATTGGGCTGACGGCTACGCAGTTCCAATTGATGACGCCCTTCGCTGGGCTCAATCGCCACCGGGGAATCCGCTGCTCCGAACGCTTTCGGAACAGCACTCAACAGGTGGCGGGCGTAGGGAATCACCGCGGCCAGCAGAGCCTGCAGGTGCTCCCGCTGGCCCTCCAGGTCGGTGTGACCGGCCAGGCCCATGCTGAAACCGGTGACGATGCCGATGGTGCTGGAGTCCTGTCCGGCGGAGAGATCAGGCAGACCCTCCACCACAAGGCGGCAACTGGTCTGCTCGTAGCGGCTGGTGAGTTTCATGGCAGACACAAGGGATCAAACGGCCGCATCGAGCAGGCTCGCGCGCAAGCGCTCGAACCCACCTTCACCGGCACTGAGGGCCATGGCCTGCACCAGCTCGCGACTGAGCTCCGCGCCCTCTCCTGGATCGAGCAGGCGCTGCACACCGCCACGGCGGGGATTGAGACGTTCCTGCACCAGTTCCCGAAGGCGCCCCCGGAACAGATCCCAGCGCTGCTGATTGAGCTCCGGCGGTTCAGCGGAGGACAGCAACGTGCGAAGCATTGGATAGAGGCGCTCCGCCAGGGCATTGAGGATGCGGATGAGGGCGTCGGTTTCCTCGGGTTTGAGGGCAGCGCGGCGGGTATTGCGACGCAGGGGATTGCTGCAGCGCCGTTTCCACAGCTCCACTCGATTGGGGAACAGATCGGTGAACCCCATCTCCTCACTCAGCCAAACCATCGCTTCACCTCCATTGAGGTCAAGGGCTTCGGCGCAGAGCAGCATCAGGTCCAAGCGCTCAATGCCCCGACGGGAGAGGGGAGTCTGCAAGGGAACTGAAGCATCGGCCATGGCTGCGATACTGCCAGCTGTGGCGCTGATTCGTCGACCATGACCGCCCTCGATCTGCGCCAACTGGTGCGGGAAATTCCCGATTTCCCCAAACCAGGCATCCTCTTTCGCGACATCACCCCGTTGATGCGTCAGGCCAGCGCCTGGCAAGAAGTGATGCGGCAACTGGGCGCCGTCTGCGATCAGCTCCAGCCCGATCTGATTGTGGGGATTGAATCCAGGGGCTTCATCGTCGGCACGGCCCTAGCCACGGCGCGCCAGATCGGCTTCAGCCCGGTGCGCAAACCCGGCAAGCTTCCCGGCCAGGTGATCGGGGTGGATTACAGCCTTGAATACGGCACCGACCGCCTCGAAATCCTCCCGGATGGATTTGAGCAGCGCCCGCGCGTGTTGATCGTCGATGACCTGCTGGCCACCGGAGGAACCGCGGGAGCCTGCGCAGAACTGGTGAACCGTGTGGGGGGCAACCTCTGCGGGTTTGCCTTCGTGGTGGAACTCTCCGACCTCGGCGGCAAGAGCAAACTGCCGGCTGAGGTGCCGGTGGAGTCTCTGATCGTCTACTGATAACCGCCGCCAGGCCCCAGACCTCCCGGCATCGCTTCTCAAGCGCCTGCTCTTCGGGCCAGTCGTGCTGGAGCCAAGGACCCTGCTGAGATTGCTCCGAGGTTGGTCGACTAAGTCGACTCAGCACAGACACCACTCACGACCAACACCACTCGCGACCAACACGACTCCGCTCAGACACGACTCACGACAGACACCGCCGCCTTCAGAGGTTCTGGTCCTGCCAGAGCAAGACCTGATCGAGCTGCTCGAGGCTGATCAGGCCGTAACGCCAAAGCACGATCGGCAAAGGGGCCTGCTCCAATTGCGCCTGCTTGAGCCCCAGGCCCATGGCGTTGTCACTGAGGCCCACTTCCGAGCGCAGGAAGCGCAACAGCTCCTGATGGGGAGCTGGTTGCGGAGAGGTGCTGATCACCATCACACCTGGGCGAATGCCCCATGCTGATCAGGGCATCCAGAGGCGGCAAGGGCCATCGCTCATCGCCCGCAGGCTGAGTTGGCGCAGCCACTGGAAGCGTCCAAGCGAGGAGAGGGCCACACGGCGCAGCGGCAGCAGCAGTGGGGAGCGGTTGGAGAACAGGCGCACGAGAGCATCGGTGGCCCAAAGCACAAGGGCGATGTCCAGCCAGCGGCGGCGGGTGTAGAGACGGCCCAGGCGCGACGGCGACAGGCGGCCTCCAGTGCAACGGGCCGCGAGCTGTTGCAGCTCGGCTACATCGCGCCAACAGAGATTGAGGCCCTGTCCACCAACGGGATGACAGCGATGGGCCACCTCACCCAGCAAGACCGTGCGGCCGCGATGCAAAGGCCAGGCCATTTCCAGGGCCACCGGGAAGGCGCGCGGTTGATCCAGCAGCACCTCCACCTGAAGCTCCTCGGGCAGTGCCGCCGAGAGGGCGTCGAGGAACGCCACGCCATCGAGCTGCTCCAGCTCTCTCAGACGCCAAAGCGGAGCACTCCAGACCAACTGAAAGGCATCGCCACCCAGGGGCAGAACGGCGAAGGGTCCCTCAGGGCGAAACAGCTCCCAGGCCTGATCGGGATCCGATCCCCGCAAACGCACCTGAACCGTGAGACAGCCTTGTCGGTAGGGGAAACGCCAGTGGGCGATGCCGCAGGCCTGTCGGGTCGGGGAGTGATGACCATCGGCAGCCACACAGAGATCCACCGCTTCTTGAGCCCCGTCAGCCATCGCGCCGAGATCCAGCTGAATCAGGGGATGGGCCTCAGCCGCCTGCAGCAGAAGCTGCATCAAGGGAGCATGCTCCAGGATCCAGCCCACCAACTCGGTCCGGCCGTTCCCCAGATCAGCGCCCAGGAAAGGAACCCGCTGACCGGTGGCGCGATCGCACAGGTCAAGGCGCCTGAACGGAGCAAGCGCTGCCTGGAGCGACTGCCACAGGCCCAGCTGCTCCAGCAGCTCCCGGCTGGAGTGGGTAAGGGCATAGGCCCTGGAGCGGCTGCACAAGTCGTGAGCTGGCAGCGGATCGCGCAACTGCACCCTCCAGCCAGCATCCGCCAGAGCCAAAGCGGCCAGCGCCCCGGTGGGCCCCGCCCCATGCACCCGGGCAGTCAGCACTGAAGGGGTTGGCACGGGCTGATCGGCACAAAAAAACCGCAGCACTCAATTGTGCTGCGGTGATGGAAGGGAACGAGAGACTGAGCTCAGCCGATGCCGAGCAGGCCGCGGGTGAAGGATTCGCCGCCCAGGGCGAACTCGGTGGCCAGCAGAGCGATGAAGCCGAGCATGGCCATGCGGCCATTCAGCTTCTCGGCACGCTCGTGGAAACCCCAGCCGCTTTCGACATCCACCACTTCCATGCGGGGCTCAGTGGCAAATGCATTGAGGCGACCGCCGTCTTCGGTGGTCACGGTGGCGCCGCGGATCACGGCGGGAGCGGAAGGATTGGCCTGGGTCATCGCCGGACTTTTGTACGTAAAGGAACTGTAACGCAATATTGCGCGTTGTAACAAGGCGTCCTCAGCGAAGGCGGCGCAGGCAGAGCTCCTCGAAGGCCGGGCGCAAGAGAAAGGGGTATTCACCGACCCAAAGTTTGAGCTGCGGCAGCCAGGCGTCACTGAGGGCCCCGATCCGCGAAAAATCCTTGCGCTCACTGAGCACAAGGCAACGCACCACGGCGCCGCGTCGGATCAGTTTGTGCTTCTTGTCGTAGGGGAAGCGAAGGCTTCCGAGATAGCCGTCTTCATCCTCAAGTTCCAGGCACATCCAGGTGCGCCGGTTCTCCACCAGTTCGAGACGGCCTTGCTTGTCGGTGGTTTCCTGACGCCCCTCCACCAATTCCTTGGTGTAGTAATCCGCCACCTGCCCTTCAAAGATCGCCGCCGCGGGGTAGCGGCGCAGGGTCGCGTTCTTGCGGCCCGCCTCCACGATCGGCCCCCAAAGCAAATAGAGGAGGAAGACAAAGCCCACCACCAAGAGGATCGGGGAGGCCTGGCTGCTCAAGGCGATGCCCTGACTGATCAGCAGGCTGATCACCCCGCCGATCACAGAGATGAACACGCGCTGCAGCACCTTCTGGGGGTTGCCGCTGCAAGCGTTGAATTGCGGCCCAGTGGCGACCGCGGGGATGAGCCGGGGCAGCTCGCCGGGGCGAAGCGGGATCAGCATGGCGCCAGTTTCAGCGGTGCTGGAGCTCAGAGCAAGCGCTCAAGGCCATAGACCAGCCCCTCCAGTTGACGCACCTTGCGGGCAGTGAGCAGCACGCCCGGCATGTAGGCCGAACGGTCAATCGTGTCGTGCCTGAGGGTGTAGGTCTCACCAGGAGCTCCGAACATCACCTCCTGATGGGCCACCAGGCCCGGCAAACGGATCGAGTGCAGGCGAAGTCCGCTCTCGCGCTGTCCCCCCCGGCAGCCCTCCAACGTTTCGTGCTCCTCCACCTGAAGGGGGTTGAAGCTCTTCCCCAGCTCCTCCATCAACTCAGCGGTCTTGATGCAGGTGCCGCTTGGGGCATCGGCCTTGCGGTTGTGGTGCAGCTCGGTGAGCTCCGCGAAGTCGTAGAAGCGGGCGGCGGCGGCGGCGGCCTGCTGCAGCAGCACCATGCCCACAGAGAAATTGGGAATCACCGCCCCACCGACGGAAGCTTTGCCGGCAAAGGAGGCCAGGTCATTCAGTTGGTCGGGGCTCAGACCCGTGGTGCCGATCACGGGGTGCACCCCGTAGGCAATCGAGGCCCGGGTGTGCTCGTAAACCACGGAGGGGTGGGTGAAATCCACCAGCACCGCGCCCATGCCGGGGCCGTCGTTGCGCACCGCCTGACTGGCCTGGCAGAGGGTGCCTTCGAAGTCACTGGTGATCGCCACCTCCAGCTCACCGAGACCCAGCTCGAGGCCCACATCCACCCCTTCCTTGCCAGGGGTGGTGTCAATGGCACCCACCAGCTGGCAATCCGAGGCTCCAACGACAGCCTTGATCACCTCCGCGCCCATGCGCCCCAGAGCGCCAGCCACCACAACAGAGATCGGCTTGGCGGATGGAGCCTGAGCCATGGGACACAACCAGATCGTGGCCCGAGCCTATGCCGCTCCTTAACACCGTTTGCGAGTGCGGCATCGCCCTGAGGCGGTGCCTGTTACAGGCGAGAGGGTCGCTCGCGCAGAACGCAAGGCGCTTCGTAGGCTGCTTCACATTGCTCAATCAGCGCGCATGTTCACGCAGGTCCGCTCCGCCTCCCGCCGCGTTAGCCCCGCGGAGGTGAACGGCCGGGCCGTGATGAAGGCCGTGTATGTGGTGCTGGAGCCGCAGTATCAGAACGCCCTGACCCAGGCAGCCACCTCCCTCAACGATCAAAACGGTCCTCTGGCGGTGGATCTGAGCGGCTATCTGATCGAGGAACTGCGCGACCCGGAGAACTACGCCGACTTCTGCGCCGATGTGGCCGAAGCCGATGTGTTCATCGCCTCGCTGATCTTCATTGAAGATCTGGCCCAGAAAGTGGTGGAAGCGGTCGCCCCGCACCGCGACCGGCTCAAGGCTGCCGTGGTCTTCCCCTCCATGCCGGAGGTGATGCGCCTCAACAAGCTGGGCAGCTTCTCCATGGCCCAGCTGGGTCAGAGCAAGTCGGCCATCGCCGGCTTCATGAAAAAGCGGAAGGAGGCCGGCGGTGCTGGTTTCCAGGACGCCATGCTCAAGCTGCTCAACACCCTGCCCACGGTGTTGAAGTATCTGCCGGTGGAGAAGGCGCAGGACGCCCGCTCCTTCATGCTCAGCTTCCAGTACTGGCTGGGTGGCACTCCGGACAACCTCCGGAACTTCCTGCTGATGCTGGCGGATAAATACGTCTTCCCCCGCTCCGCAGAGGACCGTCCGGCACTGCAGGTCGCCGATCCGGTGGTGTTCCCCGACCTGGGCATCTGGCACCCCCTGGCGCCCGGGATGTTTGAGGACCTCAAGGAGTACCTCAACTGGAATTCCAGCCGCAAAGACCTCTCCGACAAGGCCCGTAAGGGTCCGGTGATCGGTCTGGTGCTGCAGCGCAGCCACATCGTCACCGGGGACGAGGCCCACTACGTGGCGGTGATCCAGGAGATGGAATACCGCGGCGCCACCGTGATCCCAGTGTTCTGCGGCGGTCTCGACTTCACCAAGCCGGTGAACGCCTTCTTCTACGACCCGATCAATCCCGATGTGCCGTTGGTGGATGGCGTCGTGTCGCTGACCGGTTTCGCGCTCGTGGGCGGTCCGGCCCGGCAGGATCACCCCAAGGCGATCGAGGTGCTGAAGAAGCTCAACCGCCCCTACATGGTGGCCTTGCCGCTGGTGTTCCAGACCACCCAGGAATGGGAGGAGAGCGATCTGGGCCTGCACCCGGTGCAGGTGGCGTTGCAGATCGCCATCCCCGAGCTGGATGGTGCCATTGAGCCGATCGTGCTCTCCGGCCGTGACGACGCCACCGGCAAGGCGCACACCCTGCAAGACCGCGTGGATGCCATCGCCGAGCGGGCCATTCGCTGGGCCTCGCTGCGGATCAAGCCCCGCAGCGACAAGAAGCTGGCGATCACGGTGTTCAGCTTCCCGCCCGACAAGGGCAATGTCGGCACCGCCGCCTACCTCGACGTGTTCGGCTCCATCCACCGCGTGATGGAGGAGATGCGGGCCAAGGGCTACGACGTGAGCGGGCTCCCCCGCAGCTCCAAGGAACTGATGGAGGCGGTGCTCAAGGATCCCGAGGCACTGGAGGGATCACCGGAGCTGGCCATCGCTCACCGCATGAGCGTTGAGGAATACGAACGCCTCAC
>VGPT01000056.1 GCA_016882485.1 Cyanobacteria bacterium M_surface_10_m1_298
TGCGTGAGCGACCTCAGGCGCCTGCTGTGAGTGGATGCCTCCCAGACCTGTCCCAGCTGGTCGTGGTTGAGCAGTCCACCAGATGCACCCCACCAGCTCCAGACGCACCACCAGAAGCGCCGCGCCGAGCACCTCCAGGATCACCCCTGATCAAGGGCTGACGCGAGGCGCGTGTAGACCTCGTGGCCCTCCTCACTCAGGCACATCGCTGAGGAGTCTTTGATCGAAATTTTGGCCCCATAGGCTGATTCCTGCGGCTTGTTGGCCCGATGCGTCAGCTCCTTGCTCTGGGCCTGCTCGCTTTTGCATGGGCTATTCCGGCCCTCGCCCAAGCGCAGACCGCCAGCGTGCTCTCGGTTGGCGATGGCGACACCCTGCGGGTGCGTGAGGGGAGCCGCACCCTGAACGTGCGCCTGGCTTGCATCGATGCACCGGAAACCAGGCAGGCACCCCATGGAGCCAGTGCCCGGTCCCAGCTGCAGGCCTTCGCCCCGGTGGGCTCAACCGTTGAGCTGCGCGTCAAGACCACCGATCGCTATGGGCGCGCTGTGGCCGAACTCAGCCGAGGCGGCCGCAACCTCAACCAGGCCCTGGTGGCCTCTGGTGCAGCGTTTGTCTATTGGCAGTACATCGCGCGCTGCGACCGCCAGACCTACGGGCGCCTGGAAACCGAAGCGCGCCTCAAGGGGCTGGGGGTCTGGGGCGTGAGCGGCGGTGTGATGCAGCCGTGGGAGTACAGATCCCGCCAGCGAACGTCCAGTTCAAGCTCCTCTGCGCCATCAGGCCGTCGCTACACCTGCAAGCAGATCGGCTCTTACACCCAGGCCCAGGTGTTGATGAGGCACGGACACACCTATCTCGACGGGGAACCCTGGGTCTCTCACCACGCCAAGAGTGTCTGAGCTGCGCCAGCTCAAACCCAATTCGGGCTGTGCTTGACCACGGCAGAGCAGAACTCCAATAGCTCCTGCGGGGTCATGTCGTGCTTGGCGTCATTGGTGCGCCAAGCGCAGATCACGAAGTCGGGCTCCGGTTGGTTGGAGCGCTGATCAAGGGTCGGGAGCATCGCGAAGCGCTTTTTGCTTTCGCCTTTGCCCGTGGCCGGATCTCGGTTGTCGTAGGTGCCGATCAGCTCCCAGTCGAGCCATTCCCCAGTCCAGTGGTCATGGCCCTCTGAGGCCAGCACCGCCTCATGGATCGCCAGGCGGTATTGCTGCACATTGCCAACGCCTCCGCGTTTCTGGTCCCGCTTGGCCAGCGTGACCGCCTTGCGCTGCACCCAACCCGGGTAGGTGCCTTTCGCAGCATCCGGCATCCAGTCGGGGGCGGGGGTGTTCATCGCGGGCCCAGGCGCATCAACGGAGACCCTGAGCATGGTGAAGCACACCGGCCTGTGCCATTCGTTGCCTGGCTTTGACACCGATGCACAACGCCGCGGCCCAGCTGGGGCAAGGGTTGGTGGCAGAGATCCCAACCGCCCATGCTCCGCATCCATGGCAACCGTGAAAGCCTGCTGGCCGCTCTGACCTGCCACTGGCTCCATCAACAGTTCCATCGCTATGCAGGGGAAACAACCCCGGCATTGCGTGTTCAGGCCAGTTGCTTCTCTTCTGATCGCTCTGGCTCTGGCTCCGGCGCAGGCCGCCCCTCCGCGTTGCACGGGGATCGAGCTGGTGTCGCTGCTGACGCTCGAACCTCGACCTCTGTTTGAGCTGCGCTACGCCAGCCCCTACAACGTTCTGGGCACCACCCTTTACCCGCAGCTGAATCCACAACTGCGCTGCCCGGTGGCATTGGCGCTGCAGCAGGTGCAGCAGGCGATGTGGGAGGCGATGACACGCCGCGGCTTTCAGGCCTTCCCCAACGAGTGGTGGCATTTCGACTGGAAGACCTGGAGCGAGCGACCGGTTGTGGGCCGGTAGAACGCCGAGAGTGTCTGACCTGCCACGGGGCGGCGTCAGCCCTGATTCAGCTGATGACATTAGGCAGACAGAGAGACTAATCTCAAGGCATGAAGCCGTTCGTCTGGAGCTCCGAAAAAAATGAGCGGCTCATGGCAGAACGGGATCTTTGTTTCGAGGCGGTCGTGGTCGCCATCGAAGCCGGAGAGCTCCTCGACGTGCTCGAGCACCCCAACCAGACCCGTTACCCCGGTCAACGGATCCTGGTGGTCCTGCTCAACGGCTACGTCCATCTCGTTCCCTACGCGGAGTCAGACGACCACCTATTCCTGAAGACGATCATTCCCAGCCGCAGAGCTCAGCGCCAGTACACCCCCGCCCCTTCTGACGGAGAGAACGATGCCTGAACAGAATCCTTTGCCCCCACTTGAAGACGACGAACAGCAGCTCCTCGACGCCTTCGAGCAAGGTGCGCTGCGCAGCGTCCTCACGCCTGGCCTGCTGGATGGTCTACGCCAATCCGCGCGGACCACAGGGCAGAAAGATCAGCGCATCAACATTCGCCTTTCGAGCGGTGATCTCCAGGCCATCCGGACCCGGGCACTGCAGGAGGGGATCCCCTATCAGACCCTGATTAGCAGTGTTCTGCACAAGTACGTGAGTGGCACGTTGCAGGAGCGCATCGCCATGCAGTGACGCCCATGGCGCCCACTGTCTCAGCCTTTGGCCTGGATCCACTCCTGCAGCAGCTGATCGCGATCCACCCCCTCCAGCAGCTTGTCGGCGACAACTGCCACGCGTCGCAGGTCAGGCCTCTGTTGGCGCACCTGGGCGATGGCGTGATCCGGATCCATCGCACGCACCGGCTGGATGCTGCAGCGCTCGGCGTCGCAGAAGAACACGGAGAACGCCGTCATCTGCAGGTCCGAGAAGCGATCACCGCTCTTTCATGGCTCAGGGACCGTCCGGCTCGCAACAGGCAACGGGGGGCTGCGCTATGGATACACAGATTTCTCCCGTGCTGCTCTCCTCCATGGCCCTGATCCCCCGTTGGCGCTACATGACCGACGAGGCCAAGACCCTCAGCAAGCGAGTCGCCGTATCGGCCTTGGTGGTGCTTGCGGCTCTGGTGTTGCTGCGGGCCCTGCTGCCCTGGGTGATCCTCGCCGTGGTGCTCTGGTGGATCTGGAAGGGCATCGCCCGTCGCTGATCGGCCCTGGGCGATCCGCTCAGTTCGGCTTCTTCCAGATCCGCTCCAGAGTGCGCCGGAACTCCCGCTCCGTGAGCGGCCTGGCCAGCCGTTGCCGGCGCAGGGTGCTGCCGATCCACCAGATCTGCAGACCGCCAAAGGCCAGCGCCACCAAAGCGAGCTGCAGGTAGCCCCAGTTCAGCTGCTCCATCACCGCGTCTGGTGTTGTCGTGCTCTCCGCGATTCAAGACCATCCCAACCATTGCCTTCTCCTGCCTACTGGCTAGGACTGGGCTGGTCGCCCTGCAGCCATGGCCCGCTTTGATTCCAGGCATTTCCTGCTCGAGCAGCTGGAAGACGGATGGATGCTGGAGGCCTCTCACGTCACCAAAGACGTGGAGGGCGATTGGATGCTCAATCACGATCAACTCGAAGAGCTGAGGGCACTACTCCAGCAAGCCCTGGGCTGAGATCCGGCCACCTCCCCCCTGCCTGTCCTATGGCCCACCCCCTCGTGTTTGTGATCGCTCCGTCTGAGGCCCTGCCCGGCGGGGAGGCCAGCTGGGACGAGCTCGTGGCAGCCCAGCGTCAGGGCCCCTCCGAAGCCTTTGCCCTGCGCCTGTTTACCGCTGCAGGCACCACAACAGAGCAACTGCCCGCTCTGCCCTGGGATGGGCAGATCAGTGGTGGGGCATCCCGTTTGCTCTGCGATGCGGTGATCCCCCGCTTCCAGCCCGATGGCAACACCATGGCGGTGTATCAGCGCGGATCAGATCCAGGCCGCCTGCTTTGCCTGGATCGCTTCCCCTTGCTACAGGCCAACAACGAGACCTGCTGGTTCTATCCCACCCACGACGGTGTCTTCCTCAGCTGGGAGCGCTCCCTGGCCCTCGATCTCCAGCCAGGCGTGGTGGCCGAAGAAGCGCAACACCTGGTTCCCGAGAGCTACGAGCGCGGTCACCTCACCCTGCTCTGGAGCCTCCTGGCCGATGACGATCACCTCACCTGCGTGGGCCTGACCTACGGAGGGCAGCGCATCCTCTGGCCGCAAACCCTTGGACATCCCCAAGCGATGGCCACTTGGAGCCTGTTCACAGTCGACACCCAGGCCGAAGTGAGCCTCAGCGTGAGCGCCACCCAGGTGGTGGCGAGACCCGCATGAAAGGCCCGGGATTGTTGGCATCACCCAACCATCCGATACTGAAGACACCGGAGGGCGCCATGCGCATCAACCTCGGCCAGCCTCAACTCGACGCCATTGCCGAAGCCTGTCGCACTCACCAGGTGCTGCGCATGCACCTGTTCGGCTCAGCCCTGCGCGAAGACTTCGAACCTGCCATCAGCGATCTCGATCTTCTGGTTGAGTTTCAGCCACTCACGCCGCGAGAACTCGTACACGCCTACTTCGGTCTGGAGAAGCAACTGACCTCGGTCACCGGACACTCAGTTGACCTGGTGATGTCTGATGCAGTGCGCAACCCCTATGTGCGGCAGGACATTGAGGCCTCAAAACAGCTCATCTACGAGGCTTCCCCGTGAAGCGCGACCCCAGAGCTTTTCTCAGTGATGTCATTGAAGCTGGGAGCGCCATCCTTCAGGCCGTCCACCCCATCAGCCTTGAGAGCTACAGCACAAACCGACTGATTCGTTCCTCCGTAGAGCGTGAGTTCACCATCATTGGAGAGGCCCTAAGCCAGCTTTCACAGCGTGACCCAGAGTTGTTCACGCAAATCAGAGAGGCTCCTCAGATCATCTCCTTCAGGAACAAACTGACCCACGAATACATCAAGGTCAACAACCTTCTGGTTTGGGGGGTGATCGAGAATGACCTCCCCGGCCTGATCAATGAGTGCGAACGGCTTCTCCGCAACCTCAACGACGCGCAGGAGTGAATCGCGTTCGACGCGAGTTTCTGCGCCCATTAATGGCGACTGCTGACCAGCTCCCCGGTGCATTGCACCGGCAGCAGGGAGGAGCGGCCCGTTCGATACCAGATCTCCACCAGCGCTGAACTGGAGCTGTTCGGGTGGGATCCCGCCAGAAGCCAGAGCTCGTCATGGAGCACCTGGGTCTGATCCGGCATCCCCACATACCAGGGGGCTTCCGCGTCCACCGAGAGCTCCTCATGGAGCTGGAGGAGGGCTTCCAGCACACGGGCAGCCAGCTCGGGTGTCATGACGCTCGGAAGAACTTCCATCCACGCACGGCGAGGGCCCCTCGATCAAGCCAAGCTGAAGCGATGAGCAACGAGCGCCTGGAGCTGCTGGAGCTGCTGCGGTTGCAGCCCCGGGGATCGTGCAACCGGCATTCGGATCGGATCCGCGTCCTGATCGGCTCTCTGGAACGCTCGCAACCGGCGGATCTCTCCACGCCGCAGGGCATCGCCCAACTGGAGGGGGTCTGGGAGTTGCGCTGGAGCAGCAGCCGGCAGCCCTATCTGGCAGTGGCCCCCTGGCTGGAGAACCTGCAGTGCCTCTCCCCTGCGCAGGGGAGGGGGATGAACCTGTTGCGCGCCCCTGGGCCCCTGGGCGCACTGACAGGGATCGCCGTGGAGGCCTCGATTGCCATCAAGGAGGGCAGCCGGCAGCGGGTGGAGGTGCGCTTCCAACGCGGTGGTTTCGCGGGCCGGCTGCAGTGGATGCGCAGCGTGAACCAGAGCTTCCCCGCCTGGCTCGACATCACCGTGCTCGATGACGACCTGCGCATCTGCCGAGGCAATGCGGGCACCCTGTTTGCCCTGCTGCGCCGCTCCGATCTCAGACTCTCGGATCTGTTGCTCGGCTGAAAGAGGCTTCGAGCGACCTAAAACCGCGACATCGCCGACACCTTGGCAAGCTTGTCAGCCTCGAGACCTTCGAGTTCATCGAGCTGAAGCAACTTGTCTTTGACCAGGCTGGCGAAGACAAACAAGATGCCTTCTGTTTTAAACGAGAAACGACCTTCGATCGTGTGACGCTCAATGCTCAGAAAGTCATGCAATGACCACACTTCATCGGGCGAATGAAGGCTGCCAACTTTATCCTTAAGATCAGCAATCAGCTTTTGGATTGTTCGTTGGTAGGCCTTATCAAACGCATCCCGAGCAATGTCCTGCTCCGTTTGTGACCAGCCCTCCAGCAGTTCCTGCGTCATCTGGTCAACCCGTTCTGTTCTCGACCCTAGTCATGCGCTCAAGAGGCCGCGAGCTGTCGTGATCTGCTGTAGCGCACTGAAGGAAGGTCAAACCAAGCCAGGTGGACATGCTCGTGGTGCTCTCGGTGATAACCGAAATGGAAGCAGGTCACCAGAGAGAGCCATCCAGGCAGGTCAAGGCTGCAGGGCCCATCCCTGCCTTCTGGCCCCTGCTGAGCGCGGTGCGGCAGATACGTGCCGAACACAAACAGCTGCAGTGAGCTCAGCACCAGGGGCAGAACACACACCAACAGCAGATTGATCCAGCCTCTGGGTTCAGCTGAGCCAAACACACAACCGAACAATAGCCAACTGATCAGAAGACGGCACATCTGCGATCCCGAGAGGTAGCCGGCCATGAAGCGGCAATACCAACCCTGCGCACCCACTGAAGGGTCAACGCAGAAATCAGGATCCTGTGCGCTGCCGGAGTGGCTGTGGTGCCGGTGATGCTTCCGCATGCAGCGGCCGTAGGGCAATCCGGCGTAAAGAGATAGACAGAGAGCACCGAGGCGGTGATTCCATCTCCGCGCGCCGGGCATCAGTAGCCCATGCATCGCATCGTGGGCCGTGATGAACAAGCCGGTCTGGAACGACGTGCGCACAAGCACGATCAGCAGCAGCGACCAAATCGGCAGCGCCAGAAGATCGGCCCTGAGAAAGCTGATCAAGGTGACCAGCCATCCCAGAAGCAGAAGGCCTGCCGAAAGCGAGGCACGGGGCACCGTGAGCGTGATGGGCTGAATCGGATCAGCGGCCGAGTTTGAGCAGCTCAGCCGGCGATGCCAGCAGATCGATCGCCACGAAATAGATCTTGCCTTCAGGGTTGAGCAGGAAGCGCCAGGCCACGTTCATGCCGATGCCGGCCCCGAACCAGGGAGTCTGCACCTTGCCCGTCACCTTGATCTGGGTGAAGTCGCCCTCAGTGGGCTCTGCGAAACCCCGCTCAGGCAGCAGGCGCAGGTTCTGACAATCCTCGCGGAAGAAGCGAAGGATGGCCTCGCGACCAACGATCGGCTTCTGGAAGGGGGGCTGCAGGGCACCATCAGCCAAGAACAGATCGATCAGGTTGTCGAAGTCATTGGCATTGAGCAGGTCCATGTAGTTATTAACCGTGGGGTTAATCACACCTTCAATGAAGACCTTCTTGCGATCCTCCTCAGGGGTTGGGGGCGCCACCGGCTCCATCACCCGCTGACCTTCTCCCTTCTGGGGATCAAAGCCCATGTCCACAACAAAGTTGCGCAGCAGGGTGATCTGCTGGCCCTGCTCCACCTCCTGAACCGAACGCAGCACTGCAGAGGCGTTGGCAGACAGCTGATATCCCTCGGGGATGGGAGCCACGATTCCAGCGGCCATCCACTCGCCTAGCTGATACCAGAAACCCAGCTTGATGTTCACCGACCAGGCCGAGTAAGAACGGCCGATCTCTGTATCGGCGCGGTTGGCCAGATCACACATCACCTGGCTCTGCCCCTCAAAGCTCATCGCTTTGATCTGGTTCAGAACACCCTCAGCAAACTGCATGCGCGCAGCCGCCGGAGCCGCCACCGTGATGGTGCGCCCCATCTCGAGGTAGGCATACCAAATCAGAGCGAGTTGATCTTCCGCATTCAGCAGCTTGAAGCGAGCCGTGATGGCTGGAACAACATCCGCCGAGAGGGTATTCGGGAATATTTTCGAGGCCGATTCGAGAGTGAACATCGACTTATTCCCGTTTTGTTAAGGATTTTTAAGACCCTAGCACGCTTGCGGGGTGTTTTTGGTAAGCGAAGCCCATTGCATCTGCAGCATTCAGGCCTCAGCCATGGCTCGCGAACCCCTCCCAACCAAAAACCCCCAGGCCTGATGGCCCGGGGGTCATGAAATCTGAAAGTGGTCGAAGCTGCCGGCATGGCGCCTGGGGCCAATCATTCCAGGTGTTGGGCTCGGGTCTCCTGAGGGCACCTGAGGCGGTGCAAGTGGAGTGTCGACGGTTCAGACGTCCCTATTCAGTGTCCGAACTGACGACGTGCCCAACGCATCGGTGAAGACTGTTGGAGCAGGGGCCAGTGATCAGCGTGCTTCTGCCTACTGGCGAGGTGGCGTGTCGTCCATCTGTGGACGCCTCCTGGGTTCGATGGACACAGCATCACCCCGCCTCAACAGCGGGGCAATCAGCCTTTACACGCATTGCCTCGGCCCCGCGTTTCGATCAGCTTGGTTGGTTTGGGGGCTCTGCTTGGGTGCGTGGATCACCGAGGAGCTCGGAGACGTTTCCAGCATCCCAGCGAGGGATTACAGCAAGCTCCAGGCGGTGCAATTGAGCATGTCAACGGCATCGTCGCTCCCTGGGACCCAAGGATCACGGTGGAGATCCAAACCACCAGGTGGCGGGAATCCATGGCGCACGTGAACAAACAGCGCCTAAGGGTTCAGGGCCGAGCTCAGAGCAGATCGCGAAATTGCTGAGGGGTTAAACCTGCATCGCGAGCGATCGCGCCCATGGTGATGGCGTTGATCGGGTCATGGCGTGGGATCACCAGTCGGCGCTCTCCATTGCTCATGATCAAGTGACCGGACTCGCGCACAACGCGGTAGCCGAGCTTCTGAAAGATCCGAACGGCTTCCTTCTGGCTGACCCCTGGAAGCCGCGGCATCAGACCGCCAACTCCAGGGTCTCCACCGTTTTCACGCCAGCCTCTTCTGCTTCCACCTCCAGCCAGAGCTGGATGGCCTCACGGATGTTGATCAGCGCCTCATCGCGCGACTCTCCCTGGGAGTGACATCCCGGCAGATCCAGGCAGCTCACCGACCAACCCTCATCGGTCTCGAGCAGGCGTATGCGGTACGACATCCAACCCTTGCCGGTGCCTTCACCCTATCGACGCTGGCGACGGTCTCCAAGCCGCTAATGATTTGGAACCAGAACCCTTAGAGGTTCCTCGCTTCCCCTACATGCCACTCACCCCGGAGGTCTGGACTCTGCTCAAAACCTGGGAGGGCCGTCGTCTGAACCATTGGTTCTTGCCACCGTTGCGGAGGTGGTGCCGCGTCCTTGGCAGTGATGCCAAGGAAATGAAACAACGACGGTTTTCGGCGTCCTTATGCGGTCTCATTTCGACCGACTCAGAAGCCCTTTGCGAACCCAGAAATCCCTTGCACCGCAGGGCTTAGCCCTTGCAGTCCAAACGATCTCAAAAAATGGGTCGTCTGAGATTCGAACTCAGGACCAATCGGTTAAAAGCCGAGTGCTCTACCGCTGAGCTAACGACCCGCCCGGAACTGGAA
>VGPT01000057.1 GCA_016882485.1 Cyanobacteria bacterium M_surface_10_m1_298
TGCTGGCGGGCATCAGCGGGATCAGGGCCTGCAGGGCACCGTCTTCCCCCTGGGTGAAGGTGGTTTCGATGCCGCTGCCGCTGTAGTTGAGCACCATCACCCGGCCGGCGTGCTGGCGGTTGAGGCGCTCGGCAGCTTTAGCCAGATCCAGCTTGATCACCTCGCTGGGGCAGCTGCCCACCAGGAACAGGGTGCGGATCTCAGGGCGACGCTCCAGCAGCTGGGCCACCAGGCGATCGAGCTCCTCATTGGCATCGGCCAACCCGGCCAGATCCCGCTCGCCGAGGATCGCGGTGCCGAAGCGAGGCTCGGCAAAGATCATCACGCCGGCGGCGCTCTGGATCAGGTGGGCGCAGGTTCGTGAACCCACCACCAGGAAGAAGGCATCCGGCATGCGCCGGTGCAGCCAGACGATCGAGGTGAGCCCGCAGAACACCTCCCGCTGGCCGCTCTCCTTCAGGGGTGGCGGTAAGGCTCCTGAAGCAGGGGGAGGGCTAAGGGCCATGGGCGGGCCAGAGACGAACCTCCCACCCGGGTTAGCGCTGACTAGAGCCGCTGGGGAGAGGGGCCCTACAAGCCGTCACCTTCGGGTGAGGGATCAAGCACAAAGCCCCAGTGTTCAACTGGCCGGGAGAGAGCGCAGGGAGTCTTCCGATCCCATCACCACCAGCAGCTCGCCATTGGCGAGCACATGGGATGCGGGCGGATTGACGTGCAATTTGCCGGCGGGACCAGCGGCGAGCACGTTGACGTTGTAGTGCTTGCGAAGGTTGAGATCCCGCAGAGAGTGCCCAACGAAGGCTTCGGGCACTTTGATCTCCTCGATGCAGCTGCGGTCATCGAGGCGGAGCTGCTCCAGCAGGTTGGGGCGCACTAATTCAATGCCCAGGCGCTGGCCCATCATTTTTGAGGGGAACACAACGCGATCAGCTCCCACCCGCTTGAGCATCTTCATGTGCAGATCGCTGGTGGCACGGGCGATCACCTGCTGAACGCGGGTGCCTTGGGCGTCCTTGCAGATCAAGGTGGCCGTAATGCTGGCTTCGATTGGCTCACTCATGGCCACCACCACGGTTTCCATCTCCAGCACCCCCGCCGCCCGCAGGGCCTCCTCATCGGTGCAATCCACCACGCGTGCCTCGATCGAGGGATCGATCTGCCGCAGCTCATCAATGGCCCGTTGGCTGGAATCGATGGCGAGCACTTCTGCTCCAGCCCGGAGCAGCTCAGCGCAGACCGAGGAACCAAAACGGCCCACGCCGATCACGGCGTAGCTGCCACGACGGACTCCCCCCTCAGAGGACCACTGCCACCACTGATTCACGGCCGGCTCACGCGTGTGCTCCCGTTCTAGGTGGTGAAGGCCTCAGACATACAGATCCTCCCGGGGGTATCCCACCCTCGATTGCGGGCGACTGCCGTAGAGGGCCGAGAGCAGCAGCAGGATGCCGATCCGCCCAACGAACATCCCCACCATCAACACCAACTGCCCCCAGCGGTTGAGGTTGGCGGTGACCCCCAGATCCAGACCCACCGTGCCGAAGGCCGACACACAGGTGAACAACTTCTCGAGGAAGCTGAATGACTGCACCTGGGTCTGATTCGCCGAGACGCCAAGACCCAGCAGCAGGGCCATGAACACCACAAACAGCGCAGAGGCGAGGGTGACACCCACAGCACGCAGCACCGTGGAATCAGGAATCTGGCGGCGGTGCAACAGCACATCGCTGCGGCCCTGAAGGGTGGAGCGGGTCGCTCCCATCAAGATCGCGAAGGTGGTGGTTTTGACTCCGCCGCCGGTGCCCCCCGGGCTGGCACCGATGAACATCAGCAGGATCATCAACAGCAAACCCGCATCAGTGATCTGGTGGGCAGAAAGCGGAATCGTGTTGAAACCGGCCGTGCGGGTGGTGATCGACTGAAACAGGACGATCTGCAGGCGTTGCCAAAAGCTGAAGGGCTGCATGGCCGTTGCCCCATAACCGAAGTGCTCGGTGATCCAGAGCCCCACCGCCCCGACCACGATCAGCAACACCGTGGTGCGAATCACCAAACGGGTGTGGAGGCTGAGCCGCCTAATCCGCCGGAGGCGGAAGCGATTGATCCAGATGTCATTGGCCACGCGCCAGCCAATGCCTCCGATCACGATCATCAGGGCGATGACTCCGGTGACCACTGTGTTGTCGCGGTAGGGCTCGAGGCTGTTGGACCAGAGCCCGAAGCCGGCATTGTTGTAGGCACTGATCACGTGGAACATCGAGGCCCAGAGCCGCTGACCGGGCTGCTCGATATCGGTAAAACCAAAGCTGTAGAGCACAGCGGTGCCAACCCCCATCACGCAAAGGGCCACCAGCAAGATGCTGTGAAAGGTCGGCCCGATTCCGCCGACACCAAACTCATCGAGAGCTCGCCCTTTGTCGAGTCGGTGTCGCAAGCCTGAGCGCCCCTGCACGAAGCCCTGCAGAAAGGTGGTGATCGCCATCAGGCCCAATCCGCCAGTGATGATCAATCCGGCGAGAACCACCTGCCCCACGAAGGTGAGGTCACGGCCCACATCGATGATCGACAGTCCGGTCACCGTGATCGCCGAGGTGACGGTGAACAGGGCCTGCCAAAGCCCCACCTCATCTGTTGAGCACAGGGGAGTGGACAGCACCAATGTCCCCACAGCAATCACCAAAAGACCGGTCACCGCCGTGAATTGCGGCACCGTGAGCTGATGGCGCCAGCGCTGCAGCGCCCTGACTGGATTGCTCGGAGACGAGTTCATCTCGCAAACCGTAGGTAAGGTCCGGTCCAACACGCACCATGCCGGGCCTGATGAATCCGATCGTTGTGCTGCTGAGCCTGGCGGCGCTGATCCTGGTGGGCTCAGCCCTGGCCTCCAGCACCGAAGCCGCAATGCTGACGGTGAATCCGATTCAGGTTCACACCCTCAAGCAGCAGCGGGTGCCAGGGTCGCGGGCACTGGAGCGGATCAAGGCCCGACCAGGCCGATCACTAGTGCTGCTGGTGGTGCTCAACAACCTGTTCAACATTTCCGGCTCGATGCTGCTTGGCACTCAGGCCGATCATGTGTTCAAGACCATCCCGGGAGGAGCTTGGGCCCTGGCGGCCTTCAACGGGGGGTTCACGATCGCGGTGATCCTGCTGGGGGAAATCCTGCCCAAAACGATCGGCAACAGCTTTGCGATGCCGATCTCCCTCACCGCTGCTCGCTTCCTACTGCTGCTGGAGCGCCTGACCCTGCCCCTGCTGCTGGTGCTCGAAAAGCTGATGCCCTCGATCACCGCCGAGAGCGAACTCACCACCAACGAGCGAGAAATCCACCTGATGGCCCGGCTGGGTTCCCAGCAGGGGAACATCGAAGCCGACGAGGCCGCCATGATCGGCAAGGTCTTCGCTCTGAACGACCTCACCGCCAGAGATCTGATGGTGTCACGGGTGGCGACCCCATCCCTCTCCGGTGCAGCAACGCTGGATTCCGTGCGCCAGCAGATCCTCCAGGCCCCTGAGGATGCCTGGTGGGTGGTGCTCGGTGAAGAGGTCGATGAGGTGCTCGGCGTTCAGAGCCGGGAGCAGGCCCTCAGTGAACTGCTCAACGGCAGTGGCAACCGCTTGGTGAGCGACCTGTGCGAGGCCCCGCACTACGTGCCGGAGATGATCCGGGCCGATCGACTCCTCACCAGTTTCCGCCGCGGCGATCGCACCTCCGTACGGGTGGTGGTGGATGAATTCGGTGCCTTCGTGGGGCTCGTGGGCGCCGCCGACATCCTTGGCGTGCTGGCAGGCTGGAAGCGGCTCCCCAACGACGGGCAAGACAACTAGCTGTGGGCGCTGCGGCGGTGATGGTGCTCCAGCAGCCACCAGTAGAGCCCCCCGAACAGCAGAGCACTCACCAACCCCACCAGGGCTGAACCAAGCAGCAAGCGGGAGCTGATCGCCAATCCCAGATCCCAGATCCCGGATTGCTGAATCTGCTGCAGGGTGGGCAGGGCCGGTCCGGGACCCAGCACCCGGCAGCCAACGGCGTAGTTGAACCAATAGAGGGGCACGTAGGTCAGTGGGTTGCTGATCCAGGTGCCCGCCGCCGCCAGGATGTGATTGCCCCGCACCAGGCTGGCCAGGGCGATCCCGAACAGAGTCTGCAGCCCAAAGATTGGAAAGCACCCTGTGAACACCCCTGCCGCAAGGCCACGGGCCTTCTGGCCGTGACTGGCCTCGTGGTGCCAGAGCCAGAGCAGGCGCTGTCGCAGCCGGGTTCGCCAGCTTTTGGGGGCATGGGGGGCAGCGCTGGAAGCGGGCCGCACGAGCATCACGAGTTCAGATTTCCAGCATCCTCGCCGCAGGAACCCTCAAAGCCCAAACCAACGGCAGATCAGGAAAGGCACGAGCACCGTCATCGCTGCGGTGAGCGGCACGCCATAGCGGGCGACATCGAGAAAGCGATAGCGACCGGGGCCGAACACCATCAGGTTGGTTTGATAGCCAACGGGGCTGAGGAAGCTCTGACTGGCCCCGAACAACACGCAATAAATGAAGGCCATCGGCGGCTGCCCGAGCCCCTGGGCCAACTGCCCCGCGATCGGAATCAACATCGCCACGGTGGCGGCATTGCTCATCACCTCGGTCAACAGGGTGGTGAACAAGAACACCACCACCAAAGCGGCATACACGGGCCAGTGATGAAGACCCGCCAACAGGCCCTGTGCCAGGGCCGCCGCCAAGCCGGTTTTGTCCAAAGCCACACTGAAACTGGCCAACGAGCCCAGCAGCAGGATCACGTCAAGGCGGATCACCCGTTGCAGCTCACCGGCCCGCAGACACCCACTGGCCACCATTGCCACGGTGCCAAGCAACACCGAAGCCACCAGGGGAATCACCTCGAAGCTCGGCAACAGGATGACCAGAGCGGCAATCAGCAGGGCCACCCGCTTGCGGCTCACCGTGGGGAGATCCTTCTCGAGCTGCTCGAGCACCACCAAGTCGTTGTTGGCCTGAAGGCCTCGGATGGCATCCTTCGGGCCCTGCAGCAACAGCACATCACCGTCACGCAGCTGCACGCGGCCCAGCCGTTCGCGCAAGACCTCGTTGCCGCGGCGCAGGGCCAGCACGGTCACGTTGTAGCGCTGCCGGAAGCGGAGATCCCGCAGGCAGTCACCAGCCAGGGTTGAACCGGAAGGCAGCAGCACCTCGACCATGCGCTGGTTGTTCTGCTGGTCGGGCAGCGCAGACTCCTCCGGGGTAGGAGCCAGCATCACGGTGTGGTCCTGCTGCAGACGCAGCAGATCCTCACGGCTGCAGCGCAGCAACAGCCGATCGTCGAGCATCAGGGTGCGATCAGCCAGCGGTGGCAGGAAGCGCTCACTGCCGCGGTGCAGTTCGAGCACATCCACGTCAAAGCGGCGTTGAAGGCGACTGGCATGGAGTGATTGGCCAATCAACTCCGAGCCCAGCGGAATCTTCACCTCCGTGAGGTAGCCGCTGTTGGAGAGATCGGCGATCAGGTCATCGTCGTTCCGGCCGCGATCCGGCAGGAAACGATCCGCCAGCAGCACCATCAAGCCGCCACCGACGATCCAAATACCAATGCCGATCGGCGTAAAGCTGAACAGCCCGAAGCTGCCGTAACCCAGTTTGCTACTCACCTCACTGGCCAGCAGGTTCACTGAACTGCCCAGCAGGGTCATGGTGCCGCCGAGCACCGTGGCAAACGACAGCGGCAGCAGCACCTTCGAAGGAGAGACGCCTCGGCGCTGACACCAGCCCTCGATCACCGGCAGCAGGCTGGCCACGATCGGCGTGTTGGGCACGAAGGCCGAGACCGGACCAACCGCCGCCACCATCACAGCGATCATCCGCTTGGGGCTGCGCACCGCATCGGATCCGATCAAGGCGCGCAACCGATCGAGGCCTCCGCTGCGGAACAGACCAGCGGACAGGGCAAACAAGCCCATCAAGGTGATCAGGGCAGGACTGCCAAACCCCTCCATCGCTTCAGAGGGCTTGAGCACGCCAGTCGCGATCAACAACGCGGCCGCCAGCAGGCCGGTGAGCTCAGGGGCCAGCCAGCCGGTCACAAACAAAACGACCGAAGCGGCCAGCACGAGCAGGGTGATCAGCGCATCGGGCCGGATCAAGGCATCCAGAAGATCAGCCATGGGCGGGAAGGACCGGACAGCAGCATACAACGGTGATCAGATCGGATTTAAGGAGATAGCAATCCCATGCCCTTGCTGAATGGCTGAACTGAATCAAGTCAATCCCGAGTCATTTACCGTACTTTGGATGCACAGCTGATCCGAATTCGGATTGAGGGCTTGGGTTTCAGCGCCAAAACCACCTACGCACTACTCGCCTTGCTGGAGCTGGCTGGTGTGCAGGCCAGTGGCGACAGGCTGCAGGTGGGCGAAATTGCGGCCCGGCAATCGATTCCGGAGCGCTACCTCGAGCAGATGATGAGCGCCCTACGCCGTGCCGGCGTGGTCCGTAGCGTTCGCGGCGCGCGGGGCGGATATCTGCTCGCCCGGGCTGCCAGTGACATCTCTGTATCAGACGTGATTCACTGCCTTGAAGGGGAAGACAAGCGGCCCCTTACCAACGAGGGCAGCAGCGAGCTTCAGGTCATCAACTCACTGGCGAATGAGCTGAGTCTTCAGCGCGATGCGCGCCTCAGCAGGACAACCCTGGCGGATCTTTTGGCTGAACGAGACGCACGGATCGCCAGTCAAGCGATGTATTTCATTTGAAGCCTGAGAGCAGAGCGTGCCTGAACGGCGCCAACGCCGCCGACCTCAGATCGACGCGAGCAACGTCATCTGATGCAGGCCCTCAAGGCCCTGCCAAGCCAGATACACACCCAGCAACAGCGCGAACGCGCCCACCAGCCATTCAGCGCGGTGCACCAGCCAGTCGTTGATCCGCTCGAGGCGCTGACGAAGGCCTTCACCATTCACAACCCAGAGCAAAGGCGGCAGCAACAGCAGCGATGCCGTCACGGCCACAAAAACCGCTCCCACCTCCAGATCGCCGCGCAGGCTGGTGTGATTCGTGAGAAGCATGCCGCCCTCTTTCACGTAAAACACCAGGTTTTCGGGGCTCACCAAGGCACAGCCGGCCCCGAGACCGAGCAGGGGCAAACCTTCCATCTCGGGAAGGCGGCTCATCAGCTGCATGGCCCAGTTCTCCTCACCCATCGCCACTGCCGGGGTGAGCTGAAACAGGCCGAGCCCCACCAGCGCGCCGGCACCGATCAGATCGATCAGGATCTGGCCGCGGCTGCCGAGATGCATGGCCCAGCTCAGCCGCCCGCCGATCAGCACCACGGCGCTGAGGGCACCGCCATTGGCCAGCACCCAGCCGGTGAGGAAGGTGCCGCAGCGGCGCAGCGGTTGGGTGCCGAGCAGCAGCAGCGCCACCAGGGCGATGTTGAGGGGGCTGAAGGAGATGCCCAGGCCGAAGGCGAGGGTTTGGGTGAGCCAGTGAAACGGCAGCATCTGGGGGCAGTAGATGGCTCAGCGGAGGCTCATCTTCAAAGATCGAAGGCTGGAGCCGTGGCTCTCAACCCTCTCTCCAACCCTTTCTGTGTTCACGCTCCCTAGCGTTAAGGGATAGCCATTCCATCTCGCGTGACTGATCCCCAGCTGCGACTCGGCGCCAGCGTGAGGAGGCGTCAGACGTGGATTGCTGCAGCGCTTCTGGCCATTGGTGCCGTCAGCATCAGCGGCTGCCGCCCGCCCGATACCCAGGCCCTCAAAAAAATTGCCTGTGAGCAAGCCGCCGCTTCGCTCGATATGCAGTCGGTGAGTCAGATGGATGCGCTGCGTAAAGCGCTTGGAGTTGCACCGGATGTGGATCCAATCAGGGCCTGCACCGAGCTCGGGGCCAACATGAAACCAACCACCCAGCCCGCAGAAGCTGAGGCTGAAGGCGAAGCTTCGAACTGATCGGCGGGAGCCGCGAAGTTGAGCAGTCGTATGCCAAGGGCTTGCAGGCGCCGCCGGCGCAGTTCGTCACCAATCCGCAGCACGAGCGCAGCCGCCATTCCTCAGCCAGATCAGTTGAGTTCAGCGAGGATGGCCCTCTAGCAAGCAGCTCCAGAAGGTCTTGGGCAAGTCACCAGACGTTCAGTGGCACGCCTTCTCGCCTGAAGTCTGCCTGGAGCAGCTGAAGGCCAGCCGCGACGGACTCACCACGGCAGAAACAGCCCGGCGACTGGCGGCAGCCGGCCCTAACAAGCTCGAACTTTCCGAAGGTCGCAGCGCCTGGCAGATCCTCTGGGATCAGTTCAGCAACGTGATGTTGCTGATGCTGCTGGCGGTAGCGGCGGTTTCAGCGGCGGTGTCGCTGCATCAGCAGGAATTCCCAAAAGATGCGATCGCGATCCTGGTGATCGTGGTTCTCAACGGCCTGCTGGGTTACCTACAGGAAAGCAAGGCTCAACAAGCCCTACTCGCCCTGCGCGACATGGCACAACCGCTGGTGCAGGTGCGCCGCGATGGCCAGTGGCAGCGGGTGGGCAGCGAAGAGCTGGTGCCCGGCGATCTGATCCGGCTGGAGGCCGGCGACCGGGTGCCCGCCGATGCCCGCCTGCTGGAGGCCGCCGATCTGGGCGTGCGCGAAGCAGCGCTCACCGGTGAAGCGGAAGCGGTGTTCAAAAAGGCCGATTTGGTGCTGGAGGAAGGCACGCCAGTGCTGGAGCGCCAGAACTGCCTGTTCCAGGGCACCGAGGTGGTGCGCGGCCGCGGTGTGGCCCTGGTGAGCGCCACCGGCATGGCCACCGAGCTCGGCCAGATCGCTGAATTGATCAACACCGCTGGCGGTGAAAGCACCCCGCTGCAGGAACGCCTCGATGGCCTGGCCAAGGTGCTGGTGACGAGCGCCCTTGGCCTGGTGGCCGTGGTGGTGGCCCTGGGTCTGCTGCTCAAACAGGACCCTCTCAACCTGCTGGAGGTGTCGCTCTCAATGGCGGTGGCGATCGTGCCTGAGGGTCTGCCGGCCGTGATCACGGTGACCCTCGCCATCGGCACCCAGCGCATGGTGCGACGCGCCGCACTGATCCGGCGACTGCCGGCGGTGGAGGGCCTGGGTTCGGTCACGGTGATCTGCTCCGACAAAACCGGCACCCTCACCCAGAACCGCCAGGTGGTTCAGGAGCTGCGGGTGGGCACCGAGCGGGTGAGCGTGAGCGGCCAGGGCTACGACCCCAGCGGCAGCATGACCGCCAGCGCCCTGGACGTTCCCGCCGGCGCCAGCGCCGGCAGCGCCGCCGGTGTCCGCACCCTGCTGCTGCAGGCCGGTGTGCTCTGCAGCGATGCCGA
>VGPT01000058.1 GCA_016882485.1 Cyanobacteria bacterium M_surface_10_m1_298
GCCCAGGGGCTGCTGAAAACCACCGATGGCAAGCGAACCGCTTATCACGACATCCTGATCAACACCGATGCCTGCAAGGACTACATCCAGCGCGGTGAACTGGAAGCCATCGAAGAGATCATGAGCCGCAGCGGCTTTGATGGCATGCAAACCGCCAACCAGGCCCTTCAGAAGCTGGTGGAAGCAGGGCGTGTCGAAGCCGCTGACGCGCTGGCCCAGAGTCTCAGACCCAACGAACTGGCTCAGGCCCTGCGCGGTCGGGAGTAACGCTCAGACTTTGCCGGCGAGCCTCGCCACAAGCACCACCGCCAGACCAACGGACAGGCCCACCATGGCCATTCGCCCGTTCCAGATCTCCGCCTGGGGCGTGAAGCCACGCTTCCACTGGTTGAGCTCCTCTGGAGCCGCTTCCACCGCGCCGTTCACGTCATCGACAGGCTGAGCCGAAGCCATCCCATCTCCTACAGAGTGGTTTCACCCTAAAGGCATCAGAAGGGTGCCTGGGGTTCATAGAGAACAGGGGCCTGCTCCAGGGGCAGCCTCGGGGCGACAGCCAGACGGATGGAGCTGCAGCCTCCGGCCAGAAGCCGCTGCTCCGCAGCCACTGCAATCATCGCGGCGTTATCGGTGCAGTAGGCCAGGGGTGCGGCCCGCCACTGGAGCCGCAGGGCGCTGCAGCGCTGCTCCAGGCCTTGGCGCAAGCGTCGATTCGCCGCCACACCGCCCACCATCACGAGGGTGCGCAGCCCCTGATCCACCGCACAGCGGGTGGTGCGCTCCACCAGCACATCCGCCACCACTTGCTCAAAGCTGGCGGCCACATCCGCCAGGGGCACGGGAGGACCTCCCGCCTCCTCCTCGGCTTTGAGCTGGTTGACCAGGCGCAAAACAGCGGTTTTCAGGCCACTGAAACTGAAGTCGTAGGGGTGGAAACCTCCCTCCGGCAGGGAAACCTTGCCTTTGGGCAAGGGGAACCTCCTGGGATCACCGCTGGCGGCGGCCTGCTGAATCGCGGGTCCCCCTGGGTAGCCGAGACCCAAGAGGCGGGCGACCTTGTCAAAGGCCTCCCCAGCGGCGTCATCGCGGCTGCGGGCGAGGCGCTGATAGGTGCCTGGCCCATCCACACGGATCATCTCGGTGTGGCCACCGCTGACCAAGAGCACCAGAAACGGCCCCTCCGGCAGCGGCTCGCCGAGATGCACGGAACACAGGTGCCCCTCCAGGTGATGCACCCCCAGAAACGGTTTTCGATGCAGCCGCGCCAGGCTGCGGCCTGTGACCGAACCCACCAGCAACGCCCCCACCAGACCCGGGGCGGCGGTGGCGGCGATGGCATCCAGATCGGCGTAGCTGATGCCGCTCTGGTTCATCACCTGTTCAATCAGAGCCGGCAAGGCCTCCACGTGGCGCCGGGAGGCGATTTCGGGCACGACCCCACCCCAGCGCGCATGCTCCTCGATCTGCGAGGCAATGGCACTGGCGAGGACGCGCTGATCCCTTACAACCGCAGCTGCCGACTCGTCACAACTTGTTTCGAGGGCCAGCACGGTGGGCATCAGGTCTTGGGGATTCCCTTACTGTCCGCAAGTGACATCCTGCCGTGCAGCAGCTGGACCTGACGATGCGCCGCCTCTTTGCTGTTCTCATTTCTGCCCTGCTGATCTTCGGCTTCGCCCCTGTGGCCAAGGCCGATGTGGCAGGTCTGACCCCCTGCTCTGAAAGCGCCCGCTTCCAACAGCGCGCCGCTGCTGCCACCACCGACCAGGCCAAGGCTCGCTTTGCGATGTACAGCCAGGCCTCCTGCGGTGCCGATGGCCTGCCCCACCTGATCGTGGACGGCCGCCTCAGCCACGCAGGTGACTTCATCATCCCCGGCATCGCCTTCCTCTATATCGCCGGCTGCATCGGCTGGGCTGGCCGCAACTACCTGATGGCGATCCGTGGCGACAAGGACGCCGCCATGAAGGAAATCCAGATCGACGTGTCTCTGGCCCTCAAGAGCACCCTGGCTGCCGCCACCTGGCCCCTGGCCGCCTTCGGCGCCCTCACCAGCGGCAAGCTCACCGAGTCTGACGACAAGATCACCGTCTCCCCCCGCTGATCGCGGCGAGACCCTTCCTCATCACCCAAATCCACTGAGATCCCCACGATGAAGAAATTTCTGACCACCGCTCCGGTCTTCGCTGCGATCTGGTTCACCGTGACCGCCGGCATCCTGATCGAGTTCAACCGCTTCTACCCCGATCTGCTGTTCCACCCGATGTGATCGGGAACCAGCGATTTCAGCATCGATCCACCTTCGATCCCAACTGAAAGCGGCCCTGCGGGGCCGCTTTTTTGTGTCTCACTCCTCAGGCCAGGCCCATCAACTGTTCGAGTTCGCTGAGGGCCTTCTCCAGATCGGCATTCACCAGAACCGCATCGAACTCGGATTCCGCCTGAAGCTCAACTCTGGCGCGCTCCAGTCGCCGGGTGATCGCCTCCTCGCTGTCGGTGCCGCGGCCACGGATGCGGCGCTCGAGCTCCTCAAACGAGGGGGGCTTGATGAAGATCTGGAAGCCGCTGGGGAAGCTTCGGCGCACCTGCCTGGCCCCCTCCAACTCGATTTCCAGCAACACCGGACGGCCCGCCTTCAGCTGCTCCTCCACCGGATCCCGGGGGGTGCCGTAGCAGTTGCCGGCGAACTCAGCCCACTCCAGCAGCCCGCCCTGAGCGACCTTGGCCTCAAAGGCAGCCCGCTCGAGAAAGAAGTAGTGCTGGCCATCCACTTCGCCGCTGCGGGGTGCACGGGTGGTGGTCGAGATCGACAACCAGATCTCGGGATGCCGCTGCAACAGAGCCGCCACCAAGGTGCCTTTGCCGACCCCACTGGGACCGGTGATCAAAAACAACCTGCCTGAGGGGGAGGCCTCTGCAGCCATCGGGGCACGAACACGGCCCTGCAGAGTAAGGGTGCCCGACACCCCCTCCATGGCCGCTCCGGCTCTCCAGGCCATGGATCTCACCAGCCTGCGGGCGGTGCTGTCGGAGTTGCGTCCCGCGCTGCTGCCCAGTCGCTTCGAAAAAGCGCAACAGCCCGATGCGCACAGCCTGCACCTGGGCTTTCGCACCCTGGAGCGGCGCTTCTGGCTGGAGCTGAGCTGGCAGGCAGAGGCTCCCCGGCTGATGGCCATCGAGGCACCGCCGAAGCTGGGATCCGGCAGCACCCTGGCGCAGCAGCTCCAACACGGTCTCTCCGGGCTCGCCCTGAGCGAGCTCCGGCAGGAGGGATGGGAGCGGGTGGTGGAACTGCAGTTTGCGCCGCGTCCAGGGGACCCCGTGCAGCGCACGTTGGTGCTGGAGCTGATGGGGCGCCACAGCAATCTTTTTCTGCTGGATCCGGATCGACGGGTGGTGGCCATGGCCCGTCAGGTGCGAGCCAACCAATCGCGCCTTCGGCCCATCGGCACAGGGGATCTCTACAGCGCCCCCCCTCCTCTCTCCGGTTGTCCTCCTGAGCGAGGAGAAAGCTTTGAGCACTGGAAAGCGCAACTGCTCCTGCTTCCCACCAGCCTCAAACAGGCCCTGCAAAGTGCCTACCAGGGCATCAGTCCCGCCCTCGCTCTGCAACTCGCCGGAGGCACAGCGCACGAGGCTCGCGGCCTGCTGTCGATGGCGGTGGGAGCCCTGTCAGAGGCTGAGTGGGAGGGGCTTTGGCAGCGCTGGCAGCAGTGGCTCACCTGCCTGGAGCAGGACCAGTTCTGCTTTGAACGCGGACCTGAGAGCGGCTACCGCTGCTGGCCGAGCCAGTCCCAGGGCCTGCCCCCTGCAACGGAGCAGGCTCTGGCGATCAACACCGGCCTAGCGAGCTATTTCCAAGGCACCCTGCAAGCCCGGCAGCTCCAGCAGCGGAGGCACAGCCTGAGCCAGAAGCTGGAGCAGGCCCTGGCGCGTGAGCGGCAACAGCTGCTGCAACAGCAGGATCTGCTCCAGCAAGTGGAAGGCAGCGATGCCCTGCAGCAGCAGGCCGATGCGCTGCTGTGCCTGCCAGATCCAAGCCGCGAGCAGGTGAACGAGGCCCAGAAGCTCTACAACAAGGCCCGCAAACTGCGGCGCTCCGTAGCTGCGATCAGCCCAAGGATCGAGCAGCACCTTGGGCAAATCCAGCAGCTGGAAGAGAGTCTTCTGTTTCTGGAGTTGCTGGCGACGGGCAACGCCCCCATCCCCGAGCAGCTGGAGCAGCTTCAACAGCTCGACGATGACAGCGCAGCACTGCTGCAGCGCCAACCTCTCTCCAGACGCGAGCGCCGCCGCGTGGTCGAGACCCCCCAACCCCTGACCCTGCTCACGCCCGGGGGCTTAACGGTTCAGGTGGGTCGCAACCACCGCCAGAACGAGTGGATCAGCCTTCAGCAGGCCCGCAAGGGCGACCTCTGGTTCCATGCCCAGGAATGTCCGGGCAGCCATGTGGTGCTGAAAAGCTCTGCCGCAGTGCCGGAGGAGCAGGACCTCCAAAGCGCCGCCAATCTTGCTGCATTCTTCAGCCGCGCCAGGGGCAACAGCCGAGTGGCCGTGATGATGACCCCCTGCGAGGCCCTGCAGCGCATCCCAGGCGCCGGGCCAGGAACGGTGCGCCATCGTGGTGGTGAGGTGCTCTGGGCTGATCCCCAGCAGGCGAGCAGCCTGGTGCAGGCAGCAGCACCTAACCTCTCGGGGGCTGTGGAGTCATGAGCGAACAACCCCCACAGCAGCCAGAGACGGGAGAATCTTCCGTGCTCAGCCCGCCGCCGCCGATTGCCGTGAAGCGGCAGGATCAGAACGCCTCCGGCTCAGAGCCTTTGCCAGCGGATCAGGAGTTCCCCTCCGAGGTGGAGATGACCCTTGTGGGCCACCTGGAGGAATTGCGCAGCCGCGTGCTGCGAAGCCTGCTGGCGGTCGTGATCGGAGCTGGAGCCTGCCTGTTGTTTGTGCGCCCCCTGGTGCGTTTGCTGGAGGTGCCCGCCAAGGGGATCCATTTCCTGCAGCTAGCACCCGGGGAATTCCTTCTGGTGTCGTTGAAAGTGGCCGGCTATGCGGGGCTCACCCTGGCCCTGCCCTATGTGCTCTACGAGGGGCTGGCCTTCGTGCTGCCCGGTCTCACCCGGCGGGAACAGCGCCTGGTGGCGCCTGCCGTTGCCGGCTCAGCGGTGCTGTTTCTGGCGGGGCTGGCCTTCGCCTGGTCGGCTCTGGTGCCCGCTGCCCTGCGGTTCCTGGTGAGTTACGGAGCCGATGTGGTGGAACCGCTGTGGTCGATCGAGCGCTACCTCGACTTCGTGCTGCTGCTGATGGTGGCCACCGCTCTGGCCTTTCAGTTGCCGGTGCTGCAGATGCTGTTGGCAGCTCTGGGCGTCGTGCGGGCCGACAGCATGCTCAAGGCCTGGCGTTTTGTGGTGATGGCCTCAGCCCTGGCGGGCGCCGTGCTCACCCCCTCCACCGACCCGATCACCATGCTCCTGCTCAGCGGGGCGATCACAGCGCTGTATCTGGTGGGCGTGGGCCTGGCGCGACTGGTGCAGCGGGGTTAATCCAGCGGAGTTAGAGCACAAACTCACTGCTGCGGCCTTCGGGCCACTCCAGAGGGAGAGTCATCGCCTTGCCGAGACGAGGCTTCTCGCCCGTGGTGCTGAGCCAATCGCGCACCAAGGATCCCGCGCCGATGCCATTGAGGGTGCTGACCACCTCATCGAGCTTGGCCCGATACCCCTTGGAATCCAGGGGAAACGACTGCTGCTCCAGATAGGCCCACATCACCTGGAAATAGAGGCGACCGCGGCGCACCACCAGCTGCACGTCATAGGAGGCCTGCCAGCGGCTCCGGAGCAGCTGGAGCAGCTCCTCTCCGGTGAGCGGATCGGCGATGGGCTGAACCAAGGGGGGCGAAACCAGACAGCTCACAACAGCATGTTGCAGGCTTCCACGGCAGGGCGGTGGTTCGGGCTCGTTCCGGCAACCGCAAGGTCCATAATGGCCCCCACGTCGTTGTGGCTACAAGGCCGCCCCGTATGACCCAGATCCCAGCGAGCGCCTCGAGCGGTGATGTCCCCGGAATGGGTCGCCGGCAGTTCATGAACCTGCTGACCTTCGGGTCGGTGACCGGTGTTGCCCTGGGCGCCCTGTATCCGGTTGCCAACTACTTCATCCCCCCCAAGGCCGCGGGCGCTGGTGGCGGCACCGCTGCCAAGGACGAACTGGGTAATTCCGTGACCGCCAGCGGCTGGCTGAGCAGCCACCGCGAAGGTGACCGCAATCTGGTTCAGGGCCTCAAGGGTGACCCCACTTATTTGATCGTTGAGGGCAGCGATGCCATCGGCAGCTACGGCATCAACGCCATCTGCACCCACCTGGGTTGTGTGGTGCCCTGGAACGCCGCGGCCAACAAGTTCATGTGCCCCTGCCATGGCTCGCAATACGACGCCACCGGCAAGGTGGTGCGCGGCCCTGCTCCCCTCTCCCTGGCTCTGGCCCACGTGTCTGTCGACAGCGACAACGTGTTCCTGAGCCAGTGGACTGAAACTGATTTCCGCACCGGCGAGAAGCCCTGGTGGGTCTGATCTCCTCCTCGACCGTTCCCCCCTTGCCCCAACGCCCCATGCGTCGCTCCTTCTCCCTGCTGCTGAGCTCGTTACTGGCCATCAGCGCCCTGCTGTTTGCTCCTCAGGCCAGCTGGGCTTACCCGTTCTGGGCACAACAAAACTACGACTATCCCCGCGAAGCCACCGGCAAGCTGGCCTGCGCCAACTGCCACCTGGCCAAGAAGCCGACCCACGTGGAACTGCCCCAAGCGGTGTTCCCCGATGAGGTGTTCAAGGTGGAAGTGGAAATCCCTTACGACACCAAGGTTCAGCAGGTATCCGGTGATGGCAGCCCCACCGGCCTGAACGTGGGCGCCGTGGTGATGCTTCCCGATGGCTTCACCCTCGCTCCGGCTGATCGCCTCAGCGACGAACTGAAGGAAGAGACCGCCGGCGTTTACGTCACCACCTGGAACGAAGAGAACCCCAACATCCTGCTGGTGGGCCCCCTTCCCGGTGACGACCACCAGAAGATCGTGTTCCCGATCCTCTCCCCCGATCCCGCTGCCGACAGCAAGATCCACTTCGGTAAGTACCAGCTGCACGTGGGCGGCAACCGCGGCCGCGGCCAGGTGTATCCCACCGGTGAGAAGAGCAACAACACCGTCTACACCGCCTCTGCAGCAGGGACCATTCAAGCTGTGAACGCCGGCGACAACGGTGCTTCTGTGGTGGTGATCAAAACCGCCGACGGCAACAGCGTGAGCGACACCATCCCCGCCGGCCCCAGCGTGACCGCCCAGGTTGGTGATGTGGTGGCCGCCGGCGCCGCCCTCACCAACGACCCCAACGTGGGTGGCTTCGGTCAGCTCGATGCCGAAGTGGTGTTGCAAAACCCCCTGCGGATCTATGGCCTGCTCGCCTTCTTCGCCGCAGTGGCCCTGGCCCAGATCCTCCTGGTGCTGAAGAAGAAGCAGATTGAGAAGGTGCAGGCCGCCGAAGGCGTTTGATGCCCCTCGCTGTGTTCACCTCTCCGGGGCCCTTGCTGTTTCAGCTGGGGCCTTTTTCGCTGCGTTGGTATGGCCTGCTGATTGCCATCGCGGTGCTCTGCGGCTTGGCCCTGGCGACCAGGCTGGGGAAGCAGCGGGGTATTGATCCAGCCCTGATCGCCGATCTCCTGCCCCTGCTGGTGCTGGCGGCCGTGGTGGGTGCCCGCCTCTACTACGTGACCTTCGAATGGCGGCAGTACCAGCTCAACTGGCTGGATGCCCTGGCCATCTGGCGTGGCGGCATCGCCATCCACGGTGCCCTGATCGGCGGCACGCTGGCCGTGATCTTCTACAGCCGCTGGCGCAAGATTCCCTTCTGGACTCTGTTGGATGTGCTGTTGCCCTCGGTGGCCTTGGGCCAGGCGATCGGTCGATGGGGCAATTTCTTCAACTCCGAGGCCTTTGGCCTCCCCACCGACCTGCCCTGGAAGCTGACGATTCCCTTTGCGAATCGACCGGTGGAATTTCTCGATCAGTCGACCTTCCATCCCACCTTTCTCTACGAATCCCTCTGGAACATCGGGGTGCTGGTGTTGCTGCTCACCCTCTTCCAGCGGGGCCTCCGCGGCCAGATCAACCTGCCCAGCGGGGCGATCAGCTGCGTCTATCTGGTGGCCTACAGCTGCGGACGCCTCTGGATTGAGGGTCTGCGCATCGATCCGCTCTGTCTGATTGGAGCCCCTCCCTACTGCGAAGGAGGCCTGCGCATGGCCCAATTGATCAGCCTGCTGTTGATCAGCCTGGGATCCTTTGGGCTCTACTGGCTGTATGGCAAGCGGCAACCCCTGCCGGATCCCAGCGGAGTCAAAGCATGAGCGGCAAGGTATGGATCGTCGGAGCAGGGCCTGGCGCGATCGACCTGCTCACCGTCAGGGCCGCCCGGGCCATTGAGACGGCGGAGGTTCTGATCTGGACCGACTCCCTGGTGAATCCCCAGCTGGCGGCCATGGCTCCAGCCAATTGCGAGCGCATCCGCACCAGCACCCTCACCCTGGAGGAGCTGATGGAGGCGATGCTGGATCGCGTCGCCGCCGGCAAACGGGTGGTGCGCCTGCACGACGGCGACACCTGTCTCTACAGCGCCCTCAATGAACAGCTCTGCCGTCTTCTGGATGCGGAGGTGGAGGTGGAGGTGGTGCCTGGGCTGAGCGCCTATCAGGCCACCGCCGCTGCGCTGAGCAGTGAGCTCACCATTCCTGGTCTGGTGCAGACCATCATCTTGAGCCGTGCCGGAGGCCGCACCGGGGTGCCTGAGCGGGAATCCCTGGAGCACCTCGCCGCGCTCCAGGCCTCGCTGTGCCTCTACCTCAGCGCCAGGCATGTGGAGGAGGTGCAGGAGGCGCTGCTGAAGCACTACCCCGCCGAGACGCCCGTGGCGATCGGTTACCGAGTGAGCTGGCCAGATCAATGGCTGTGTGTGGTCCCCCTCAAGGACATCGCCCGCGTCAGCCAGGAGCGAGACTTGATCCGCACGACTCTCTATCTGGTGAGCCCTGCCCTGGCCGCACCTGGGGAGCCCCGCTCCAAGCTCTATTCAGCCAGTCACAACCACCTGTTCCGCGGGGGCATCGACTGAGGCCGGTGCGGGTGATGTTCTAAAGTCGCTGAGCGCGAGCAATCAGCGCACAAGGGCGATTAGCACAGCGGTAGCGCACTTCCTTCACACGGAAGGGGTCACTGGTTCGAATCCAGTATCGCCCATC
>VGPT01000059.1 GCA_016882485.1 Cyanobacteria bacterium M_surface_10_m1_298
CCATCCCAGGCCAGTACTGAGCAGAGCAGCCACCACCAGCGCCACCACCACAGGGCCGATGCGGCCTTCCACGTCCTGCTCCTGGCGTTGCTTGCGGCGGCGCTGGACCGGTCGAGGAGGAGACAGATCCAGCTGCTGCAGGGCCTGCAACGCCGCAGAGGCCGAGGCGAACTGCAGCCCGGGATCGGGACTCTGCAGGCGCTGGTAGGGCTCAAGTGCCTGCAAGGCCTCAGCATCCGCAGGGGCCACCAGAGCCAACGCCAGCGCCGCCAAGCGCGACAAATCCTGTTGCGGGCTCTCCAGGGGCTCACCGCCCAGATCCAGCAACACAGGCAAGCCATCGCTGGATCGCCGCAGCAGCTGCTCGGAGCTGAGGGCCCCGGCGCTCAGGCCCTGATCGTGCAAGAGGGAGAGCACCGGCAGCAGCTGTTTGAGCAGCTGCACCACAGCGGCGAGATCGAGCTCCGCGTAGGGCTCCCCCTCCACCCACGCGCGGGGCAACCAGAGCGCGCCATCCACCCTGATGGCCTCAGCGCAGCGGGGCACCTGCGGATGCAGCACCCCTTGCAGGCGACTCCAGCGCAACAACCACGGCTCCGGATCGTCGTTGATCTGCCGCAGAGCCACCGCTGCAGCATCGGCAGCCTGATCGCTGGCCCGCCAGAGACTGCCGCGGGACTCGGCACTCAGGTCACGCTCAAGCCGATACCGCCCTCCGATCAGCTCAGGGGCGTCCAGATCAGCTGTGATCAGTTCGCGTTCCAACGCCGTGGCATCAAGCCGCGCGCACAGGTTGCTGCAGACCCTTGCCCTTCAGCCACTCACCGTCATAAAGACGTGACCGATAGCGATCGCCGCTGTCGCAGAGCACGGTGACGATCGTGTGCCCAGGGCCGAGCCGGCGGGCCGTTTCTACTGCGGCCGCCACGTTGATCCCCACCGAACCGCCCAGGAACAAACCCTCCTGCCAGAGCAGGTCGTAGATGGTCTCGAGGGCCTGTTGATCGTGGATGCGAACCGCATCATCCACGGGAGCACCCTCCAGATTGGCCGTCACCCGACTGTTACCGATGCCCTCGGTGATTGAGTTGCCCTCGCTGGCCAATTCACCGCTGGTGGCCCAGCTGTAGAGGGAGCTGCCGTGGGGATCGGCGAGCACGCAGCGCACGGCCGGGTTCTGCTCTTTGAGATACAGGGCCACACCGGCATAGGTCCCGCCGGTGCCGGTGGCGGCCACCCAGGCATCCACCTGGCCGCCGGTTTGCTGCCAGATCTCCGGGCCGGTGCTCCGGTAGTGGGCGCGGCGATTGGCCAGGTTGTCGAACTGATTGGCCCACACGGCGCCGGGGGTTTCCTCGGCGATGCGTCCGGAGAGCCGCACGTAGTTGTTGGGATCCCTGTAAGGCACCGCAGGCACCGTGCGCACCTCGGCGCCCAGGCTGCGCAGCAAGCCGATCTTCTCGGCGGATTGCGTATCGGGAATCACGATCACGGCGCGGTAGCCGCGGGCGTTGCAGAGGTGCGTGAGGCCGATCCCTGTGTTGCCAGCGGTTCCCTCCACCACCGTGCCGCCGGGCTTGAGCAGACCCTGCTCCTCCGCTTCCAGCAGGATGCCCAGGGCAGCTCGGTCTTTGACAGAACCACCAGGGTTCATGAATTCAGCCTTGCCGAGGATCTCGCAACCCGTGAGTTCGCTGAGGGCCTGAAGGCGAATCAGCGGGGTGTTGCCCACCGCACCCACGAAGCCGGACGTGATCCCCGGAGTGCTGGCGCCCATGCGCTCGATCCACGCGATCTGCAATAGGGGGATCGTAGAAGCGGCCCCTGACGGCTTGGCTCCTGGCTTCTAGGGTCTCGGCAGAACTTGAGAGCCCATGCTGTCCACGCGGCTGCGGCAGATTCGCAGCCACAGCGAAGCCCTGATTGAAGGCCTCGAGCCCGAGGACCTCTGCCTGCAGGGCATGGCCGACGCCAGTCCGGCCAAGTGGCATCTCGCTCACACCACCTGGTTTTTCGAAGAGTTCCTGCTGCGCTCCGTTCCCGGTTACACCCCGGCGGATGAACGCTGGCGCTACCTGTTCAACAGCTATTACGAAGCCGTTGGTGAACGGCATCCCCGCCCCCAGCGGGGCTTGCTGAGCCGGCCCTCGATTCAGGAGGTGTTGCGCTGGCGCCAGCGGGTGACCCAGGCGCTGGAGGAACACCTCGAACAACTGCCGGAAGCGCTGATCGAGCTGGGGCTTCAGCACGAACAGCAGCACCAGGAGCTGCTGCTGATGGATCTTCTGGATGGCTTGAGTCGCAACAGCCTGGAGCCAGCGGCCTACCCCAGCGGACAACCGGAACCGACCGATGAGGCCCAGACCTCAACCGAACCGCCCCGCTGGCTCAGCTTCCCCGGCGGACTGGTGGAGATCGGCCATGACCCCGAAGCGGGGTTCCACTTCGACAACGAAGCACCGCGGCACCGGATCTGGCTGGAGCCCTTCGCCATCGCCGAGGCTCTGGTGACCAATGCCGGCTACGAGCAGTTCATCAGCGACGGCGGTTACCAACGCCCCGACCTCTGGATGAGCGAGGGCTGGGGTCTGGTGCAACAGCGCCACTGGAGCGCCCCGCGCTACTGGCGCGGCGATGAGGAGTTCACCCTCTCGGGCCGGCAGCCGCGGAATCCGCAGGCCCCCGTGCGCCATTTGAGCTGGTTTGAAGCCGATGCCTATGCCCGCTGGGCAGGGGCACGTCTACCGGAGGAGGCGGAATGGGAAGTCGCCGCCGCCAGTGGGAGCCTGCAGCAAGCATTCGGATGCCTCTGGCAGTGGACCGGCAGCCCCTATCGCCCCTACCCCGGCTTTGTCGCCGCGGCCGGCGCCATTGGGGAATACAACGGCAAATTCATGAGCTCGCAGTTTGTGCTCCGGGGCAGCTGCTTCCTCACCCCGCACGGGCATGCGCGCGTGACCTACCGCAACTTCTATCCCCCCCACAGTCGCTGGATGGCCAGTGGTCTGCGCCTGGCCCGAGGGGTGCAGCCATGACCAGCACATTGAGGGCGCAGCTGGAGCTGCTCGATCTGCATCCCGCCGCCACAGACATGCGGCAACAGGTCATCGAGGGGATGGCTCAGAGCCCCAAGCAACTGCCGGCCTGGTTCCTCTACGACACCGAAGGGTCACGGCTGTTTGACCAGATCTGTGAGCAGCCCGAATACACCCTGACGCGCACCGAAGCCGCTCTGCTGCAGGCCCAGGCCCCAGCGATGGCGGCAGCCCTGGGGGCCGGCACCCTGGTGGAATTCGGAGCCGGCAGTGCCCGCAAGGTCAGCCCCCTGCTGGAGGCGATGGAGCGCCCTGCTTACGTGGCTCTTGACATCAGCGCCGAGCACCTGGGGGAGGCCTGCCAGAGGTTGCACAACCGCCATCCCCAGGTGCCCATGCTCGGGGTTTGCTGTGACTACAGCCAGCTGCAGCAGCTACCGCCCCATGCCCTGCTGGATGAACAACGCCGGTTGGGCTTTTTCCCAGGGAGCTCAATTGGGAACTTCCCGAGGGCGGAGGCCAGAGCCCTGCTCCAACAGTTCCGTCAGCTCCTTGGAAGCAGCGCCAAGCTGCTGATCGGCATCGATCAACCCAAGGCCGTGGAGCGGCTCGAGGCTGCCTACAACGATGCCGCAGGGATCTCGGAGCGCTTTGCCCTCAACCTCTTGCACCGCCTGAACCGAGATCTCGGTGCCAACTTCCAGGTCGATCAGTTCCGCTACCGGGCCCGTTGGCTGCCGGAGGCCAGCCACATCGAAATGGCCCTGGTCAGCACCCAGGAGCAGACGGTCTCCCTCTGCGGCCTGTCCTGGTCGTTCCAGAACGGAGAAGCCCTGATCACCGAAACCAGTCACAAGTACAGCCCGGAGAGTTTCCTGGCCCTGGCGGCGGAAGCGGGCTGGCGGCCGGAGGCGCGCTGGAGTGATGCCGCCGGAGACCTCTCCCTTCATCTGCTGAAGCAGGCAGACTGATCCACCTCTGGAGGATCCGCATGTCGAGGGAAGAGCAGCGCCGGGCTGTGCGGGAACTGCGGGAGAGCCTGATTGCCCAGCTCGAGGAGCTCTACGGCACGGCCTTTGAGCGACTGGCAAGCGAAAACCTCGGCGAAGGCGGAATTGCCCGGTTGACCCAGCTGCTGCTGCGCTCCCGTGAAGCGGCCATCACCCCACTGCAGGAGGAGATCGAAGCCCCTCTGATCACCCGCGCCCCGGAGCAGCCTCCCGCGTGAGCTCCTGGTCGTGGTGGGATCAGCTCGAGCAGAAACTCGAGCAGCAACTGGAAGCCTTTCTCCGCTCGCATCCGGAGCAGAGCGAAAAGCTCCGCGCCGAATTGCTCAACGACGCCGCCCAATACCGACGGCAACTGCTGGAGCTGGCCACTGAGATCAAACAGTGGCGCGAGCGAACCAAGCGGGCACAAGCAGCCGGAGCCACGGAACTGGCTCAGCGTGCCCAGGCCCATGTCGAGCAACTGATGGATCAGGGTCGAAGCCACTGGGAGCGGCTGGAAGCGATTGGCCGAGAGCTGCAAGAGGCGACAACACAGCCCCAAAGCAGCGCCCCCAAACCGCAACCCGACAACCTCGACGCTGCCTGGGCACGGTTTGAGACCGAACAAGCGCTCAACGAACTGCGGCGCCGGCAGCGGGGGCACTGATGGGATTTCTGCTCTCCAAACTGCTTCCGCTCTTGGTGTATCCGCTCGGGCTCGGCCTTCTGCTGCAACTGGCAGGTCTGGGCAGCGGAAAACGGCCCCGCCTGAGCCGCGGCCTGAGCGCCTCTGGGATCACTCTGCTCTGGCTGTTTGCGATGCCGATCACCAGCCGCCAACTGATCTGGGGCCTGGAGCAGCCGGCGGCGGCACTCACACCGGCCGAGATCCCGCAGGCGGATGCGGTGGTAGTGCTGGGGGGAGGTCTGAGGCCGGCCCTGGCACCGCGCCGCAACGTAGAGGTCTCCGAGGGTGGCGATCGCCTGCTCACCGGCGTGCGTCTGCTGCGCCAAGGAAAGGCGGCGGCTCTGATCACCAGCGGCGCACAGATCAGCTTCACCGCAGGCGATCCTGCCCCGCCAGAGGCCTTATCGGCCAAGGTTCTGGCCGAGGAGCTCGGCATCTCCGCCCGGCAGATTCACACCAACGCCAACTCCAAAACCACCGCCGAGGAAGCCCGCGACATCGGCCGTCTGGCGAAGCAACAGGGCTGGAAGCGGGTGCTGCTGGTCACCAGTGCCTTTCACATGCAGCGCGCGTTGGCCAGCTTTGAGCGCAGCAGCGGTCTCACGGTGATTCCGGTGGCCTGCGACTACCTGCTGCCCGCCAGGGAACGCTTCGGCAACCCCACGCCGGCCTCCGTGCTGGAAGACCTCATCCCCAACGCTGAAGACCTCTACCTGAGCAGCGTGGCCCTGAAGGAGCATCTGGGGCTTGCCCTCTACCGGGTGCGGGGCTGGGCATGAAAAAGGCCCCGGGGTGCGGGGCCAGATCCATCACTTCTTGGGAGCCGGGGGCACGAGGCTCACGCCTTCGGGCGGAGGAGTGGGGTCGGGATCGGCAATCAGCATGTGTTGGAGCACGATCTCGGGGCGCTCGCTATCGCGCCAGCGAATCCGATAGGCCGGCATCTTGGTGCCGCGGCTGGTGGTTTGCTCCACCGGCTCCATCACCCAGCCCCGGCGCGAACGGCCCTGGGGGTTGCGCTTCACCACCGCATCGGCGTGCTTGAAGCGGAAACCAACGCGTTCGCCACTCATCGAATCACGGGCCCCCGTCTGGGGGTGATTGCCTACTAGGTTCGATTATCCCATTGTGCCTGCGGCTGTCCCCGGTCGGGTTTCCGGTCGCAGCAAGGGGAAGGCGATCACATCGCGAATCGAAGGGCTGTCGGTGAGCAGCATCACCAGCCGATCGATGCCGATGCCCAGGCCTCCGGTGGGGGGCATGCCCACCTCCAGGGCCTGGATGAAGTCTTCATCCACCTGCTGGGCTTCCTCATCGCCCGCGGCCTTGCGGGCCATCTGGGCCTCCAGCCGCTGGCGCTGATCCACCGGATCGATCAGCTCACTGAAGGCATTGGCGGTTTCGCGGCCCACGATGAACAGCTCGAAGCGCTCCACCAGACCGGGTTTGCTGCGGTGGGCCCGAGCCAGGGGGGAATTCTCCACCGGGTAATCGATCACAAAGGTGGGCTGGATCAGATCGGTTTCCACCGTCTGCTCGAAGGCCTCCACCAGTAAGCGGCCCACCGAATCCGCCAGGGCTGGCACATCGAGCCCCTTGGCTTCCATCGCGGCAGCCGCCTCAGCGCGCGAGCCGAAGGCTGTGAAATCCAGGCCAGTGGCGTCCTGCACCAGTTCGTGCATGGTCACTCGGCGCCAGGGGGGCGTGAGATCGATCTCGGTGCCCTGATAGCTGATCAAGGTGCTCCCGCAGACCTGCTGGCACACGTGAGCAATCAGCTGCTCCGTGAGATCCATCATGTCGTTGTAGTCGGCATAGGCCTGATACACCTCAATCGAGGTGAACTCGGGGTTATGCCGGGTGCTGATGCCCTCGTTGCGGAAGATCCGACCCAACTCGTAGACCCGCTCAAAGCCCCCCACCACCAGCCGCTTCAAGTGCAGCTCGGTGGCGATCCGCAGGGTGAGCGGCAGATCGAGGGCGTTGTGGTGGGTTTCAAAGGGGCGGGCATCGGCGCCGCCGGGCACGCTTTGGAGCACCGGGGTTTCGATCTCCAGAAAACCCCGCTCATCCAGCCAACGGCGGATCGAGCTCACCGCCACCGCGCGCCGGCGGAAGGTTTCCCGCGTATCCGGGGAAACGATCAGATCGAGATAGCGCTGCCGGTAGCGCTTTTCCACATCCGCCAGGCCATGCCACTTGTCAGGCAGAGGCTGCAGGCTCTTGCTGAGCATCTGCCAACCCTTCACCTTGACCGAGAGCTCGCCGCGGTCGGTGCGGCGCAGCGTGCCCTGCACCCCGATCAGATCCCCGGCGTCGACCAGGGAGGTGATGTGGGCAAAGGCTTCAGGGTCATCGGGCATCGAGGCGGCCAGGGTGGCTTTCTCGATGAACAGCTGGATTGGGCCGGTTTCATCGGCGAGAGTGAAGAAGGCGAGCTTGCCCATCACGCGGCGGGTCATCACCCGGCCGGCCACGGCCACAGCCACGTCGCGCTCTTCCCCATTGGCCAGATCGACATGGGCCTGCTGCAGCTCAGCGGTGCGGTGGCTGGGTTCGAACCGGAGTGCGTAGGGCCCCTGACCCAGCTCCGCCAGGGCTTTACCTTTCTCGAGGCGGGTCTCGCGCAGCTCAGACAAAGGACCGAAAGCAATCAGCGTTCGGCCATCCTGCAGGATCAGCTGGCGGCGGGGATTGCGCCGGTCTCGCCCATGCGTTGGGAGGCGTAGCCGGTGCCGCGCACCGTGAGGATCAATTCTGGGTTGCGGGGATCGGGCTCAAGCTTGCCGCGCAAACGGGCCACGTAAACGTCGACCACGCGCAGGTCGGCCGCACGGCGCGGGGGATAACCCCAGAGCTGCTCGAGGATTTCGGCCCGGGGCACCACACGGCCGGGCTCGCGGAAGAGCAGCTCCAGCAGGCTGAACTCGGTGTAGGTCAGGCCGATGCGCTCTCCATCGCGGGTCACCTGACGACGGTTGGTGTCGACCACCAGATCGCCCACCCGGAGCACCCCCTGGCCAGCGGGCACATCGCGAGGCTCGTTGCCGGCCGAGCCACGGCCCACCCGGCGGAGGATGGTGGCGATCCGAGCTTCGAGCTCTTTGGGGCTGAAGGGCTTGGGCAGATAGTCATCGGCCCCCAAATCGAGACCAGCGACCCGCTCAGCGATGGCATCGAGGGCCGACAGGAAAATGATCGGCACGCACGACTCAGCGCGCAGACGCCGGCAAACCGCAAAACCGTCGAGCTTGGGAAGCATCACATCGAGCACCACCAGATCGGGCTGCTCTTTGTGGAAGAGAGAGAGGGCTTCTTCGCCGTCTTCCGCGCACACCACCCGATAGCCGGCCAGCTGCAGACGCATCACCAGCACCCGGCGCACCGCCGGCTCGTCGTCCACCACCAGCAAGGTGGCACGGTGCTCGGAAGAACTGTCTGAAACGAAGCCTTCCCCTGAGGCATCACCCAGCTGGTGGTGCTCGTCGAGGGGCATGCTCGCTACAGACGATGAAGAAGCGCAACGATACCTCTCAGACACCGGCCACCGATAGCCATTTGGGCGGAACCAGGGTTACGGGAGGACACTCTTAAGCATTTCTACCGGTCTGGAGTACTTGGGTCCGGCCAGCGGCCCTGGGCGTAGGCGTTCCACTGACGCTCCGCCTCAAGCAAGGCTTGATCACTGCTGATCTGCCCCAGCATCGCTCGCTGCAGCTGGGTGTAAACGATGGCCTGCAGACGCTTGACCCCAGGGCTGGCGGGCACCAGCACCCGCGCCGAGGTCAAAGTCTGGGCTGACAACAGACGGGCCTGCCGCACCAGCTGATCCCCCGAGCTGGAGGGCCGCTCCCCCTGCAAGCGGTCCTCCACCTGCAGCAAGGCTCCCTGGGAGGAGGGCAGCACGCGCGCCTGCTCGGCAAAACGAGCCTGGTTGGCCCCATTGGTGAGGTACAGAGCAAACCGTGTCGCCGGGGCAGCAACGCGGCTCTGGCGGGGAATCGCCAGGGTCATCACCGCCACATTCGCCTCACCGCTTGGGCCCGTCAGAGGTGGGTAGGGCCGGGTCACGGCGGCGACCTGCGGGGCATTCGTCTGGATGCTGCGCAGAAATTCGGCTCCACTGCCCACCTGAGCCAACTCACCGCTCTGGAACAACTCGATGGCACGCCGGTAGCCCTGGCTCACCACCTCCCGCGGCAGCAGACCGCGGCGATAGAGATCGGTCCAGAAGGCAAAGGCCTGGCGACCAGCGGGCGTGTTGAAGGCCGCTCTCTGACGCGCATCCAGCAGGGTGACCCCCATCTGCACCAGCGACTCCAACAGCTCAGCGGAGTCATCCGGCACGGCTGTGACAAACAGGGCGTAGCGACCGGTGCGCCGTTTCACCGCCTCCGCATAGGCCGGCACCTCAGACCAGGTGCGCGGTGGCGCCTGAT
>VGPT01000060.1 GCA_016882485.1 Cyanobacteria bacterium M_surface_10_m1_298
CCAAACAGTCGCCACCCTGGAGACCTTCGGCTTCCTCCCGCCGATGACCCAGGACGAGATCTACGACCAGATCGCGTACATCATTGCCCAGGGTTGGAGCCCGCTCGTTGAGCACGTCCACCCCAGCAACTCCATGGCCACCTATTGGTCTTACTGGAAGTTGCCCTTCTTCGGTGAGAAGGATCTGAGCGTGATCGTGAACGAGCTCGAAGCTTGCCACCGCGCTTACCCCGACCACCACGTGCGTCTCGTGGGCTACGACGCTTACACCCAAAGCCAGGGTTCTTGCTTCGTGGTGTTCGAAGGCCGCTGATTCAGCGCCTTCTAAAGCTGTGGTCCCGGGTCTAACCGGGACCACCCATTCCTCTATTCATTTCTGGAACAGATTGCAGGTTCTGCGCTGTTCTCAGCTCTCACACAACGTTGGTGCGTTGCGCAGACGTTAAGTGAGTTCCAGTCATTCCATACGCCGGGCGGACATGGCCACTAAATCGAGTCGCGAAGCAGCCCTTGAGCGCCGTAAGGCCCTCACGGAAGGCGGCAAGCAAGCCGCCAGTCGCCACAGCTCCGGTGGTGGCCGTACCCGTACGGCAGCGGACGCCCGTCCGACCCGCACCAATCCAGCTAACGCCACTCCGGCACCGGCAGCAAACCCCACGGTTGAAGCACCTGCAGCGACTCCAGCCCGCAGCCTGAGTGCCTCAGCCCCTGTGCGTTCCGGCAGTGCGAAGCGCGTGAGCAACCCCAGCCGCGATCTGGTGCTGGCACGCCGCGAAGCCCTCAGCCGCGGCGGCAAGCGTGCTGCTCAGTCGAAGGACCGCACCCGCACCGACGTAGCCAAGGAAGCCCCGAAGGTGTCTGCTGCCCCCGCGGCTGCTGAGCACAAGTGCAAGTGCCAGGACACCACTTCGGAGAGCAGCAGCCGGCAGCGCGAGTCGGCCCCCAGCCTTTCCCTGAGCAACAGCCGTTCAACAGCCGCTCCCAGCAGCAATCGCCCCGCCACCCGCAAGGCTTCGGCTCAGCACAACCCCAGCCGTGCCCTGGTGCTGGCCCGCCGTGAAGCGCTCTCGAAGCGGGGGAAATCCGCCAGTGGCACCGGCAAGACCGGTCCGGCAGCCGTGGCCCGTCAGATCAATCCCGATCTCACCGCCCGTGAGCTGTCGCAGAAGGTTCGCGAACTGAAGAGCAAAACCGGCTCCGCCGGCACTTCCCGCAGCAGTGGCACCCGCCCCAGCGGTCCGAACCGTCATGGCTCCAAGCAGGCAGCGGATGCCTCCCTCAAGGTGGGTGTGAGCCAGACCCTCTCCGGGCAAACCGTGACCGGCACCCAGGCCAACCGTTCGGTGAAAACCACCGGCAACGAAGCCGCCACCTGCCGCACGATCACCGGAACCGAATACCTCGGCGCTGAAGTCTTCCAGACCTTCTGCGGCACCCAACCTTCAGCTGCGATCCAGCCCGCCAAGGTGCGCGTCACAGCCACCAGCCACGGCAACCGCGTCACCGGCAATGAAGTCGGTCGCAGCGAAAAGGTCACCGGCGATGAGCCCGGCACCTGCAAGGCCGTGACGGGCACCGAGTACATCTCTGCCAACCAGTCCGCCGCCTACTGCGGTGGGGTGAATCCCTCCGTGCGCAAGGTGGGCCGCAGCCAGACCCTTGGCGGCCAGGCCGTCAGCGGTGTGATGGTGGGCCGCAGCGAGCGCGTCACCGGCGATGAGCCCGGTTCGGGCCGTCAACTCACCGGCGATCAATACCTCGGCGCCGAAGCACCGGCCGCAGGTCGTGCTCCCACCAAGGTGAACAGCTTCAACACCCTGCGTGGCACCGGCATCACCGGCACCGCCGTGGGCCGCAGCGAGCGCGTCACCGGCGATGAGCCCGGCAGCTGCCGCAATGTCACTGGCGATGAGTACATCGGCAGCCAACAGTTCGAAGGCTTCTGCGGCAGCCGTCCCGCCCCTGAAGCCGCCAAGGTGGGCTTCAGCGTCACCAACCGCAACCAGGTGGTGAGCGGAACCAGCACCGGCCGCAGCGAGCGGGTCACCGGTGATGAGCCCGGCACCTGCAAAGTGGTCACCGGCACTCCCTATGCCGGTCTCGAGCAAGCAGGCGACTTTTGCAATGCCCAGGCCGTGCGCGCCACCCGCGAGCGCACCGCCGTGCGCAATGCCAACCGCATGACCGGCATTCAGCCCGGCATCGGCGGTGTGATGACTGGCGCCGAGCGCGGTGCCTGTGAAGACGTCACCGGCACTCCCTATGTGGGCGCTGATCAACAGATCGCAGCCTGTGGTCAAACCGCTGCTGCTGACTATCCCCAGGCCCTCAACGGAGCTGCCTGGCAGCAGTTCAGCGTGCAGTCCCCCGCCCGTGCAGCCCAGGTGGAGCGCGAGCGCACCGGTGCCGTGACCGGCAGCACCTACGAGCAAGGTGGCCGCATCACCGGCCCCTTCGACATGGCCAGCGGCAAGATCACCGGCACCGAGCAGTTCCGCTTCGATCGCCGCGCCGCTCAGCGTCTCGCCGCAGCCGCGCCGGCCGCGCTCAGCGCTGAAGCTGAAGCCCCGGTTTCGCGGGTCACCGGCGAGGGATCAGGCACCAAGGTTACCGGTGATGACTGGGATCGTGGTGATCGCGTCACCGGCACCGAGGGCAGCTCTGCCCGTCGCCGGAACCCCACCCGTGTGGGTCCGATGAGTGGCATGCCTGGTCAACAAAACAAGCGCAACCAGGAAGTTCCCCTTCCCAACAACAAGGTCACCGGCTCCAGCGGCAGCACCGATCAGGGTTCTCTGATCACGGTGTCTGGCGGCGCCCGCGGCTGAGGGATCGAGAACGATGCGACGGCGTTCCGCCAACAACGAGCGGCCGCTAGCACCGACAGCGCCGCGCCGCCGACCGGGCTCCACCCCGGCGGCAGGCCAGGCTGACCTTCCCCCAGCCGAGCTCAACCCCACCTCCGCCTTGAGCAAGGTGGTGCGCCAGCGGGAGCTGGCCAATGCCACCCGGGCCGGCAACTCCCGGCCCAGCCGACCCATCAAACAGGCTCTTGCCGTCAGTTCGAACGCTGTTCGGCCGACCAGGCGCGTGCGCCCTGTCGCCACCCAGGTGGTGCTGAACCGCAGCAACAACGCAGCAACAACCGGTCTGCATCCCCTGAGCAACGGGCAAACCAATGCCGCTCTCAGGGCCTATGAGGAGAGCACGCTGGGCTCCTTCGATCGAATCGTGCCGGTGCTGAAGCGCCTCTCGGCCCTTCAGCACGACTCTGACTTCGTCGACCAGGCCCAGAGGCTCGCCGTCGCCGAACTCGGGCACGAACTGCCTGCGCCGATCCTTGAGCAGGCCTGGACCAGTCAGCTCGACATGCGAACCCTATTCGCCTGGTGTGTGTTCGAGGCCTACGAGCAGAGCAGCATCGCCTTCTTTAACGACGACCCTCTAGCGGCCCAGGCCGGCAGCCGCGACGCCGAAGCCTTCAACACCTTCCTGCTCGACTGCGGTTTCCATCTCCTCGACATCACCCCCTGCGCAGACGGTCGCCTGGCCCATGCCATCGCCTACGCCCTGAGGCTTCCCTTCAGCTCCGTGCGCCGCCGCTCCCATGCCGGAGCGATGTTCGACGTGGAGAACACAGTCGATCGCTGGGTCAAGACCGAGCACCGTCGCTACCGCGAAGGCACACCCAACCCCGCCCATGCCGACACCCGCTACCTGAAGGTGGTGGTGTATCACTTCAGTTCCAAAGATCCCTGCCATGAAGGCTGCGCAGCCCACGGCAGCAACGATGAAGCGGCGGCTGCCCAGGGTCTGCAACGCCTGAAGGATTTCCAGCAGGCCGTGGAGAACAGCTTCTGCTGCGGCGCTTCGGTGGATCTGCTGCTGGTGGGCATGGACACCGATACTGATGCGATTCGGGTGCATGTGCCCGGTCGCGATGGCAGCACCAACCTCGAGAGCTGGTTGGATGCGCGCGACGTCTACGAAGCGACCCGAAGCCTGCGCGCTGATCAAGCCCGCGAGCGGATCGAGCAACTGGTGAAGGGTGCTGCCGCCAGTGATCCCGATGCCGGCATGGTGAAGCTGGTGGCGCGTCTGCTGGAGCACAACCTCTCCCAGATCGACTACGTGCGCCAGTACCACGGCGGCAGCTACAGCGATTTCGGGCACGCGGAACGCTTCATCGGGGTGGGCATCGGCTTCAAGGAAGTGCATCTGCGCAACCTCACCTACTTCGCCTACATGGACACCGTTGAAGAAGGAGCGCCTGACCTCGATGTGGGCGTGAAGATCTTCAAGGGCCTCAACGTCTCCCGCGGTCTGCCGATCCCAGTGGTGCTGCGCTTCGACTATCACGGTGCCGTTCCCGGTGCCCGGGAGCGGGCCATCGCCCACTGCACCCGGGTGAAGGGGGCGATCGAAGCCCGCTACAGCGAGCTTTGCCAGCAGGGTCTTCTGCATACCCTGCTCACCGTCAGGGATCGCGACCGGCATGTTCCTGCCGAGACCGTAAGTTCCTCAATCACGTTCAACACAGGAGGGGGGCACTGAAATGTTGATCTGCAAAGTCGTGAAACCACTGGTTTCAACTAATCGCATCGCCGACTTCCAGCACAAGCATCTGCAGGTGGTGCTCGACGGCAGCACCCAGAAAGTGGCTGTCGATGCTGTGGGAGCGATCCCCGGCGATTGGGTGATTTGCGTGGGAAGCTCCGCAGCCCGCGAAGCCGCCGGCAGCAAGTCGTATCCCAGCGATCTCACGATCGTGGGGATCATTGATCACTGGGATCCAGAAGCCGGCAAAAGCATGGCGGCTGGCACGCCCCAGGGGGGTGCCAAGTAATGGAGATCATGCAGGTGATGGGATCGCTGGTCTGCACCCAACGGGTGGAAGGCTTCGCGCACCTCAACCTGCGCATTCTTCGAACCAGCAAGGGCAAGCTCAACGTGGCCTGTGACCCCGTGGGCGCCTCCCCCGGCAACTGGGTGTTCACCGCCAGCGGTTCCGCTGCGCGTTTCGCCACCGGCAACGCCGACCTGTTAACCGATCTCACGATCGGCGGAATCATCGACCACTGGTCGCCCGACGGTTAAGGAGAGCTCCCTCTCCTCCCGATCGTTGATCGGGTCCCCTCCGTTTCCCATCCGCGACCTCTCCACGGGCACTGCCCACCACCGTCATGGCCACTCCCAAGCCCCGAGCCACCTCCTCCTCGGCCGCAGGCAAAGCCACCAGTGCCAAGCCCGCCGCCACCACGCCGGTGAAAGCGATTCCTGCAGCTCCGGCCGCAGCGAAGCCCGCCGCCACCCCCGCCCCGGCAGCGGCAGCAGCACCTGTGACGGTGACCGCCAAAACGGTCTCGGCCAGCGCCAGCAAACCTGCCGCGGCCAAGGCGAGCACCTCCAAGGCCGCTCCGGCACGCCGCGCGCCAGCCAAGAGCTCCGGCACCGGCTCCGGTGGCAACAACCGCTCCTCCTCATCCCTCCGCACCTTCCCCATGGCTTCCTCCGTACAAGGCATCGCCCTCGGCATGATCGAAACCCGCGGTCTGGTGCCTGCGATCGAAGCCGCTGATGCCATGACCAAGGCTGCGGAAGTGACCCTGATCGGGCGCGAATTCGTTGGTGGCGGCTACGTGACCGTGCTGGTGCGCGGTGAAACCGGTGCTGTGAACGCCGCCGTTCGTGCCGGCGCCGATGCCTGCGAGCGCGTGGGTGACGGTCTGGTGGCCGCCCACATCATTGCCCGTCCCCACGCTGAAGTGGAGCCCACCCTCTCCAGCACCAACAACCGCCGCGCCTGATGAGCATGGACGCCATTCACCCGCGCGTCCTCGGCTTGCTTGGACGCGCCCTGAGCCTTGAGCTGACCGCTGTTCAGCAATACATGACCCAAGCCTCCCTCGTGGGCCTCTGGGGTGATCAGGCTTCCTCCGATCGTTTCCGCGAGGAAACGGTCGAGGAGCTGCAGCACGCCGAACGGATTGTTCAGCACATGCTCAGCCTCGGGGCTGCGCCGGCAGCCTCTCAACTGCAACCGGTGACCCATGCCCCTGATCTGCGCGGCCTCCTCGAGCAGAACGCGGAGCTCGAAGAGCAGTTGGTGAGTCACTACGACGAAGCCAGCCGCTTCTGCCGCGTGATCAACGATCAGGCCAATGGGGCCTTCTTCCAGGCCCTCCTGGAGGATGAGCAGCACCACATGGCTGACCTGGAAGCCTGGCTGAAGGAGCTGGGCGGGTGCCGGCCCCGTGGGTACAGCCGCTATGGCGAAGGCTCAGGTCCCAGGCGATCGGTTCTCAGCGAGCGGGCCAGCTTCTAAATGTCCGCTCTGAAGGTCTAGATTCCGCCGCCGGCTCTCAGTCGGCGGTCATATCCTTTTAAACACTTGGGTTCCGCTCTGCCGCTACCGCTGCAACTGATCTGGCTGATTCCGGTCTACGGATTCAGCGGGATGCTGCTGTCGCTCCCCTGGGCAACGGGCTGGTTGAAGCGGAACGGGCCACGCCCTGCCGCGTACCTCAATCTCCTGGTCACCCTGCTGGCGGTGCTCCATGGCAGTTGGGTGATCAACAGCATCTACGAGATCGGCCCTCAGCATCTCGATTTCCCCTGGTTCCAGAGCGGTGATCTGAACCTGCGCATCGGCTTCGACCTCTCCCTCACCAACCTCGCAGCCCTGGAGCTCGTCACCACGATGAGCCTGATCTGCCAGGTCTATGCCCTGGGCTATCTCGACAAGGAGTGGTCCCTGGCCCGCTTCTACGCCCTGGTGGGTTTCTTCGAAGGGGCGATGAGTGGGGTGGTGCTGAGCAGCAACCTGTTCATGAGCTATTTCCTGCTGGAGATGCTCACCCTGTCCACCTATCTGCTGGTGGGCTTCTGGTATGCCCAACCGTTGGTGGTCACGGCGGCGCGCGATGCCTTCCTGACCAAACGCGTCGGCGATGTGCTGCTGCTGATGGGCGTGGTCGCCCTCTCCGCCTTCGCCGGCTCGATGGAGTTCAACGATCTCTATGCCTGGGCCGCTGACCTGAAGACCACCCAGGTGCTCGGCCCCACCGCCGTGACCCTGCTGGGGCTGGGCTTGGTGGCCGGACCGATGGGCAAGTGCGCCCAATTCCCGATGCACCTGTGGCTGGATGAGGCGATGGAGGGGCCCAACCCGGCCTCAATCCTGAGGAACTCGGTGGTGGTGATCTGCGGAGCGATCGTGCTGATGAAGCTGATGCCGATCGTTCAGCTCTCCAGCTTGGCCACCGATGTGCTCCTAGCGGTGGGGGCAATCAGTGCCATCGGCGGTGCGCTGGTGGCGCTGGCTCAGGTGGATCTCAAGCGGGCCTTCAGCTACTCCACCACTTCCTATCTGGGCCTGGTGTTCATCGCCATTGCCCTCCAGAGACCTGGCCTGGCGCTGCTGCTTTTGTTTGCCCACGGCCTGGCGCGGGCCCTGCAATTCATGGGGGTGGGCAGCGTGATCGCCACCACCAACTGTCAGGACCTCACGGAGCTGGGCGGCATCGGTACGCGGATGCCGGCCACCTCCCTGGCCTTCCTGATCGGCAGCGCTGGCGTGGTGGGTCTGCTGCCACTGGGATCGTTCTGGTGCTTTGGCTTGCTGGTCGACAGCGTCCGGCAGTCGGATCCCTGGTTTGCGTTGGTGTTTCTCGTAACCAACGCGCTGAGCGCCATCAATGCCACCCGGGTCTACCGCTCGGTGTTCCTGGGCCAGGCGATGCCCAAGACCAAGCGGACCCCCGAGGTGAATTGGTTGATGGCCCTGCCGATGGTCAGCCTCAGCGTGATTGTGCTGCTGCTGCCCGCGATCATGCAGCGCATCGATCCGGTTCCCGGCATTGCGTCCTTCCCCCTCAGCGTGGGGCTGGTGGTGCTGGGCTCCGGTCTTCTGGGGGTCGCGATCGGATCGTGGGTTCCCCTCAACCAGTTCTGGTCCCGCTCCACCACCCCCTGGCTCCGCGTGGTGCAGGATCTGCTGGCCTACGACTTCTACACACCGGAGATCTATCAGCGCACCGTGGTGAGCCTGGTGGCCAACCTCGCCCAATTCACCCGCTGGTTTGACCTCAACGTGATCAAGGGTCTGGCCGATGGCGTGGGCCGGCTCTCCATCGCCAGCGCCAACGGTTTGAAGCTGAGCGTGAGCGGGCAATTGCAGAGCTACGTGCTCACAGTGCTGCTGGCGATCGTGCTGCTGCTCGGTCTGCTCCAGATCGAGAGGGGAGGTTGATCGATGTTGCTGAGTTCCCTGCTTCTGATCCCCTTCCTCGGCACGGCAGTTCTGCTGCTATGGCCCGGGAAACCGGCGCCGGGTTATCTGCGGATGGTCACGATCGTGATCCTGGTGCTGCAGCTGCTGGCCAGCGCGTTGGTGACCCTGCGCTTCGATCCGGCCCAGGCGGGCATGCAACTGCAGGAATTCCACAGCTGGGTGCCGGGCATCGGACTCGACTACGCCCTGGGGGTCGACGGCCTTTCGCTGCCCCTGGTGTTGATTAACGCGGCCCTCACGCTGGTGTCGGCTGTGATCACCCGCGACATCGACAAACGGCCCCGCATCTACTTCGCGATGCTGGTGCTGATCAGCGGAGCTGTGAACGGGGCATTTCTGGCGGAGAACCTGCTGCTGTTCTTCCTCTTCTACGAACTGGAGCTGATCCCGCTCTGGCTGTTGATTTCCGTGTGGGGCGGAGCCAACAAGGCCTATGCCGCCACCAAATTCCTGATCTTCACGGCCTTCTCGGGGATGCTGATCCTCGGGGCGTTCCTGGGCTTGGCGCTGCTCACCGGCAGCGTCGACTTCAGCCTCACCCCGGTGCTCTCGGATCGCTTGGCGATGGGAGGGCAGATCGTTCTGCTCGG
>VGPT01000061.1 GCA_016882485.1 Cyanobacteria bacterium M_surface_10_m1_298
ACTCAGGCCACATCCTTCTTGCGCAACGATGCTGATCACCGTGGGTTGGGCTGCTCTGGCTGCCGTCTTCAGCTTCTCGATCGCCATGGTGGTTTGGGGTCGTAACGGCGACGGCACCCTCAACTTCTGATCCACCCTTCGGTTTCCTTGCCGTTGGTTTGATCCGTGGCTGAAACCACACTGGCCATCAACCTCAACAGCGTGCTGGCCGTCAGTGCTGCCGCCTTGTTGGTGTTTGTCAGTGGAGGGGTGATCTACCTCTCCACCATTGAGTGGCGTGATCGCCGCCGTCGTCAGCAACCCGTGCAAGCCTCCGGCCGGTCGACCCGGTGACCTCCGGCTCCGAAGCCTTTGAGCCTTGGGCCTGGCGAGACTCAGCTGCTGTTCTGGCGCCCGTTGAGGCGATTGCAGCGGAACAGGCCTCTCTGCCTGTTGAACCCTGGGATCTCGAGCAGCAGGAGCAGCTGCGTGATTGCCTGCGCCGCAATGCCCTGTCTCCTCAAACCTTTCAACGTGCCCACGCTTTGCTGCATCAGCAGGGTGGACAACGGTTGCAACAGCAGGCCGATGCACTGCGACGTGCGCTGGTGGGCGAGACCGTGAGCTACGTGCGCAATCGCAATCTGAACTTCACCAATCACTGCGTTCAACACTGCAGTTTTTGTGCCTTCCGCCGCGACCCTGATCAGCCCGGGGCCTATTGGCACAGGATTGAAGAACTGCAGCACCGCGCTTCCGAAGCCGCGAACACTGGAGCCAGTGAGCTTTGCCTGCAGGGCGGCCTGAACACCGCAGCGCGCCTCAACGGTTCAATGCTCGGCTATTACGCGGCGCTCCTCAGGGCGTTGCGAGATGCTGCGCCCGGTTTGCATCTGCATGCCTTTTCGCCCCAGGAGCTGCTGTTCATCGCTCGGGAGGACGGCATCTCCCTGCAAAGCGTCCTTGAATCCCTCTGTTCTGCCGGTTTGGACTCCGTGCCTGGCACCGCCGCGGAGGTGTTGAGTGAACCCGTGCGTCATCAGCTCTGCCCCGAAAAGCTCACGGCGCGGGAATGGTGCGCTGTTGTGTTGCAGGTGCACCGCTCCGGTCTGCCGAGCACCTCCACCTTGATGGCCGGCCACATTGAGGCACCCGCTGATCGTGCCGCTCACTTGCTCACCCTGGTGGCCCTGCAGCAGCAGGCCCGCCAGCATCAGGTGCCCGGCTTCAGTGAGTTTGTCTTGCTTCCCTTCATCGGAGCAAACGCCCCTGCGGCGCTGCGCCGTCGTGTCGGCCGCGATCAACCCGACCGTGCCGCGATGCTTGCCCTCACCGCTCAGTCACGCCTGTTGCTTGGGGAGTGGATCGTGAACCACCAGCCCAGCTGGGTCAAGCTCACTCTGGAAGGAGCCACAGAGGCTCTGCGCTGGGGCTGCAACGATCTGGGAGGCACCCTGATGGAAGAGAGCATCACCAGCATGGCCGGTGCAGAGGGGGGCACCTCCCAGAGCGCCTCCGCCCTTGAGGCGGCCGCTCGCTCAGTAGGTCGTCCGGTGCGGGAGCGCACCACGCTGTACGGGGAGCGCCGCTGATGCGTTGGCCCGCTGTTCTTGAACCCGCACGCACCAGCCTGCTCACCGCTGCTGCCCTGGTGTTGGCGCCCGCCAGCCTGCTGCTGCTGATTCCTCGCCCTACGGCGACGGGCCTCGATCGTCTTCTGCCCCATGCCGCCTTGCTGCAGAGCTTTTCCGTTCGCCTGAGCCCCGCTCCACCGGCGCTGTGGCAGCAGCGGCTCGGGGCTCAGGCTCCGGCGCTCTGGACCCAGCAGCGGCGGCTCTGGTGGCAGTTCTGGGGGAGTCATGGCGATGCCGGAGCGTCCCTGGTGCTGTTGGCCCCTGAGGGGCAGCGGCCCCCTGTGAATGCCCTTGAGCTCGACAACCTCTGGGTGGTAGCCCCGAGCGCCCTCGCTCGGCAGAGCCTGCAGGAACAACTGAAACTTCAGCGCCCGGCCCCCCGTGGCTTGGAACAGCGCTGTGCCCAGAGCCTCCAACGCCAGGATGCCGTCTTCTGGACAGGCAGCGGCCTTTCGCAGCTGCTTGGGGCGGTGGCACCGCTCGGTCAGAGTCTTCAGGTGGGCTGTCTGCAGCTTCGCAGTGAGGGCACGGCTCTGTTCTGGAGCGGAGAAGCCGATGCCGCCAAGGGTGCCCTTGCCAGTGAACCCCCACAGCTTGCCGCTCGCGCTCTGCCGCCTCTGCCTCCGCCGCAGCTGCTCAGCCTGGAGGGCTCTGAGCTTGGCCTGGTCATCCAGGGTCTGTTGAGCAGTTCGGTGCTGCGGGACTCCCTCGAGAAGCGCTACGGCCTCACGCCCCATCAGCTCAAGCTGCTAAGCAAAGCACCCTTTGCGCTACGGCTTTCCAGCCTCCAGGGCGGGCCATTTCGCGCCGCATTGGAGCTGGAGCTCTCTCTCGTTCAGGGCCGTCGGCGCTGGACCGCCTGGCTGAAGCAGCTGGAGCGGGCACTCCAGGATCAGGAACTCACGCTTCGAACCCCATCGGCCGAGACACGGCTGTGGTTGCGGCCCGATGGAACGCCGGTGGGTGGATGGCGTTGGCTCTCTGACCAGCAGATTGTGTTCAGTCTGGGTTCGGCTCCTTCGGCCCAGGCTCGGCCATCGATGGCCCGAGCCCAACCAGGGTCCTGGCATCTGCGGATGCATCCCCAGGCGCTGGCCAACAGCCAATTGCTGCCTGAAGCCCTGCCCGTGGTGGTGCGGCGGGCCGAGCGTTTGTCGCTCGTGGGACTCAGCCGCAGCAACCGGGCAGGGGAACGGCAGACGGCGCTTGAGGGGCAGCTCAATCTGCGCTGAGGCAGGCTTCAGTTCCCTGCAACGGACTCTGGGGTTTCCGCTTCGGCGCGCTCGCGGCGGCGCCGCTCTGCGGCGATGGTTTCCTCCATCAGCTCCACGGCCTGACTCATCTTTTCGATGTTGGAGGCGTAAAGACTGAGATCCTTATCCACCCGATCCTTGATCAGGCCCATCGCTTCACCGATCTCGTGGGCCGCTGCACGCAGCGCCTGGGGGTCGATCGCCTCAGCTCCTTTGGCCTGCTGCAGCAGGCTCAGCAGGCCAACGGCCACCAGCCGTGAGTAATGGAAGTCAGGACGCTGCACGCCCTGCAGCAGTCCTGCGATTGGGGCAGGTGCACCTTCGCCGCGGTTGCTCAGCCAACCCTTCACCTCTTCAAGGCTGTGGTGCCCCACCTGTTGCGACGCCTCGGCGGCCATCTGGCGCAGGGAGGCACCATCGAAACCATTGGCGCTGCAGAGCGCCGCAAACAGAGGCTCGCGCTGCGAGTCAGGTTTGTAGCCCTGGGAGAAGCTGTTGAAGACCTGGCCTAAGCCCACAGCAAACAGACCATCGGGTTGGAACCCCTTCTGATGACTGAGCAGATGCAGCTCCACCAGCAGTTCATCCACCAGTCGCCGGTAGAGGGGCGCGATCACATAAGGGAAGGCCTGGTGGAAGGCCCGCTTGCTGTCGGCAACGGTCAGGCTGGCGCCCACGCTTCATCCCTCAAGGTGGATGGACCCTAGCTCCCGAGCACCGCTGAACATGGCAGAACCTCAGTAGGATCCGCCCAATTGCGAAGGCCCCAGGTGACCATGATCCCGATCGTGATCGAAGAGTCGGGCCGTGGTGAGCGCGCCTTTGACATCTACTCAAGGCTGCTGCGGGAGCGGATCGTTTTTCTCGGTGAACCGGTGACCTCTGAGTCGGCCAACCGGATCGTGGCCCAGCTGCTCTTCCTCGAAGCCGAAGACCCTGAGAAGGACATCTTCCTCTACATCAATTCACCCGGCGGCTCCGTCTACGACGGTCTGGGCATCTTCGACACGATGCAGCACATCAAGCCAGACGTTCAAACCGTGTGCGTCGGTCTGGCGGCCTCCATGGGAGCGTTCCTGCTCTGCGCCGGTGCCAAGGGCAAACGCAGCAGCCTCACCCACTCGCGAATCATGATCCACCAGCCCCTTGGCGGTGCTCAGGGTCAGGCCAGCGACATCCGCATCCAGGCCGATGAGATTCTCTACCTGAAGAAGAAGCTCAACCAGGAGCTATCGGATCGCACCGGTCAGCCCCTCTCCCGCATTGAAGACGACACCGATCGCGACTTCTTCATGTCCCCTGCGGAAGCGGTGCAATACGGTCTGATCGACAAGGTGATTGATAAGCGTCCGGTTCGTCCGGTCTGATCGCCGATGGGCCGCCAGCGTGGTGAGCCCGGTGCCCGTCCGGGCGGCCGAGGACGGCCCCCGAGCGAACGACCCAGCAAGGTCTGCCCCCAGTGCGGCAGACCTTTTTCATGGCGCAAGAAGTGGGCCACGGTGTGGGAGCAGGTGATCTACTGCTCCGATCGATGCCGCAACAGTTCGCGCAGCAAGCAATAAAAAAACCCGTGGTGTGAACCACGGGCGGTGTCGCTGAGGGGCGTGTCAGACGGAGTGCTCAGGCTGAGGCCGGCTGCTCCTCACTGAGGAAGGGGGAGAAACGCTCTTTCTCGGGAACACTGGTGAATTCGCTAACGATGGCGCGGAACTCATCGCCATCCAGGCTTTCCTTCTCGATCAGCACTTCCACCACCCGATCCATGCAGGAACGGTTGGCGGCCACAAGCTTCACCGTTTCCTCGTAGCAGTTCTGAACGATCTGCCTGACGGCCGCATCAACGCGGGCCGCCGTGGCATCGGAGCCATCGCTGCGGGTCATCAGATCTCTGCCCAGGAAGACTTCCTGGTTGCCGGCTTCGAGCGACAGCTGACCCACTTCGCTCATGCCGAAACGGGTCACCATCTGGCGGGCAATCGAGGCGACCTGCTGAATGTCGCCACCAGCACCGGTGGTGACTTCGGCGTGGCCGAACACCACATCCTCTGCGGCGCGTCCGCCGAGGGCTCCCATGATCCGCGCGCGGAGCTGGGCCCGGCTCACCAGCATCTGCTCCTCATCCGGGGAGAACCAGGTGAGGCCCTGGGCCTGGCCGCGGGGGATCAGGGTGACCTTCTGCACGGGGTCGTGCGCCTTGACCAGGGTGCCCACCAGGGCGTGGCCCACTTCGTGATACGCAATCAATCGCTTGCTGCGGCCGTCGGTGAGGGGCTTGCCCTCCATGCCGGCGATGATCCGGTCCACGGCGTCGTCGATCTCGGCAAGGCCGGTGGCTTCCTTACGGCGACGGGCGGTGAGGATCGCCGCTTCGTTGAGCAGGTTGGCCAGGTCGGCGCCGGAGAAGCCGGGGGTGCGGCGGGCAATGGCCTCGAGGCTCACGTCGTCGGCGAGTTTCTTGTCGCGGGAGTGCACCTTCAGCACCGAAAGGCGGCCCTTGATGTCGGGCACATCCACCTGCACCTGACGGTCGAAACGTCCCGGGCGCAGCAGCGCTGAATCGAGCACGTCGGCCCGGTTGGTGGCCGCGATGATGATGATCCCGCTATTGCCCTCGAAGCCGTCCATCTCGGTGAGCAGCTGGTTGAGGGTCTGCTCGCGTTCGTCGTTACCGCCACCCACACCGGCGCCTCGCTGACGCCCCACCGCATCGATTTCGTCGATGAAGATCAGGCAGGGGCTGTTTTCCTTGGCGCGCTTGAACAGATCGCGCACGCGGCTGGCGCCGACGCCCACGAACATCTCCACGAATTCTGAACCGGAGAGGGAAAAGAAGGGCACACCGGCTTCACCGGCGATTGCTTTGGCCAACAGGGTTTTGCCGGTGCCTGGAGGGCCAACCAGCAGCACTCCTTTGGGGATCTTGGCGCCCACGGAGGTGAAGCGCTCAGGGGTTTTGAGGAAGGTCACCACTTCCTGGAGGTCTTGCTTGGCCTCTTCCACACCGGCGACATCGTCAAACTTCACGCCGGTTTCGGCCTCCATCAGGAAGCGCGCTTTGGTCTTGCCGAATTGCATCGCCTGGCCGGGGCCGCCGGGCATGCCATTACCGCGGCGGGCGAGGAACACCAGGCCACCGATCAGCAATAGCGGGAACAGCAAGTTGCCCAGCAGGCCTAGGGCAGGCGGAGCCTGGCGAGGGGGGTGAATGTCAAAGCTGATGCCCTGCTCTTTGAGGTTGTTGACAAGCTCGGGGGCGAGACCGGGAAGGTCCACCCGCAGGCGCTGAACGCGGTTATCGAGATCAGGGTCGACCGCCTCCACCACGGCCGTGCGGCCGCCGTCAAAGATGTCGACAGCGGTGACGCGACCTGCTTCGACATAGTCGAGGAACCGGCCGTAGCTCATGCGAGCCACGGCTGCATTACGCGGTGCCACCGTGGGGCCGGATGGGGCCATGCGGCCACTGCCACTGCCGAGCACCTGCCACCCGAGAAACAGGGCAACGGCGATGGGCAGCACCCAAAGAGCGATGGTGCGCCAGCGTTGGTTCATGGCCGCCTCAGGTGCAGATCTGAATGTTTAACAAGTGTAAAGCGAGTGGGGCTCAATTCGCGCAGAACCCTGCGGCTTCACTGGCTTTTCTCCCCTTTCACACGCCTCTCAGGCGCTCTTTGGCCAGAACTGTTGAGGGCTTTTGCTGCTCACGCTGGTGCTTGAAGCAGTGTTGAGGTCTTCGGCGCTGAAGCGTTCGAGCAGTTCAGGGCCTCCGAGGCTGTGACACCAAATCTCCACATCCGCCTCTTCAGGGGCCTCAAAGGCGAGCAACTCCATCGGGAACACCACGCGCTCCAGGAAGAACCGATTAGGGCCAGTGCAACGCAGGATCACCATGCGATCGCTGCGGTTCTGATACCCACACTCAAGTTGAACCAAGGACGTGCCATCACTCGATCGTGCATTAAGCGCTCTTGTGAGGTCCCAATTTGTCGCCGTTCTGACGAATTGAGAAATCAACCCACTTCTTTCTTTTTTCTTCGGAAGTGCGCTGGCGGCTTTTCGGCTCACAGGCTGCGCAGAGCTGTGATCGGATCAAGCCGGGCCGCCCGACGTGCCGGGAGCACCCCAAACACCAGGCCGATGGAACCAGACAAGCCCATCGTCACCAGCACGCTGGACGCCCCGATCGCTGCGGGCAAGGGGGTAAAGGCCGCCACGAGGGTGATCGCGGAGAGCCCAAGGGCGCTGCCAATCACACCGCCGAGGCTGGAGAGCACCAACGCCTCCACCAGGAACTGAGCGAGAACATCGCTGCTGCGGGCACCGATCGCCTTGCGCAGTCCGATTTCGGAGGTGCGTTCACTCACCGAAACCAACATGATGTTCATGATCCCGATGCCACCCACCAGTAGGGAGATGGCACCGATCGCACCCAGCATCAGGGTCAGGCCTCCGGTGATCGTGCCCACGATGGAGAGGGCATCTTTCTGGGATCGCACGGCGAAATCGTCTTCCCGAAGGATGTTGTGGCGCTGGCGCAACAGATTGGTGATCTGAAACTTGGCGGCTCCGGTGCTGGCTTCATCCTTCGCTTCCACACTGATGAAATTGAGACTGACTCCGTAAGTGGGATCGCGACCTGAGAGCTTGCTCACCATCGTGGTGAGGGGGATATAAGCCGCTTCGTCTTGGTTCTGTCCAAAGACCGCTCCTTTGGGAGCCATCACTCCGATCACTTCGAATCCCTGGTCTCTGATGCGCAGGCGCTGTCCGATGGCGGAGCCTTCAGGCAAGAGTTTCTGCTGAAGATCGGGTCCGATCACGACCACGTTGCGGGCTCCATCCATGTCGCGTTGATCGATGAAGCGGCCTCGGGCCACCTCAAAGCGACGCACCGTCAAGAACTCAGGGCTGATGCCGGAAATGGTGGTGCTGGCACTTTTGGCTCCCGCCTGCACCACCGCATTCAGCGTGATTTGCGGCACTACCCGCTTCACGCTGGGCACCTGCTCGGCGATGGCCTTGGCGTCCTCAAGCACCAGGGTTTTTGGAAAGTCGATGCCCTGCCGGCGGCTGTCGTTGTTGCCGGGCACGACAAACAGAACGTTGGCCCCCAGGGTGTTCAACTGACCTTCGGCCAGGTTCTGAGCACCACGACCCACCCCCACGAGGGTGATCACCGAGGCATTGCCAATCACGATGCCCAGCATCGTTAGAGCTGAACGCAGACGGTTGGCTCGAAGGGTCGCCAGGGCCATCCCCACCGTTTCGCGCATCGGCAGCTTGGCGGCCATTCCTTGCTCGGGTGGGGTCAGATCAACCCGATTAAACGATGTTTGGGTTGAGAACCGTGCCTTCGCCCACCACGCTCACCTTGAGCAGATCGGTGGATCCGCTCACATCGGTGAAGGTGCCAGCGGTTTGGATCACCAGGTCACCTTCTTTGAGCAGCTTGGCCTCTGCGGCCACTTCCATGGCCCGGTTGAAGGTGGAGGCGGCATTGTCCATATCAGAGACCAACAGGGGGTGAACCCCCCACACCAGCTGCAGCTGAGAGGCCACCTTGCTGTCGCTGGTGATCGCCAGAATTGGCGTGCTGGGGCGGAACTTGCTCACGTTGCGTGCGGTGGCACCGCTCTTGGTCAGAGGCAGGATCGCCGCTGCCTCTAGCTGGCTGGCAATGGAGCTGACCGCGTGGGAAATGGCATTCGGCACCGTTGAAGCCAGCTGGCCATCGGTGCTGCGGCTGGGATA
>VGPT01000062.1 GCA_016882485.1 Cyanobacteria bacterium M_surface_10_m1_298
CCTTCACCGTTGGCCAGGAACTCGATGGCCGAGCTCTCGCCGCTTTCCTTGAAGGCATCGCACAGGGCCAGGAAGGCGCCGTCTTCGGTGAAGTCCCAGCTCATGTAGGGGGGTTTGCTGAATGACCTTTAACGCCTCACCCCCCAATTTCGTCAACCATCCGGCAACTTTTGTTCCACTCCTTCGCCAGACTGACGCCCCGATGGTCTGGCCTGAAGCGATGGCAGTGATGCCTGAATCCGCCCTGAATGTCCTGGGAGAGCCCTTGCAGCTGTGTGGATGCGAGCCGATGACCGGCTGGTATCGAGACGGCAGCTGCCGCACCGATGGCTCCGATCTCGGTCGCCACACCGTCTGCTGTGTGGTGGATGAGAACTTCCTCTCCTACAGCCGTGCCCAGGGCAATGACCTCAGCACTCCTGCCCCGCAGTACGGCTTTCCAGGCCTCAAACCCGGTGATCACTGGTGCGTCTGCGCCGGGCGCTGGCTGGAGGCCTACGAGGATGGAATGGCACCACCACTGCGTCTGGAGGCTTGTGAGCAGAGCACCCTTGAGCTGATTCCGCTGGAGGTACTCCAGGGCCATGCCGCAGCTGCCGCATGATGGCCGCATGAGCCTCTGCATCAGTGTCATCGGCCTTGGCGCCTGGGGGGAAACCCTGGCCGCACTGATGCAGCGCCAGGGCCATCGCATCCAGGGCTGGAGTCGCAGCCGTGGGGGTGACCCGGCTGAAGCTCTCGCTGGCGCTGATCTGGCCTTGGTGGCCACCTCGCTGAAGGGAGCCTCCCAGCTGGCCCCATCCCTCGGGCCGCAGTGGCCCTCGCTTCTGCCCTTGGTCAGTTGCAGCAAGGGTCTCGATCTGCAGGGTTGCGCCACCGCCAGCCAGATCTGGAGGCGAGAAGGAGCCCAGATCCCGGTGCTGGTGCTCAGCGGCCCGAATCTGGCCCTGGAGCTGGAGCAGGGCCTTCCCGCAGCGAGCGTGTTGGCCAGTGAGGATCTGGAGTTGGCCCGACTCTGGCAGCGGCGCCTGAGTGGCGATCAGCTGCGCCTCTATGCCAGTGCTGATCCAATCGGAACCGAAGTGGTGGGGGCCCTGAAAAATGTGATGGCGATCGCCGCCGGCATCTGCGATGGATTAGCCCTCGGGGCCAATGCCAAAGCCTCGTTGCTCTGCCGCGGTCTTGCTGAAATGGGCGCGGTGATTGAAGCGCTCGGCGGTGACAACCGCAGCCTCTACGGCCTCGCGGGACTGGGGGATCTGCTGGCCACCGCCAACAGTTCCCTGAGCCGCAACTACCGCTACGGGGTGGCGTTGGCCGAAGGGCTGAGCGCAGCGGAGGCGCTTAAGCGGGTGGGCGCCACCGTGGAGGGAGCGAGCACGGTTCAGGCGGTCACCGCCATGGCCGCTGAGCGGCAATGGCATCTCCCCATCTGTCAGCAGGTGCAGGCGGTGATGGACGGAAGCATCACTCCGACGCAGGCGGTGCGGGCATTGATGCAACGGGACCTCAAGGACGAGGGATCTCAGGCGTGAGCAGCCCGTGCCGGGCTCTGCTGGTGGAAGCCTTCACCGCGGCTCCCCTGGGCGGCAACGGAGCAGCTGTGGTGCTGCTGGAGCAACCAGCCGAGGCCAGCTGGATGCAACAGCTGGCGGGAAGCCTTAAGCAGTCAGAAACCGCCTTTCTCTGGCGAGATGTGGCAGGGCAGTGGTTGTTGCGCTGGTTCACCCCCAGCTGCGAGGTGGCCTTGTGCGGCCACGCCACCCTGGCTGCCACCCTCGCTCTCTCCCGCTGGAACCTGCTGAAGGCTGGTCAACGCCTCCAATTCGGGAGTCGCAGTGGTGCCCTGACGGTGTCTCTGCTGGAGAACCATTCAGCTGCCGCCAGCATCGACTTGCCCAGCGAGCCGCTGCAGACCCTCACCCCTCCAGGCGACCTGGCAGCGCTGCTCGGTGGTGAGCTTGAGGCCTATTGGGCCTCCGAGCTGGGCTATCGGGTCGCCCTCGTGCCCTCCACGTTCCAGCTGCAGGAGCTGGAGAACCCATCGGAGCATCTGCGCGGTCCGGATCGCCAAGGCCTGGTGGTGATGCAGGCCCTCAGCCCCCCCAGTGCCGTCACCCTGTTCGAGCAGCCCTGCGACTACCAGTTGCGCTTCTTTGCCCCCGGGCTCGGCTTGCCTGAGGATCCAGTGACGGGCTCCGCCCATGCCCTGGTGGCGCCCTGGTGGGCCCAGAAGCTCGGCCGCCCCACGGTGCGCGGTTGGCAGGCCTCCGCGAGAAGTGGTGGAATGCTCTGTGAGGTTCTGACGCCCACTGCGGTCCGTCTCACCGGTACAGGCCACTGTTTATGGGACGGAACGCTCGACGCTGGATCCGCTGGTCACGACCGCCATGGCTGGCAGGTCTGCAGGCTCGACTGAGCCCCCAGCTGTTGCTGTTGCCCCTGGGTCTGGGAGCCGTTGGCGTGGGCTACGCCGGCCAGCAGATCTTTGGCCCCCGCAGTAGCGCCGATCCCGCACTGTTGCAGGCCCTGCTCGACAACCCCTCAGCGACCAAAGCACCAGGGGCTGTGAGCACGCCACGGACCGCACTGGCGATCCCGGCTGCAGCGCAACCGCTGCAGTTGAGTATCCGCGTTCACCTGCAGGATTCAACTCGGCCGCAGCTGGGTAGCGACGGCCCCTGGCGTTTGGTCAACCAGAAGGGCGAGGTGCTGGGCCAGGGCAGTGCAGGGGAGGGCATCCCGCTGGAGCCTTTGAAGCTTGGCGGCCAGCAGCTTTGGCTGGAGCCCCAATCCGAGGCGCCGCTGCTGCTCGATGGGCGCCCCTATGCAGGGCGACTGGCCCTGGTGCCCTCACCCCAGGGCTGGATGGTCGTGAACCATCTCGATCTCGAGGACTATCTCGCCTCGGTGGTTGGTGCGGAGATGCCCAGCAGCTGGTCGTTTGAAGCCCTGAAGGCCCAAGCGGTGGCGGCTCGCTCCTACGCCCTCGCTCATCTGGCTCGACCAGCGAGTCGGCACTGGAACCTCGGCGATACCACCCGATGGCAGGCCTACCGGGGCCTGAACAGCAGGAGCGATCGCAGCCGCCGTGCCGTGCTCGACACCGCGGGTTTGATCCTCAGCTACAAGGGGGGCATCGTCGAAAGCCTCTACGCGGCCAATGCGCAGATCAGCTGGGAAGCTCACCGGGAGCTTGGGGCATCGATGAGCCAGGAGGGGGCCCACAAACTGGCGCAACGGGGCTGGCAGTTCAATCAGATCCTTGCCCACTACTACCCCGGCTCCAGCCTGGCCCGGCTGCGGGGAGGCTGAGGCGTGGGGGCGTTTGAGCAGGCGGCTCTGCGCCAGAGCGATCGGGCTGAGGCCTGTGGGGCCCTCGTGCCCCTTGACACGGCTCTGGAGTCTGAACCGGCCCTCGAACCCTTTGTGCTGCGGCGTCTCCTCTCCGCTACGCCCAAGCACCTGCGCCGGGAGGGCCCGAAGCCCAACCCCTTCCTTCCCTGGGATCCGGAACTGGAGGTCGATCGACTCGGCTCCACTCACCTGTTGCTCCTCAACAAGTACCCGGTGCAACGGGGACACCTGTTGCTGATCACCCAGCAATGGAGGCCGCAGCGAGGCTGGTTGGAACGCCTCGATTGGCAGGCCCTAGCCCATGTCGATCACGACAGCAGTGGGCTCTGGTTCTTCAACAGCTGCGCTGAGGCTGGCGCGAGCCAACCCCACCGCCATCTGCAACTGCTACCTCGCGGGCCGGGCGACGTTCTCTGCCCGATGCAGGAGGCCATCGAGGCCGAGCTGAGCGGACAGGATTCCTGCTGGCCCTGGGCCTATCAAATCAGCCGCCGCAGTGAATTCCGAACCGCAGACAGTGCCCAGGAGCTAGAGCAGATCTACCGGAACCACTGCACTGCTTTAGCCCTCGGTGATCCTGCACACGACCATGAGCCGCTGGCCCCTTACAACCTGCTGCTCAGCCCCCACTGGGTGCTGTCAGTGCGGCGGACGCGAGAGCACTGGGCGGGGTTCAGCATCAACGCCCTCGGCTTTGCGGGCTATCTGCTGTGCACAGAGGGCTCCGATCTTCACTGGTTACGCCACAACGGAGCGCTCTCGCTGCTGGAAGCGGTGGCTGATCGAGCCCTATCGGCTCAGTGAAATCACGGATGCGGCATCAACGCGACACGCGCTCTCCTGGAGACTGAATCGCCCGTTCGGATGCCCTCCCAGGCCCACGCTTCCTTGACCCGCCGGCAGCGCAAGCTGCGGGCCCTCGCCCTGACCCATCGCCCCTGGATCCACTACTGGGCGAGGCGTTATGCCAACGGACGCCTCGACTGTTTAGACGATCTCCAGCAGGTGGGTCAACTGGGTCTGCTGACCGCCTTCGATCGGTATCAGCCCGGCCGTGGTGTTCCCTTCACGGCCTATGCGCGCCATCACATCCGAGGGGCGATGCAGCACTACCTCCGCGATTACTGGCCCTTGATTCGCATTCCCCGGGTGCAGCAGGAACGGTTGGCAGCTCTCTCCAACAGCCACGAACTGGAACTGACGCAAGAGCAGTGGCGGCAACTGGAGCAGGCCCGCCTGGTCCTAAAGCTGATCGCCCTCGATTCCGGGGATCTCGATGTCCTTGGCCCCAGCACAGCGTCACCGGATCTGGAGGATCCTGATCAGACCAGTCGCTGGCTGTCCTGGCTGGAGCCACGCCAAGCGGAGGTGCTTCGCTTGGTGGTGCTGGAAGGAGTGAGTCTGCGCCGTGCGGCGGCCCATCTCCAGAGCAGCGCGTCATCGGTACGACGCCAGCTTCATGCAGGGTTAGCGGAACTCAGGACTCGGCTGAGTCCTGCATCTGGCGTTGCAGAGTGCTGATCGAGGCGTTGAGTGCCGCGAGCTGACGCTCCAGGCCATCCCGCCAGAAGGTCAACATCTGAAGCTTTCGCTCCTGATGCCGGCGGCGGTACTGGCCCGCCTGTGCGGGGTCACTACAGGCAAAGAGGGGCGGAATCATGGACAATGGCTTTCAGCTGATGTTTTAGCGATCGGAGCCAGGTGGCCGCGGGCCACCATGGACAGCAGTTCCGGCTGAAATTGATCAGCGGGAGATAAAACAATTCGGAGCACCACCAGCCCCCACGCCAGATTCGTCGCACGTTGAGATCAGTTGGTCCCATAGGTCCCATGCGGCCGTTCGCGATTGCGCTTCTTGGCTCTGTACTGGTGGCTCCTATTCCCGCCGAGGCCTACGTGGCCCTCATGGCCGGTCAGCAAGCCAAGCCCTTGCAGGGCAGCTTCAACAACGTTCCGGTGTTGCACTCCAACCAGCCCGAGGAGGTGCACGGCCCAGGCATCCTCGTGAGCACGACTCCCGGCAGTGCGATCGCGGCCGAGACTGGCGAGCCGTTGGCCCATGCGACCTACACCTTTAACGGTGCCTTCGGGCTGCACGTTCACCACAAGTACTACCCCAGCGACCGCACTCGCATGGGCAGCGGGCGCGGCCGTCGCGGCGAACTCACCCTCGCCACAATCCTGATCAACCCCTCATCGCGCCCGGTGCACATCCGCTTCCAGCGGGGCGCCGTTCGCAACAGCTTCGAAGCTCCCTACCTGGCCAACAACCTGATGGGCGTGAAGCCCCTCGGTCGTCGTCCCTGGAACACCGGCCCTGGAGATGCGACGGCTGTGCAGATGCTGCGGGGCCAGCTGGATCGCAAGTTGGAGGATGAAATCACCATCCCCGCCTACAGCCGGATCGTTCTGTTCAGCACAGCGCTGCCTGCCAAAGGCATCGCCAATGGCCTGCTGAAGGGCAAAAGCGATGGACCCTTCCAGATGGCAGTCGTGGCAGCGGAAGATCCCCAGTCCGATGCCGACCTGATCGCCGTTCTCGACCAGGGCAGGCTCGCCCCAGGCCGGATCTATCTCAGCCGCCTGCCTCAGATCGAGAACGGCACCGTGTTCTCTCGGGTGGCTGGCGTGGCCCTTGGCGACACCTACGAGGCGAACATCGGTCACGACATGGGCACTGGTTCCCTCCACGTGCCGCTCACCAGTACGAACCGCCACAACTTCGGCACGGGTGAGGTGCAGGTCAATCCGTTGGCGACACGGATGATCGATTCTTCGGTCAACAACGTGGGCACCTATGGCGTGCTCTTCGACGTGAGCATGAATCTGAGGGGTTCAGGCCCGCACCACCTGGTGTTCAGTCATCCCACGGCTAATGGTCGATCCCGGTTCACCGCCTTCCGAGGCTCGATTCGCATCGAGAGCGCCGATGGGGTTGAGGAAGTGCACGTCGGGATGAAGTCTGGCGAGAGCTTGCCGATCGCCAGCCTGAATCTGCGCTCCGGGGAAAACAATCCCGTGAAGGTGAGCTTGGTCTATCCCGCTGATGCAACCCCAGGACACCTATTGAGCGTGGTTCCCGACCAACAATTGGCCGATCTGCGTCAGCGCGAGCAACTCCTGGCGGCTGCCCAGGCTCAGGCCAGCAAGCCGCAGGCCAAAAAGAACAGTGCAGCCGAAGCTCCCGCTCCACCGCCGTTGATCGCCGAGATCGAGCCGATCACCCTGCCGCGCCCGAGACCACCGGTGGTGGCACCACCCCAGTGGATTCAGCCCCCACCGGCTCTGCCCAGCCTTCAGGGAATGCCCCCCGCGATGATCAGTCCCGCACGGATGAGCCAAAGCCTGCTGGAGCGTTACCAGCAAGCCGTTGAGGCACAACAAAGGCTGATGGATTCCCTGATGGGCCGATAACCTCGGGGAGAGCGATGGATCAGGTGTGAGCCAGCGGGAGACCGACAAACGTCGCATCTCGCTCGAGCTCAGCGAGGAGATGCTCCATTGGCTTGATGAACTCAAGTCGCAGATGGGTTTCCGCAGTCGCGGAGGCCTCGTGGAGCATCTACTCAGCGAGGTCCGCGGACAGGACGCCGCTGACGACGAAGACGACAATGCCTCCGACGCCGCACCTGGATCCGACCTCAACGAAGACCTGGCGATCGTGCTCGTTAGAAGCGCCTTGGTCGCAACACGAGATCAAGAACCAGTCTCAAGTCGGGCAAGTGCGCGCGAGTCGTTCGCGGGTTCTGGGCCGTCTGGCATTCAATTGCCCGGCTTTGTGCGGAACCAAGCGCGGAGGGTGAAGCAGAGCCTTGAGGCCAAACCCAGCGAGCCTGAATTCCATGCATCGCTGGGACTGATCAGCCATGGCGATCTGAACCTTGCGCTGGAACGCGCGGGGGCCCACTGGCTCGACGTTTACGGCCAAGCGCCAACGGAGACCGTCGTGGAAGCGGCAATGGTTTGGCTCTCTCGTGATGTCTGGCCCCAGGCGGGAGATAGCGAGGGGCGACCCTTTGGCTGGAATCTGCTGCAGCAGGTCATCTACACCTACGCGCCCGATTGGCTTGAGGGGCCGCCAAGCCTGGAGCGCATTGTGGCTGCTGCTGGAATCCTTGAGGATCCCTTCAGCGGCTCGTCGCTATCCGTGCGGGTTCCGTCGCTGATCTCTCGCTTTGTGCAGCGGCATCGCAGCAGGCAGAAACGCACCACTTCGTTTGAGGCCATCGACAACAACATGACCGTTCACAGCGCCCTGCGATTGCTGCAGCTGGCGACGGTCGCCGATCGCCCATACACACTGCGTGAGATCCGAGAGGCCTACCGCACCCAGGCCGTGAACCACCACCCGGATGCCGGCGGATCCGCCGATTCCATGCGCCGCCTCAACGAGGCCTACCAGTTTCTCAAGGAGCGCTACAGACAAGCCGCGTAAGACGCTCAAGCATCTCGTCTGTGTCTAGACCCTGGTCTCGCTGCTCGGCTGGACTGAGACAGTAGACAACTGTTCCACAGTTCTGCTCAGAAACTCAGAAACCGTGAATTCTGCTTGCAGGCTACGTCAAAGTCGTCGTGATCGCCTCGCTAGATCATTCATCGCTGTCCATGTGTGGCCCGTTCCATTGGCCAGATTTTCGATGGCTCGCTAGGTCACAGTTGTAGAAAGGGTTCTGCCAGCTGCGCACCTGCTGCAGACACAGGTACGCAGATTTTTGCTTGTGGCAGATGGCACTGTCTGAGGTCGGTCGACTTAGTCGACTCACCAAGGACAGGTTGCAACAGCGCCCGCCGCCGCTGCTGATCAGTCGTCCATCGGGTGTCTCGGGTGAGACCTGAAGCTGGTCTGTGTCTGCCTGACGTGCGAGACAGAAGAGACACGGTTGCTTGTTCGTGGCGCCGGTAATGCGTCTTACATGGAGAGGATAAGACCTTTGACGGGTCTGTTAATGCGTCTCAGTTGGGAAAAGCGAAGACACGCGAACTTAGACGTCAGAGATATGTCTCAGACTTCTAGCAAGAGAGGAGGCTCCAGACCAAGACCCAGTCTCATCCGGTACTCGCAAACTGACATCTCCACATGAAAAAGCCGGCGCTTGGCCGGCGTGTTCGTGATGCGTGTGCTGCTGCTGTGATCAGCAGGGGGTCTGCATGCCCTGGATCAGGAAATCGAAGTAGGGCGACGCCACGGCTGCATCGTCACTG
>VGPT01000063.1 GCA_016882485.1 Cyanobacteria bacterium M_surface_10_m1_298
ACAAGGGGTCTACATCCGCCCCCTCGGGAATGTGGTTTATCTCCTACCCCCTCTCTGCATCAGCGATGGTCAACTGCAGCAGAGCTACAGCGCCATCGCCTCGGGTATCCAGGCACTCACGGACTGATCAGGCCGGGAGGTAATAACGCACCAAGGTGAACACCCGGTTGCGGCGCGCATCGAGGCAGCGGCGCATGTTCACACCCCGCTGGTTGAGCAACAGGTTGTCGAAGCGGTAGCGGGGAATGCCCATCGGCATCACGATCGTGAAGGTCTGATCTGGGTGGCGCTGCTCTTCTTCGGCCACAAAGTCAACGAAGGGATCCATCAACGAGGCGTAGGGACTCTCCAGCAAACGCAATTCCAACCCTGGCGGCTCGCCGACAGTGCGCGTCCAATGCGCCTGAATCGCCGCAGGATCCTCATCCTCCGAACACACCCACACCGCCACCACCCGGTCGGACACGGTGGTGGCGTAGCGCAGGGCCTCCAAGGTCGGACGGCTCCAGGAGGGCACCCACACCAAAGAGGTGTTCCCCACGGGATCACGACGCTGGGGTAGACGCAGGCTCAGGTCGTCTCCCGGTTTGAGGGCGATGGCCCGGTAGACCACGTCGTAACGATGGCGAATGCGCTGCAGCAGCAACACCAGCAGGGGGATGGCGATCACCACCGTCCAGGCCCCCTCATCGAACTTGCTGACCACGATCACCAGCAACACCACGAAGGTGGTGAACGAGCCAAGGGCATTCATCAGCAAACGGCCAATCCAGCCCGGGCCCCGCAAGCGCCACCAGCGCACCACCATCCCGGCCTGGGAGAGGGTGAAGGCTGTGAACACCCCCAAGGCATAGAGGTTCACCGCCACGGTGGTGTCACCGCGGCAGATCAGGATCACGCCGCCTGCCGCCAGCAGCAACACGCCGATCCCGTTCTGGAACACCAGACGATCGCCGATCCAGGCCATCTGGCGGGGCAGGAAGCGATCCTGCGCCAACATCGCCGCCAGGCGTGGGAACCCCGCAAAAGCGGTATTGGCGGCCAGGGCGAGGATCAGCAGCGTGGTGATCTGCAGGGCCCAAAACAGGGGGCTGCCTGCGCCAAACACACGGATGCCGATCTGGGCGAGCACAGTGCGATCGGGGGTAGGGGCCACGCCATAGAGCCAACCCAGGCCGCTCACGGCCAGGAACATCAGGGCCAACATCGCCCCCATCACGAGCATCGTGCGTTGGGCGCGCTGGGCGGCGGGCGCACGGAACACCTTCACGCCGTTGGCGATCGCCTCGATCCCGGTCATCGCCGAACACCCGGAACTGAAGGCCCGCAGGATCAAAAACAGCCCCAGGGGCTCCATGGCCTGCACCAGAGGCGGTGGATCCGGGGTGAAGCCATGGGCGAACACCAGGTTCTGCAGGCCGAACAGGGCGAGCAGGGCCACCATCACCACAAAGGCATAGGTGGGAATGGCGAAGGCACGGCCCGCCTCTCGCACCCCGCGCAGGTTCGCCCAGCCCACTAGCACCAGCAGCAGCAGGGCAATCGGGGTTTCGTAGGGGAGCAGACCCGGCAGGAGAGAGGACAGCGCCTGAGTTCCGGCCATCAGGCTCACCGCCGCAGTGAGGGTGTAATCCACCAGCAGGGCTGCTGCCGCCACCAGGCTCGGGCCGGTGCCGAGGTTTTCGCGGGCGACCACGTAGGAGCCCCCGCCCTGGGGATAGGCCTCGATCGTCTGCCGGTAGGAGAGCACCACGATGCCGATCAACAGCACGATGGCGCCGGTGATCGGTAGGGAGAGCTCAAGCGCCCGACTGCCCGCCAGGATCAGCACCCCGAGGGCTGCCTCTGTGGCGTAAGCCACCGAAGACAGGGCATCGGAGCTGAGGATCGGCAGGGCCTCGATGCTCGGAAGTGTTGCGGCATCGCTCTGACCGCGACGCAAAGGGGCGCCCAGCAAGCGACGCGTGAACGACAGCACGATTCCCGTGGGGCTTCTGAATCCACCATGCCCAGAGTCGCCCTTGCTGGCAGCCCTGCTCCCGTGCCATGACTGAAAAGACGCAGTGGCTGAAGCGATGCGAGCCAGCCTGGGCGAACTTCTCGAGCAGCTGGTTCAACGGGGCTGGGCCAAGCTCGACCTCACACCGAGCCAGGTGAGGCCAGCACCTGCAGGCCCCTGGTGGACTGTGGAACTGGGTAATTTCGCCCTGGGCAATGTCACCACCGTGACGCTGCACCCCTGGCCCAGCGGGCTGCTCGAGTTCAGCCTGAGCGTGCTGATTGATGCGGATGACTTGATCCAGTCGTTTGAACTGGATTGCAACGCCATGCCGATCCCGGTGGCGCTGATCAACTGGTGGGGCGGACTGGATGCCGCCCTGGAGCAAGCCGGGGGGCTACGCGATCAACTGATCGCCGCCTGGGACCACGAAATCAGCACCGGCGGCGACCTTCCTTAAGCGAAGCGACGACGGCCGTCGTTGAAGCTGGCAAAGCTGGTGACCTCACCACTGCGCACCGAAGCACCAGAGGTCTGAGTGAGTTTCCAAACGTTGCGGCTGATGCGGCGGGCTTTCAAGCCACCGCGCTCCACCTCAGCACTGCCCGGGCGGGCGCCCATCAAATAAGTGATCTCGGCGGTGCTCAACGGTGCGCCGGTTTGCAGGGCCAGCTGGGTGAGCTCAAGGCGCTGACGCAGAGAACCCACATCACACTGCCCACCGTCTTCGGCTTCCGTCCAACTCCAGGGGAGCTCACCGTTGGCCGCCATCTTCTGAAACAGACCCATGCCCACGAGGGCCAGGGTCTGTTCGGCGTTGAGATCGCCGCCGTCTTGCACGGGAGCAGCGGATTTTGCCGAAGCGGAGGCAGAGCGCTTAGCAGCCACGGACAAACCAGCGGGGGATGGCCGGAAGGTACCGGCTCCAGCCCTAGAAGCAAGGGGCACGGCGGAAGCTGTGATCAGCTGCGCCGCAGCCAATTCGGAGCCTGGCCAAACCAGTCCCCGAGGTCGCCGGGATCCTCGGGGTCCGGGCGGAAGGAAGGCCCTGGATCCAGCTCCCCGAGATCCAGCTGCGCCATCAGCCGATCCACCCCCTCGCTGGTCGCGACCTGCTGTTGACGCCTGGCCTGTCGCAACCAGGTCGCAACGGAATGGTCCCGATCAGCAAATTTCTGCAGGTAGATCCGTTCTTCGAGAGACACCGCTTGATTGGTGCCGATCCTCTGAACGATCTCCTGAAGCCGCAGTCGCGTTGAAGGGGTGAGCATGGCCAGCACAGCTCGTGTGCTGCCGTGATAGCCAGCCCTCCGAAGGCGGTTGTGTGATTCGGCACCGTTGAAAGCCGGCGTCAGGATCCTCCAACAGCAAACCTGGGCGGTAAGATCGCCCCGCTCCTCCGGCTGGTCAGCTGAGGACTAGACCGCCCCAGCGCGGTGCTGAACCAACCCAGGGAGCACCTAGACCCCTTGCCCCAACGCATTCCCAGGCGACGCACCTCCGCGGTGCAGATCACCGGCACAGACCTGGGATTCAGCGGCAGTGGCACCCCGTTGGATGAGCTGCATCCGTCGGCTGCCAGCTGTGTCATCACCACGGACAGCGAAGCCCGCCTGGTGAGTCAGGCCAGCGCCATCGAATCGATCGAGCTGCGCACCTATGTGTTCCTCGATTCCCTGCAGCCGCAGCTCGCGGCCTACATGGGAACGGTGAGCCAGGGTTTTCTACCGATCCCGGGCGATGCCTGCCTCTGGTTGGAGGTGTCTCCTGGCATGGCCGTGCACCGCGTCACCGATATCGCCCTCAAGGCCAGCACCGTGCGCCTCGGTCAGATGGTGGTGGAGCGGGCCTTTGGTTCACTGGCTCTTTATCACCGCGATCAGAGCAACGTGCTCCATTCCGGTGATGTGGTGCTCGAGGCGATCGGCAGCAGCATTGAGCAGCGCACCCGCTGCAGCGTGACCTGGACCGAAGTCATCCGGGCCATTACCCCTGACCATGCGGTGCTGATCAACCGCCAGAACCGGCGCGGCTCGATGATCCAGGCCGGGATGAGCATGTACATCCTTGAAACCGAACCGGCTGGCTACGTGCTGCTGGCGGCCAACGAAGCCGAGAAAGCCAGCAACATCACCGTGGTCGACGTGAAGGCCGTGGGTGCTTTTGGGCGCCTCACCCTCGCCGGCTGGGAAGGGGATGTGAACGAGGCGGCCTCTGCAGCGATGCGCTCGGTGGAGCAAATCAATCGCCGGGCTCGCTGATCAGCCCAGCCCCAGCAGCTGCTTCAGCCCCGGAGCCAGGGTGCGAGCTGCCTTGCCGCGTGAACCGAGCTTGTCCTTGAGGTGCTGACCCATCTGGGCGTAGGTCATGCCGGCTTCGCGCACCCAGAAAATCGGGTCGTAGCCACCGCCATGCCCTTCAGGGGCGGTGAGGATCTCACCGCGGCAGATGCCCTGAGCTTCCAGCACCACTTCACCGTTGGGATCGGACAGCACCATGGCGCTGTTGAAGCTGGCACTGCGATAGGGGGTAGCCCCGAGTTCCTGGAGCAGGCGGTGGATGCGTTCGTGGTCAGTGGGGGCGTAGCGCGCTGAATACAAGCCGGGAGCGCCACCGAGGGCATCCACCTCTAGGCCTGAATCATCGGCCAGGGCCCACTGACTGGTCAGCCGGGCCACCTCGGTGGCCTTGAGCCGTGCATTCTCGAGATACGTGGTTCCGGTCTCCTCGATCTCCAGGCCGTCCGGCTGTTGACGCACCTCGAGATCCACCGCGTCGAGCATCGCCCTGATCTCAGCCACCTTGTAGGCGTTGCCGCTGGCAATCACCAGCACAGGCGGCGTGGAGAGGAGGGGCATCCGCGATGGCCGGGAGGGGCCATTGTGACGCCTGAAGGGGAGAGGCAGGTTGGGTTGAACATTCCACCCCAGACGAATCCAGGGGCACCTGCCTCAGCAAAACCGTAGGGAGCTCGTGGCAACGCTGCAACAGCAATGGCCTGGATGTGTGCAGCAGCAAACAGGCCGCTTAGCGTCAATTGGATCGACGCAAGCCGGGCCCCGATGGACACCAGCCTGGTTCTTCAGAACCTCTTAACGCCGCCGGTTCTGTTCTTCTTCCTGGGGGTTCTGGCGGTTCTGCTGGGCTCGGATCTGGAAATTCCAGCTCCCCTCCCCAAGCTGTTTTCCCTCTATCTGCTGCTGGCGATCGGCTTCAAGGGAGGCCTGGAACTCCAACACAGCGGCATCAGTGGTCCAGTGCTGCCCACGATCGCGGCGGCTGTGGCGATGTCGCTGCTGGTTCCTCTGTACAGCTTTCTGATCTTGCGCCTGAAGCTCGACAGTTTCAACGCCGCAGCCATCGCCGGCACCTACGGGTCGATCAGTGCGGTGACCTTCATCACCGCGGAGAGCTTTCTGGAGACGCAGCATCTCCACCACGACGGCTTCATGGTGGCGGCCCTGGCGTTGATGGAATCGCCGGCGATCATCGTTGGGCTCTTGCTGGTGAAACTGGCCGCTCCGCAAAACCGACCCCAACAGCAAGCGATGCGCTGGGGGGCCGTGCTGCATGAGGCCCTCCTGAATGGATCGGTGTATCTGCTGGTGGGGAGCCTGGTGATCGGCTTCCTCAGTGCAGCAAACAGCCCAAGCAGCGTTGAAAAGATGCTGCCGTTCACGGACAAGTTGTTTTACGGGGCCCTGAGTTTCTTCCTGCTCGATATGGGCATCGTGGCGGCGCAACGGGTCCGCGATCTCAAGGAAGCCGGGAGCTTTCTGATCGGCTTCTCGATCCTGATGCCCCTGTTCAATGCCGGCGCGGGAGCGCTCCTGGCCCGCTTTCTCGGACTGGAGCCCGGCAATGCCCTGCTGTTTGTGGTGCTCTGCGCCAGTGCCTCCTACATCGCAGTTCCAGCGGCGATGCGCATGACCGTTCCCGAGGCCAATCCGAGCTTCTACATCTCAACAGCGCTCGGTCTGACCTTCCCCTTCAACATCATCGTGGGTATTCCTTTGTATATGGGGCTGGTGAATGCCCTGATCCCCAGCGCCGGCTGATGCCATGAAACGGCTCGATCTCTTCATCAGCGAGCGGGAGCTCACCAAGATCCTCGAGGCCATCGAAGCCGCCGGAGCTCCCGGATACACCGTGATGAAGCACGTCACCGGCAAGGGCCCCCATGGATGTGTATCGGAATCGATGGACTTCAGCGGCCTGGGAGCCAACGCGCACGTGATCGTGTTCTGCGAGCCGGCCCTACTCGATGGGCTGCGCAGCGCACTACAACCCCTGCTGAGCTATTTCGGTGGCATGGCGTACGTCTCCGAGGCACAACCCCTGTGAGACAGAGGGGCGCCGTTCACGTCAACCGTGGATCAGCGATCACGAACAGAAGCATCTCCAAAGTTTTGTGATGCACTGATCAGCCTGGCTTATCAGACAGTGCGCAGACGGTGATCGTCACAACAGCGCAAATGTCTTGACGTACGGATCACCGGCCGACCATGGTTGCAAGCGAACATTCCACCCCCTCCTCCAGGAGCAGGTAATGGCAAACGAAACCATGGGCATCGCCCTCGGCATGATCGAGACCCGGGGTCTGGTCCCCGCGATCGAAGCCGCTGACGCCATGACCAAGGCCGCCGAAGTGCGCCTGGTCGGTCGCGAATTCGTGGGCGGCGGTTACGTCACCGTTCTCGTCCGCGGCGAAACCGGTGCTGTAAACGCAGCCGTTCGCGCTGGCGCCGATGCTTGCGAGCGCGTGGGCGATGGCCTGGTGGCCGCCCACATCATTGCCCGCCCCCACCGTGAAGTTGAGCCTGCTCTGAACAGCAGCGCCGGCTTCGTTGGTTCGAAGGACTGAGGTCTGAAACGCGCCTCTAGGGGCCGTTCCATCCTCTGACTGATTTCCCTCGACCCACCCGGAGATTCTCCATGGCTAAGAAGTATGACGCTGGGGTTAAGGAGTACCGCGACACGTATTGGACTCCTGATTACGTACCCCTCGATTCCGACCTGCTCGCGTGCTTTAAGTGCACCGGCCAGGAAGGCGTTCCCCGCGAGGAAGTAGCTGCCGCTGTGGCCGCTGAATCCTCCACCGGCACCTGGTCCACTGTGTGGTCCGAGCTCCTCACCGACCTCGACTTCTACAAGGGCCGTTGCTACCGCATCGAAGACGTTCCTGGCGACAAGGAAGCCTTCTATGCGTTCATCGCCTATCCCCTCGACCTGTTCGAGGAAGGCTCCATCACCAACGTTCTGACCTCCCTGGTCGGCAACGTGTTCGGCTTCAAGGCGCTGCGTCACCTGCGCCTGGAAGACATTCGCTTCCCCCTGGCGTTCATCAAGACCTGCATGGGTCCGCCGAACGGCATCCAGGTCGAGCGCGACCGTATGAACAAGTACGGCCGTCCTCTGCTGGGTTGCACCATCAAGCCGAAGCTCGGCCTGAGCGGTAAGAACTACGGCCGTGTGGTGTATGAGTGCCTCCGCGGTGGTCTCGACTTCACCAAGGACGACGAGAACATCAACTCGCAGCCTTTCCAGCGCTGGCAGAACCGCTTCGAGTTCGTTGCCGAAGCTGTGAAGCTAGCCGAACAGGAAACCGGCGAGAAGAAGGGTCACTACCTCAACTGCACGGCAGCGACCCCGGAAGAGATGTACGAGCGCGCTGAGTTCGCCAAGGAACTCGGCCAGCCGATCATCATGCACGACTACATCACCGGTGGCTTCACCGCCAACACCGGTCTGGCGAAGTGGTGCCGGAAGAACGGGATCCTGCTGCACATCCACCGCGCCATGCACGCGGTGATCGACCGTCACCCCAAGCACGGTATTCACTTCCGTGTGCTTGCCAAGTGCCTCCGCCTCTCCGGTGGTGACCAGCTGCACACCGGTACCGTCGTGGGCAAGCTCGAGGGCGACCGTCAGTCCACCCTCGGCTACATCGACCAGCTGCGTGAATCCTTCGTTCCCGAAGATCGCAGCCGCGGCAACTTCTTCGACCAAGATTGGGGTTCCATGGGCGGCGTGTTCGCCGTGGCCTCCGGCGGTATCCACGTGTGGCACATGCCCGCGCTGGTGAGCATCTTCGGCGACGATTCCGTGCTCCAGTTCGGTGGTGGTACCCACGGTCACCCCTGGG
>VGPT01000064.1 GCA_016882485.1 Cyanobacteria bacterium M_surface_10_m1_298
AGGCGTGGCTGCACGCTTTGACGCAGTTGCTGTTCGCTGCCCTTGAGCTGGGCCTGCCAGCGCAGCAGCTTCGCTTTGCCGATGGTGCGGGCCAGGGCCGGCAGCTCCCCTCGCCACTGGGGGGAGAAGCTGGTGAGCTCCAGACGCTCAGGGGCGACACCCGCCAGCACCAGATCGCGCAGCAGGCCGGCCATGCCTTGCAGAACGGCGCCGGGTTCACGGCCCCGCTCCAGCAGGGTGCGTGAGGCCTCGATCACCCCCAGGGGTTCACTGCTCGCCAGGGCCTGGGCGAGCTCCAGCAGTTCCTGCTCGGGCACCGCCCCCAGCAGTTCCCACACGGCCATCGGCTCCACCGGCCCGGGCAGCAGGCTCAGTTGATCGAGGAGGCTCTCCGCATCCCGAAGGCCGCCTTGGGCCCTCTGGGCCACCACATGCAGGGCTTCTGGGGTGATCTGAATCTGCTCCTCTGCGGCAATCCAACTCAGGTGCTGCTCGAGGGCATCGAGAGGGATCCGGCGGAAATCGAAGCGCTGGCAGCGGCTGAGGATCGTGGGCAGCACCCGCTGCGGATCCGTGGTCGCCAGCACGAACACCACCCGCGGTGGCGGCTCCTCGAGGGTTTTGAGCAGGGCATTGAAGGCCGCCGTGGAGAGCATGTGGCATTCATCCACCACGTAGACCTTCCAGCGGGCCTGCACCGGGGCGAAGCGTGAGCGCTCGATCAGCTCACGGATGTTGTCGACACCGGTGTTGGAGGCGGCATCGATTTCGATCACATCCAGGGCCGTGCCGCTGGCGATCGATCGACAGAGTTCGCATTCCCCGCAGGGCTCTGGCGTTGGCCCGTCGCTGCTCAGGCAATTCAGGGAGCGGGCCAGGATCCTGGCGCTCGAGGTTTTTCCTGTACCCCGGGGCCCGCTGAACAGGTAGGCCGGGGCGATCCGACCGGAGCGCAGGGCATTGCCCAGGGTCGCTGCAATCGCCTCCTGCCCCACCAGCTGGTCGAACCGCTGCGGGCGGTACTTGTGATGGAGCGGTTGGTAGGCGACCGGCATGGCTGGAGGCTACTGGCCCTGGCCCCTGAGCCATTGCTCGAGTTTGGTTTCCATGTCTTCCACCTCGCTGAGTTGATCCGCCAGGGTCTGGGCCGCTTGCTGCAGCTGCAGAAACTGGCGGTTGTCGCTCTGGTGCGAATCGCCCCAGCGGGCCTCGGCTCGGCTCAGTTCCTGCTCCAGCCGTTGCTGCAGTTTGAGCCTGAGGGCATCGAGTTGCTCCAGGCTGCGCAGGGCCAGCGCCCGGCCCTTCTCCAGCTGCTGGGGATCCAGCCTGAGCCCCTGCCGCAGCAGCAGTTTGGCTCCCGTGAGCACAGCCGCCGGCATGAACTGCCCCAGGGCCAGCGCCCCCAGGCTGCCGGTGTGGAGCCAGTCCTCCACCTGGGCGCTGCGGTGCCGCCCGGTTTTGCACCAGTGCGCGAAGTGCTCGCAGTTGTTGAACAGCAGGTTGTAGCTCTGCTCGCCCAGTCGGCTCTGGGCCCGTTGCAGCGTGGCCTTGGCCGGGGAGCAACTCCCCTCCGGATAGGTAACCACCTGGATCGGTTGACCGCGGCAGAACTCCTCGACGGGGCTGCGCAGGATCTGCCTCCCCTCGAGGTAGTGGGCCACCGTGCCATCGCCGAGGTCGATGCCGTGATGGTGAAAGAGCCCGTGTTGCCGCGGGCACTCCAGATGATCGGCCGCGGCCATGGGGCCGTTAGGCCGATTCCTGTTGGGCGGCTTCGCTGCCGGGGAGGGGCAGCACCTTGGCCTGGGTGCGTTCCTCCACCAGCTCACGGGTCACGGTGAAGGCCTTGGTGCTCTTGTCCGACGGCAGGTCGTACATCAGATCGAGCATCAGTTCCTCAACGATGCCGCGCAGGGCGCGGGCGCCGGTCTTGCGGCGGTGGGCTTCGGCGGCGATCGCTTCCACGGCACCGGGCTCGAAGTCCAGGCGCACGTCATCCATGCTCAGCAGGGTCTGGAACTGCTTCACCAGGGCGTCGCGGGGTTCCGTGAGGATCGCCTCGAGCGCAGTGCTATCGAGGGGCTCCAGCACCGCGCTCACCGGCAGTCGGCCGATGAATTCGGGGATCAGCCCGTACTTCACCAGATCATCCGGCTCCAGGTGGCGCAGCACGTGGGCGGCCTGTTGGTCCTTGTTGTGACGGCTGCGTCCGCGGCCACCTTCCGGCATGAAGCCGATTGAGTTGCGCCCCATGCGGCGCTGCACCACGTCTTCGAGGCCCACAAAGGCGCCACCGCAGATGAACAGGATCTGGCTGGTGTCGATCTGGATGCAGTCCTGATACGGATGCTTGCGGCCGCCCTGGGGGGGCACATTGGCCACGGTGCCTTCCAGCAACTTCAGCAGGGCCTGCTGAACGCCTTCTCCCGACACATCACGGGTGATCGAGGGGTTCTCGCTCTTGCGGGCGATCTTGTCGATCTCGTCGATGTAGATGATGCCGCGCTGGGCCTGATCCACATCCAGATCAGCCTTCTGCAGCAACCGCAGCAGGATGTTCTCCACGTCTTCGCCGACGTAGCCGGCTTCGGTGAGGGTGGTGGCATCGGCCACGGCGAAGGGCACATCCAGCAGTTCTGCCAGGGTCTGCGCCAGCAGGGTTTTGCCGCAGCCGGTTGGGCCGATCAGAAGGATGTTGCTCTTGTGCAGCTTGGTGGCGGTTTGGTTGCTCTCCCCCTTGCCATCGCCTTGCCAGGCCAGGCGCTTGTAGTGGTTGTAGACCGCAACGGAGAGCACCTTCTTGGCCTCTTCCTGCCCGACGACTTGGGAGTCGAGGTGGGCCTTGATCTCCTGCGGTTTAGGGATTTCGGCCAGGGTGGGAGCGGGCTTGCTGGCCTTTTTGGCCGGTGCCTTGCCTTTGCTCTCCTGGGCCTGTCGACCGCTGCCGCTGCTGCCCTGACCGTCAACGAGCTCCTCATCAAGGATCTCGTTGCAGAGGTCGATGCACTCGTCGCAGATGTAGACGCCCGGTCCGGCGATCAGCTTGCGCACCTGATCCTGCGACTTTCCGCAGAACGAGCACTTCAGGTGGGCGTCGAACTTGGCCATCGGGCGGTGTTTGCGGCGGCGTTGTGCGGCAGGGCTTCCTGGGGCAGTGGGCCCGAAACTCCAGGATCGTTGGGATCCAGCGGTTCGTCAGCCGTCCTTAAGGATCAAACCGGGGCCGTATCGGTGACGACACGATCGATCAGGCCGTATTGAACCGCTTCTGCCGGGGAAAGGAAGTAGTCCCGGTCGGTGTCTTCCGAGATTTTCTCCAGCGGTTGCCCGGTGTGCTCGGCCATGAGCCCGTTGAGGGTTTCCTTGAGGAAGAGGATTTCCTTGGCCTGGATTTCGATGTCGACAGCCTGGCCCTGGGCACCGCCCAGGGGTTGGTGGATCATGATCCGGGCGTTCGGCAGGGCCAGGCGCTTTCCTTTGGTGCCGCCGGACAGCAGGAAGGCGCCCATCGAGGCGGCCAGGCCGTAGCAAATGGTGACCACATCTGGAGCGACCTGCTGCATCGTGTCGTAGATGGCCAGGCCAGCGGTGACCGATCCCCCGGGGGAGTTCACGTAGATCTGGATGTCCTTCTCCGGGTCTTCCGCTTCCAGGAACAGGAGTTGTGCCACAAGGGCGTCGGCGACCTGGTCGTCGATGCCGGTGCCGAGGAAGATGATCCGCTCCCGCAGCAGACGGGAATAGATGTCGAAGGCCCGATCGCCGCGCCCGGATTGCTCCACAACCGTGGGAAGAATTCCAGGAGCAGCCGATGGCCCGGTCCAGATCGATGACTGGGGCTGTTGGCCCAGCCAGCGGTTCTGGATCGGGTGCTGAATGCTGGCGTTGATCACGCGGCCGGGCTGGAGGTCAGTCCGGACAATCTATGGGGATCAGGCCTCGGCAGCGGGCTCGGCGTCGGACTTGGCCTTGGCTTTCTTGGCGGCTGCCTTCTTCGGCTTGGCTTCCTCAGCTTCGGCTGCCTTCTCAGTGACGGTGGAGTGCTCCTCCAGCCAGCCCATCAGCTTCTCGCGCATCAGGTCTTCCTGAACCGCCTGACGCAGACGGTTGGGATCGATGCGGGAGCTCTCGCTGAAGCCCCGGCTCAGTTCCTTCACCTTGGCATCGATGTCGGCAGCGGCCACCTCGAGTTTCTCGGCGGTCGCCAGGGCTTTGAGGGCCAGGCTGCGCTTCAGGCGTTCTTCCGCTTCGGGGCGGGAGGTTTCCCGCAGGCTCTGGATCAGCTGGGGGGTGAACAGCTTCTTCACATCCATGCCCTGCTGCGCCAGTTGACCGGCGGTCTGCTCCAGCAGGGAAACGATTTCTTCCTGCACGAGGGTTTCTGGCAGTTCCACCTCGAGCTGCTCCACCAGGGCCGCGAGCAGCGCGTCGTGCCGGTTCGATTGGGTGCGGCGTTCTGCGTCTTCCTTCAGTCGTGCCTCCAGGTCGCTGCGCAGCTCGGCCAGGGTCTGCTTGTCGCTGGCCTGCTGGGCAAAGGCATCGTCGAGAGCTGGCAGTTCACGGGCTTTCAGTTCACTGAGGGTGATCTCAAAGCTGGCCTTGCGGCCGGCCGCATCCTCCTGGGCGTAGTCCTCGGGGAACTGGCAGCTCACGGTTTTGGTGGTGCCGGCTTTCATGCCGATGACCCCCTCGACAAAGCCGGGGATCATCCGGCCCTCTTCCAGTTCCACCTCCATGGCGTCTGCGCTGCCGCCTTCGATCGCCTCGCCGTTGTCGCTGAAGGTGCCTTTGAAGCCGAGCACGGCCACATCGCCGCTTGCAGCAGCACGGCCCTCAACGGGCACCAGGGTCGCCATCTGGCGGCGGGACTGCTCGATCAGCTCGTCAACACGAGCGGCGTCGAAGCTCACGGTTTCGGCTTCAGCCTTGAGGCCCTTGGTGCTTTTCAGCTTGGGTGTGGGCTCCACATCCATCTCGAGGGTGAGCGTCAGCTCCTTGCCCGGTTCAAAGCGCTCCAGCAGAGCTTCGAATCCGCCGTCGAGGGCCGGCTGGCCAATGGCTGGGATCTCAGCCTGCTTCAGGGCATCGCGGAACACGCTGTCCACCAGCGTTTCCAGGGCGGTGGCACGGATGCGCTGCGGGCCGATCTGCTGCAGGAGGACAGCCCGGGGCACCTTGCCCTGGCGGAAGCCGGGCAGCCGCACGCTGCGGCTCAGTTTTTCGACAGCCTCGTTGTGGCTGCTCTGGGTGCGATTGGCGGGAACAGCGATCTCGATCGCCATCCGGCTGCCAGGGCGGGCGCTGGTGCTCAGCTTGAGATCTGCCGTCTTGGCAGAGGTTTTGCTGGCGGCGGTGGCGGCAGGGCTCATGGAAGCGATCGAGGCGTCAGGCCGAGAAATTCGGCAGGGCAGCCCGCAATCCTAGGAACTCACCTGTGACGAGCTCCTACAGCGGCTCCACCGCTCGACGCTGGCCACGTATTGTTGTCAGCAAGAACCAGTGACCTGAAGAGCTTTCGACGGAATCCCCCGTGGGTTCCGTCACCAGTCGTGCAGGTTGTCTGTCAACGCATCCGGTTTTGGATGCACGCCTCAGCACCACAGCCACCTTCGTTGCCTCAGTGCTCTCGTCTGCGCTTCGCCCCTGTCGCCGCCCTGTCGCGGTCAAGGCCTGACCTTTTTCACGTTTCAGCGCCCCCTGCCTTCTCCCCATCGCTACTTGAGGGGATGGGCCCTCACCGTTTCAGCTTCACCTGAGCTTCACCGTTTCAACCGATCGCTCCGTTGACCAACCCCGACGTTCGTTCTCTGCCCCAGCGTCCACTGCATGTGGCCGTTCTTGGAGCCACTGGTGCAGTGGGTCAGGAGCTGCTCGCCCTTCTCGCTGAGCGTCAGTTCCCCGTGGGGCGTCTCACCCTCCTGGCCTCGCCCCGTTCCGCGGGTCAGAGCCTCGAGTGGAACGGACAGCACCTCACCATTCAGCCCGTGAGTGCTGACGCCTTTAACGGTGTGGATGTGGTTCTTGCTTCAGCCGGCGGTTCGGTCTCGAAGCAGTGGGCTCCTGTGGCCGCGGCTGCCGGTGCCGTGGTGATCGACAACTCCAGTGCCTTCCGGATGGATGCCGGCATCCCCCTGGTAGTGCCGGAGGTGAATCCCCACGAGGCCTTCCGCCATCAGGGGGTGATCGCCAACCCCAACTGCACCACGATCCTGATGACCCTCGCGCTCGCGCCGTTGGCGGCCCGGCGCCCGATGCGGCGGGTGGTGGTCAGCACTTATCAGTCCGCCAGTGGTGCAGGGGCCCGGGCCATGGAAGAGCTCAGCGTGCTCAGCCGCACCGTTCTGGATGGAGGCACGCCGCAGAGCAGTGTTCTGCCCTATTCCCTCGCCTTCAACCTGTTCCTGCACAACTCCCCCCTGCAGGGAAACGGCTACTGCGAGGAGGAACTCAAGATGGTCAATGAGACCCGCAAGATCATGGGTCTTCCGGATCTGAAGGTGTCGGCCACCTGTGTGCGCGTGCCGGTGCTGCGCGCTCACTCCGAGGCGATCAACATCGAATTTCATGAGCCGTTCCCAGTTGAGGAGGCACGGGCTCTGCTGGCCAAGGCCCCTGGCGTGGAGCTCATCGAAGACTTTGCGGCCAATCGCTTCCCCATGCCCACCGATGTGACCGGTCGGGATCCCGTGGCGGTGGGCCGCATTCGCCAGGACCTCAGTGAACCCAATGCCCTTGAGCTCTGGCTCTGTGGAGATCAGATCCGCAAGGGTGCGGCGCTGAATGCGATTCAGATCGCTGAGTTGCTGCTGGATCCCGCCGCCGCCGCACAAGCCGCCCAGTTCAGCGAAGGCGTAGCCGCATGAGTGCGAGTGTGACCCCCGTCTTGAACCCCGGCGCCGCCTCGCCTGCTCCCTTTGGTCGGGTGATCACGGCGATGGTGACGCCCTTTGCGGCGGACGGTTCAGTCGACCTGGATCTGGCGGCGCGCCTGGCCAGTCATCTGGTCGACCACGGCTCCGATGGTCTGGTGCTCTGCGGGACCACCGGAGAATCCCCAACCCTCAGTTGGGACGAGCAACATCAGCTGTTCTCCGCCGTGAAGGCAGCTGTGGGCGGCCGCGCCAAGCTGCTCGCCGGCACAGGAAGCAACTGCACCGCAGAGGCCGTGGAGGCCATCGGCGAAGCGGCTGCCCTGGGCGCTGACGGCGCCCTGGTGGTGGTGCCCTACTACAACAAGCCTCCGCAGGAAGGGCTGGAAGCCCATTTCAGGGCCGTTGCTCAGGCCGCACCGGCGATGCCGCTGATGCTCTACAACATCCCGGGCAGAACCGGTTGCAGCCTGAGTCCTGAGACCACGGCTCGCTTGCTCGATCTCAGCAACGTGATCAGTTTCAAGGCCGCCAGCGGCACCACGGAGGAAGTCAGTGCCCTCAGGGCCCTATGTGGAGAGCGCCTGGCGATCTACAGCGGTGATGACGCCCTGACGCTGCCGATGTTGGCTGTGGGGGCCGTTGGCGTCGTGAGCGTGGCCAGCCATGTGGCCGGTGATCAGATCCAAGCCATGGTTCGCGCCTTCCTGTCCGGTGATCTGACCACCGCCCTGTCCCTGCACGAGCAGCTGTTGCCCCTGTGCAAGGCCCTGTTCTGCACCACCAATCCCATCCCCGTGAAAGCTGCGTTGGAACTCAGCGGCTGGCCTGTGGGCGCCCCAAGGCTTCCTCTCGTTTCCGCCTCAAGTGACGTGCGCGATCGACTCAATTCCGTTCTGGCAGCCCTGCGTCCCACCTGACGCCAAGGCCGACCTGATCCGTTGCTGAGCAACGCCGAAGTCCACCGTTTTTGACCTTGCGCGGCTCAGCCGCAACCCCCCTTCTGAATGACGACATCAACCCCCAGCCGTAACGGCGCCGCCAAGCAACCCCACCTGCGGGTCATCCCTCTCGGTGGCCTTCACGAGATCGGCAAGAACACCTGCGTTTTTGAATACGGCGACGACATCATGCTGGTGGATGCCGGTCTGGCATTCCCTAGCGATGGCATGCACGGCGTGAACGTCGTGATGCCGGATACCAGCTATCTGAAGGAAAACCAGAAGCGCATCCGCGGCATGATCGTGACCCACGGTCACGAAGATCACAT
>VGPT01000065.1 GCA_016882485.1 Cyanobacteria bacterium M_surface_10_m1_298
AGCCCTGCTCCGCCCCGGGAATCCGTTGCCAGTTGGTGTGGGTGGCCCAGAGCCCCCAGATCGCCATCGCCCGCAGGTAGTGGCAGGCACGGAAGGTGTTCACCGCCGTGATCGCCTCGGGAGTGCGGAACTGAAGACCGCCGGAATACACCTGGTTGACCACCGCTGTAGTGATCGCCAGGGCGGTCTGGGTTTCTCCCATCAACCGGAAGTAGCTGGCAATGCCGAAGTTGATGCCGGTCCACACCTCCAGGGGGTGGGTGCCATTGGGGTCGAGCGGTGTTCCATCACGGCGCAGGCCGTTGGCGACCCCGAGGCTGCCGCCTTCGAACTTCTCGAAGCAGGACTCGCGCACCGCTTTGAGGGTGCTGCGGCTGTTGGCTTCACTCACCACCGGTTCCAGGCCCAGCAGGCGGGCGTAGAAATCACCGCAGAGCTGGTCGGCCATCACCACCGGCGTTCCGCTCTCGGCGTCGATGTCGTAGTACTCGCCGTTCCAGAGAAGCTTGTCGAAGTTCCCTCGCGATTGCTCGAGCCAACCGCTGAATTCCCGTTGCTCCGCTGCGGTGTCGAGCCCAGTGCTGAGCTGGAGCTGCTGGGCGATGGCTAGGGCTGCCTCAAGGGCGGCAATCCAGAGCGCGCCGCAGTAGGCGCTGACGCCCTTGAGCGGCCAGTCATCAAAGGTTTGATCGGGAGCTCCCCCGTTGTCGGGAAGGCCATCGCCATTGGCATCAAAGGTTTTGAGGTAGCGCAGGGCTTCCACGGCGGCCGGCCAGCAGTCAGCGAGGAAGCGCACGTCTTCTCCATTGGGAGAGAGCTTGAAGGTGCGCCAGACCTGCAGCACGTAGTCGCTGGCCAGATCTTTCCAGAGGTTGCAGTCTTGGTAGGCGGTGTAGTTGGTGGCATCCCATGGGCGCTCATTCGGAGCACCCAGGTCATGGGGCGTGGCGCCCTTCACCTTGCGGGCAGCCTCGACGCGGCCTTTGCCCTGGGTGAAATACCAACCGATCGGCCGCGGGGTGGCGTCGGCGGCGGGAATGGCCCGGGCGAAGCTGCGCAGCACCGCCTTGTCGAGCTCCGGCCAGAGCTGCAGCAGGGCCAAGGAGCCATAGAGCCGCACATCCAGGCTTTCGTACCAGGCGTAGTCGAGGCACTCGAGCACGCCGAAGCGCCCCACCGGATCGTCGGGTGTGGCCGCGCTCCAGAGGCTGCCTCCGCTGCAGAGGTCATAGAGCTCGTTGAAGAGAGCCATTCGCAGCGGTTCGGGCAGGTCGCTCCGCTCCAGCACCGGCTGCTGCCAGGCCTGGATCTGATCGCGCCATTGCCTCCAGTGGCTCAGACCTTCAGCGGCGATGGCCGCGGCATTCTTGCCACTGGCTCCAAAGAAATCGGTGTAGCGCCGCAGGGCACTGGTGCCGGTGGCAAACGCTGTCACCGGCAGGTCCCAGCTGATCACCACAGGGATCTCAATGCTCTGCCCGGGTTCCAGATGGCATTGCACCGCCAGGGCTGCACTTGCGGGATCGGAGGCCCCGCTGCGGCGGTTGTTATTGCTGTTGGGGATCGATCCGTCGCTGCTGAAGTTGCCCCAGAGCTCCTTGCCGTCGCCGTGGGGGTTCCAGCGGCTGCAGCGTTGGATGCGCACGCCGGGTTGCTCGGAGGTGGCAATGCACCACTGGCCCTCGCCTTCTCGCACCGGGCTGGAGACGTCTCCAGCGAGAACGACTCCCCTGAGGTCGCCATCGTCGACCCAATCGTTGCGATGCCCCTCGCTCTTGCCGATGGCCGGGGCGTAGTTGTGTTCGGGGCTGCCGTCGTCTCGGAAGTGAACCTCGGCGGAAGAGTCGGTGTTGGTGAACCAGCCGCAGGTGTTGCGCCAGCTCAGCATCAAGGAGAGATCGAGGGGCTTGCGGCTGGGATTGCGCAGGGTCCAGACGAACACTGCCAGGGGGTAGCTGGTGCGCTGGTAGTCGCCGGGGAGGATCGGGCTGAAGGCCTCGCAGCTCACCTGGGCATCGAACACGCCCTCATAGTGCGTCCAGCTCAGGGGATAGCGGGCGGCGTAGGTGCCTGTGCGGCGTTCGGGGGTGCTGGCGGGATACCAGGTCCAGCTGGTGAGGGGGTCAGCCGCCTCCGCTCGGGAGTCATCCCGCTGGGGTTTCACCGCCAAGGCATGGGCGCGGCTGCTCTCTCCGTTGGTTTCGAAGAGGGAGAACTGACAATCGGGCAACACCCCGAACCAGTGTTCTCCGCCGTCGAGGTGCCAGAGGTTGACGTTGCCATCGGGTGCCCGGCCGATGCAGCCGGCTCCGAACCCCCCGAGGGGCATGCCGTGGTTGGGGCCGTCGTCGAGGTTGCTGGCGTAGCGAACGGTGTAGGGCTTGTTCCAGCCCATGCCCAGGGGGCGGCTCCAGCTCGCCTGGGGCACGGCCCAGGACTGTGCAGGGGTGGATCGACGGAGCCCGGCGCGACGGAGCAGTGACTTAAGGGCGGACAGGCCGAGGCGCGCCATGGGGCAGCTAAGAGTGCGGCCAGCTTGTCAGAGTTGAGAGGGGTTCGCCCGTTCGTTGGCTTCCTGCTCCACCAGGGCATCGAGGGTGGCGGCGGATCGCACCAGGGCCTGGTAGCGCTGCACCACGCGTCGGTTGCGCTCCAGCCATCCGCCGGGGTTGCCCTGGGCGGCGGCGAGGCTGCCGCTGTTGTCGTCATCCAGCAGCTCCAGATCGCTCTGTTGGGCAATCAGAGCGACCACCAGCTCATGGAGGCGTTGGCGGCGATCGGATGGGGACATGGCCCGCAGCAGAATGCATCCATGATCGAGGTGATCGGCACCGACGCGGGAGCTCCGGCATCGATGCCTCGCGCCCAGCAGCAGCTCCTGCGGGATGCCGTGCTGGTGGCGGCCCCGCAGCGCCTGCATGAGGCCCTGCAGGCCTGGGATGGTTGGGGTGGAGCGACCCTGCTCGCCAGCGATCAGCCCCAGAAGCTGATCACCGCGCTCACGCCCCACACCGATGCGGTGGTGCTTGCCAGCGGAGATCCGTTGTGGTTCGGCATCGGACGGATCTTGATTCAGGGGCTGGGAGCCGAGCGCTTGCGTTTTCACCCCGCCCCCAGCTCCCTGCAGCTGGCCTTCGCCCGGCTGGCGCGCCCCTGGCAGAACGCCAGTTGGATCAGCCTGCATGGACGCGAACCCGGGGCCCTGGCGACCCGGCTGCAGCAGCGCCCGCAGGCCCTGGCGGTGCTCACCGACCCCAGTCGCGGTGGGGTGTCGGAGGTGCGAGAGATCCTGCGGGCTTCAGGGTTGGAGCCTGCCTATGGGCTGTGGCTGTGCGAACGCCTGGGGCACCCCGAGGAGCGGGTGCTGCGGTTGGCTCCGGCAGCGGCCCTGCCCGCCGATCTCGATCCGTTGCATCTGGTGGTGTTGCTGGCCGAATCCCCGGCCCCCCAGCCGCCGCAAGAGTTGCCATTGCTAGGGATTGCCGATGGCTTTTACCTGCAGCATCCCGATCGCCCCGGTCTGATGACCAAGCGGGAGGTGCGCATTCAGCTGCTGGCGGATCTGGATCTCCCCGCCGAAGGAGTGCTCTGGGATCTGGGGGCCGGGGTGGGCTCCATTGGTCTCGAGGCCCTGCGCTTGCGGCCCGGCTTGTCCCTCTGGGCGTTGGAGCAGCGCGGCGGCTCGGCCGAGTTGATCCGCGCCAATGCTCAACGGCTGGGTGTTGCGCCCGCCGGGGTGATCGAAGGCCGGGCCCCGGAGGCGCTGGCGCAGCTCCCAGATCCCGATCGCGTGCTGATTGGTGGTGGTGGCCGCGAGCGAGTGGCGCTGCTCGAGGCGGTGCTGCAGCGCCTCAGGTCAGGCGGCATTGTGGTGATTCCGCTGGCCACCATCGAGGCCCTGGCGGAACTGAGGCCTCTGCTGGAGCAGGCCGGCCTGCAGGTCAGCGTGAGTCAGCACCAGGCCTGGCGTGGTGCCCCGCTGGCGGATGGCACCCGCCTGGCCCCGCTTAATCCTGTGCTGGTGCTGCGGGGGCAGGCGTCAGCGGTTTGATCCGCACGGCACTGCCCACTCCGATCCCCAAACGCGCCGCTTCTCCGGCCCCCAGTTCCACCACGCTGGTGCCCGGGATGTCGGGGCCGTAGCTGCGGCAGGGCAGGTTCGGGCAGGGAGTGGTATTGGCTTCAACGGCGATCACCCGGTCGCCATCGATGAACACCATGTCGAGGGGCGAGGGGGTTTTGTGCATCCAGAACTTGAGCAGCTGGGGTTGCGGGAAGGGGAACCACATCCCCCGCAGTGGGGCGAGGGGTGGACGGCCCTGCAGGCCCCAGCGCTGTTGCTGACTGCTGCGGGCCACCTCCAGATCAATGCAGGGCTTGCGTTCCTCCAGGCACCACTGGGCCTCGATCGGTAGCTGTTGTGGAGGGGGTGGGGGTGTGGTCATCGGCTCAAGACAACTGAGGAGGACCGTCGCTGAGGCAATACCCCTGCCCCCGCACCGTGTGCAGCAGGCGCTTCTCGCCCTCAGCTTCCAGCTTTTGGCGTAGATAGCGCACGTAGACCTCGATCACGTTGCTGGCGGCTCCCTGTTGGTCGTGCCACACGCTGCGCAGGATCGTGTCGCGGCTCACCACCTCGCCAGCGTTGCGCATCAAGAGCTCGAGCAGGGCGTATTCCCGGGCCGTCAGGGCCACACCGCGATGCTGGCGGCGCACCTCATGGCGGCTGGGCACCAGGGTGAGATCTGCGAGCCGGAGCAGATCGCTCGGCGGGCGCCTCTTGTCCTGAAGCTTGCGGTGCAACCGCAAGCGGGTCAGCAGGTCACTGGCTCCGGCCGTGGAGATCCAGAAGTCATCGGCTCCCGACAGCAGCATGCGAGAGCGTGAGGCCACGCTGTCGCTGACGATGTCCAGCAGCACCGGCACCGGGCCGATCTGAGGGCGGAGGCTGGCCAGGCGCCCTTCCCACTCGCTGCCCAGCACCACCAGATCACAGCCGCTGGCGATGGAAGCTTCGCCCTGCAGGCACTGGTATCCGGAGGCTTCGAGGCGGGGGAGCAGCGCCTCGGCCTGCTCCCCCAGCAGTAGCACCGAGGCTCCGCTCACGGGGCTCCGTTGCTGGGTTTGGCCACATGGGGCAGGCCCCAACCGAGCTTGTTGCGCAGCACCTGGAAGAACTCGTGATCCGCCAGGCGCACGAAGCGCACCGGGTGCTCGCTGCGGCGGATCAGCACGCGATCCTCTGGCCACACGTAACAACCGGCGCTGCCATCCACCACCATCATCAAGCGCTCGGGTGTGGCGGGGAACACGGTGACCGGTTCCTGATCGCTGAACACCAGGGCCCGGGAGGCCAGGGAGTGGGGGGCGATCGGAGTGAGCTGCAGAACAGGGCAGTCGGGGGTGATCACGGGGCCACCGGCACTGAGGGCATAGGCGGTGGAGCCGGTGGGGGTCGAGAGGATCACCCCGTCGGCGGCGATGTCGACGGGAGCGTGGCGGCCTACGGCGATCTCGAAATGGCACATCGAGGTGAGGGGCTCACGGTGCAGGGCCATCTCGTTGAGGCAGAGCACCTCCCAGCGGCGCTGCTCACCCCGCATCACGCTCACCACCAGGGTGGTGCGTTCCTCCACGGTCCAGTTTCCGGAGACCACGCTCTCCAGGGCCTGCTCCAGCTCCGGTAGGTAGGTCTCGGCAAGGAAGCCCAGGTGCCCGGTGTTGATCGTGAGGATGGGCACATCGATCGGTGCCGTCATCCGAGCAGCGGAGAGCACCGTGCCATCACCCCCCAGCACCATCGCCATGGCCAGGCTGGATTCGAAGTTGGCCGGCACGCAGGCGGCGTGGCCGCGGCTGCGCAGGTGTTGATCGGGATTGGCAAATCCCACCATCCCGCCGGCACTGCTGGCGCGCACCACGTCGTAACCCGCCGCGCGCAGGCGGGTCTCGATGGCATCGGCGGTGGCCAGGGCCAGATCCTTGCCGTCGTTAACGATCAGTCCGACGCAGGGCACCGACAGAGGCAGGGGAGCCAGGCAAGTGTATGAGCACTGCCCCGAGCGGTTTTGATCCGGTTGCGAAGCGCTTCAGAACTGCTCCAGGAAGCGCAGATCGCTGGTGAACAGGCGGCGGATGTCATCAATGCCGTGGCGCACCATGCAGAAGCGTTCCACGCCCAGGCCGGCGGCAAAGCCGCTGTAGCGCTCAGGATCGATCCCCATTCCCTCCAGCACGGCGGGGTCGACCATGCCGCAGCCCATCACCTCGAGCCAGCGCCCGCGCCACTGCACATCCACCTCGGCGGAGGGTTCGGTGAAGGGGAAGTAGCTGGCGCGGAACCGCACCGGCAGGTCACCAAAGAACTGCTGCAGGAAGGAGGTCACCGTGCCGCGCAGGTGGCTGAAGTCGAGCCCTTCATCGATCGCCAGCACCTCCACTTGGTGAAACACCGGGGAGTGGGTGGCATCCACGGCATCGCGGCGATATACCCGCCCGGGGGCCACGATCCGCACCGGGGGCGCGTTGTTCTCCAGGTGCCGGATCTGCACCGGGGAGGTGTGGGTGCGCAGCAGCTCGCGCTCGCTCAGATAAAAGGTGTCCTGCATGTCCCGCGCGGGGTGATGCGGCGGGATGTTCAAGGCGGTGAAGTTGTAGAAGTCGCTCTCGATTTCAGGGCCTTCTTCGACCCGATAGCCCAGCCCGGAGAAGATGTCGACGATCTCCTCGATCGTGCTGATCAGCGGGTGACGGCGACCCACCGGCGTGTAGCTGGCGGGCATGGTCACATCGAGGGTTTCCTCGGCGATGCGCTCACTCATGGCGGCAGCTTTCACCGCGTTGAGCCGTTCGCTCAGCAGCCCCTGCACCTGGTCCTTGAGCACGTTCGCGCGTTGGCCCACGAGGGGGCGTTCATCGCCCGGCAATTTGCCCATCGCCCCCAGCACGCCTGACAGGCGACCCTTCTTGCCCAGCAGGCCCACCCGCAGGTCTTCCAGTTCGCTGGCACTGGAGGCCGCGGCGATGTCCGCAGCCGCCTGCGCTTCCAGTTGCTCCAGTTGGTCGGTGAGCTGCTGCAGGCTGACGGTGGCGCTCACGGCTGGGCTACGGCGACTGCCGACTCTAGGTAGACGCCCTCTAGCCTCGGCCCAGGTGGAACCAGAGCGTGCGGATCCTCATCAGTAACGACGACGGTGTCTTCGCCGGAGGGATCCGAGCTCTGGCGGCGGAGGCCGTGGCCCGGGGGCATGCAGTCACGGTGGTGTGCCCGGATCAGGAGCGCTCTGCCACCGGACACGGCCTCACCCTGCAGACCCCGTTGCGGGCGCAACGGGCCGATGAACTGTTCGCTGATGGGGTGACGGCCTGGGCCTGCAGTGGAACCCCGAGCGATTGCGTGAAGCTCGGCTTGTTCGCCCTGCTGGAGGAGTGGCCGGATCTAGTGCTCTCCGGGGTGAACCACGGCCCCAACCTCGGCACCGACACCCTCTATTCCGGCACCGTCAGTGCAGCGATGGAGGGCACGATCGAGGGGATCCGCTCCCTGGCGGTCAGCAGTGCCGATTTCCAGTGGCGCAGCTTTGAACCCGCCGCTGCCCTGGCCCTGGAGGTGGCGGAACAAATGGTGGAGCGGGGCTGGGATCCCGGCATGCTGCTCAATCTCAACGTGCCCCCCCTGGCCCGCGAAGCGATGGGGCCGCTGCGCTGGTGTCGCAAGGCGGTGCGCCGCTACACCGATCAGTTCGATCAGCGGGTCGATCCCCGCGGCCGCACCTATTACTGGCTGGCGGGGGAGGTGGCCAACGATCTCGAGGCCGAGGTGGCGGGCCCCGCCGATTGGCCGGTGGATGTGGCCCATGTGGGCAGCGGGGGTATCTCCTTGACTCCCCTGCAACCGGAGCTGTTCTGGCGCGGAGAGAGCGGGG
>VGPT01000066.1 GCA_016882485.1 Cyanobacteria bacterium M_surface_10_m1_298
GGCGGCACATAAGTGCCCACCTGTTCGGCGGGCTTCACCGTGGGGCAGCCCATGGTGACGATCTCCCGTTTGATCCGCACCTTCAGGCGATGGAAGGTCTGCTGCTCCGATCGGCTGAACTTGGCCTCCAGAGCTCCCAGGCCAGGAAGGCTGCGCAGCTGTGCCAGCACCGCCTTCACCCCCGCATCCGCTCCACTGATGGTGCCGTTGACCCCTTCCTCCGCCAGGAGGATCGTGCCGCGCACACCGCCGGCCTCGGCCAGCTCGCGCAGGCTCAGCTGCAGGGCGGCCAGATCTGCCATGGCTGTGAAGCCATAGAAGGCGGCCACCAACACGCTCAAGCCGGCACCTGATCACGCCAGGGGTTCACGCCTGCCAAGGCCAGCAGCTGCTGATCGGCCTCCACATCGGGATTGCCGGTGGTGAGCAGGGTGTCGCCGTAGAAGATCGAATCCGCTCCGGCCAGCAGGCAGAGCAGTTGCCCCTCCCGGCTCATGGTTTCCCGGCCCGCACTGAGACGCACGCGGCTGTGGGGCATCAGGATCCGGGCCACCGCGATCATCCTCACCAGATCGATCGGATCCACCGGCGGTTGCTCTTCCAGGGCAGTGCCTTCCACCGCAACGAGGGCATTGATCGGCACGCTTTCGGGGTGAGGCTCCATCGAAGCCAGCACCTGCAGCAACGAGGCCCGGTCGGTGAGGCTTTCTCCCATGCCGATGATGCCACCGCAGCACATCGAAATCCCTGCCTTGCGCACGCGGGCAAGGGTTTCCAGGCGCTCCTGGAAGGTGCGGGTGGTGATGATCCGGTCGTAGTGCTCGGGGCTGGTGTCGAGGTTGTGGTTGTAGGAGGTGAGACCGGCCTCCGCCAGGCGGGCAGCTTGGCTGTCGGTGAGCATCCCGGCCGTCACGCAGGCCTCCATCCCCAGCTCACGCACCCCCCGCACCATCGCGAGCATCGCCTCAAAGGGGGCCCCATCGCGGATGTCGCGCCAGGCCCAGCCCATGCAGAAGCGATGGGCCCCGGCCTCCTTGGCCGCCCGAGCCCGAGCTAGCACTGGCTCCACCTCCAGCTCCGGCCTGCCGGTCACGTCGCTGCTGTTGTGCATCGACTGGGGGCAATAGGCGCAGTCTTCCTCGCAGCCGCCGGTCTTCACGCTCAGCAGGGAGGCCAGTTGCACGCGGTAGCCGGGGTTCGCCTCACGGTGCACCGCCTGAGCCCGCCAGAGCAGATCCATCAGGGGCAGCTCCAGCAGAGCCTGGATCTCGGCGGTGCTCCAGTCGTGGCGCACGGTGGCGGAGGCTTCGGTCAAGGTGATGTGCGGGCGAGTCAGGAGGGGAGGGAGTCGACTCCACCAAAGCGGCGCTGGCGGCTCTGGAAGTCCATCAAGGCCGCAATCAGAGCGGCCTCGTCGAAGTCAGGCCAGAGCACATCGGTGATGTGCAGCTCGGCATAGGCCAGCTGCCAGAGCAGGAAGTTGCTGATGCGCTGCTCCCCACTGGTGCGGATCAGCAGATCCGGGTCCGCCTGTCCAGAGGTGAAGAGCTGACTGGCGAAGGTCTGTTCATCGATCGCTTCGGGATCCAGATCTCCGCGTTGCACCTGCTCAGCCAGCAGGCGTGCGGCGCGCACCAGCTCCCGCCGACCGCCGTAGTTCGTGCAGACGTTGAAGCGGATCCCCGTGTTGGCCGCGGTGCGATCGGTGGCGTCTTGAATCAGCTGCTGCAGCCCTTCGGGCAGCTGCTCGAGATCGCCAAGGAAGCGAATCCGCACCTGCTCCTGCTCAAGGGCCTGCAGTTCCCTGGCCAGCACCCGTTCAAACAGGGTCATCAGGAAGCTCACCTCCTCACCGGGGCGGTTCCAGTTCTCCGTGGAGAAGGCATAGGCGGTAAGGGCGCCGATGCCCCAGTCGCTGCAGAGCCGCAGGGTGCGCTTGAGCGCTTCCACCCCTTCACGGTGGCCCATCACGCGGGGCAGCTTGCGCTGACCCGCCCAGCGGCCATTGCCATCCATGATCACCGCCACGTGGGCGGGCAGACGCGCCGCATCCAACCCAGGCGGCAGGGCACAGCGCGAGGGTCTGTTCCCTTCGACGGAAAGTGCAGTCGCCAGGGAACGACTCATGCGTGTGGATCAGCCGAATCCACGGCCACGCTACGTCCTACCCCCTTCGCGGAGGCCTTCGGACTTTGGGACAGGGCCTCTCCCAGCAGTTCCTGCAAACGGCTGCTGGTGATCGGACGCTCCAGGCGTCCCTGTCTGGCCAGCGAGAGGGTGCCGGTTTCTTCCGACACCACGATGCAGAGGCAGCGATCGAAGCGTTCGGTGATGCCCAGGGCCGCCAGGTGTCGGGTGCCATAGCGATTCAGCCCCTGACGGGAGAGGGGCAGGATCACGCCGGCCGAGAGGATGCGATTGCCCTTCACCAGCACCGCTCCGTCGTGGAGGGGGGTATCGACAGAAAACAGATTCAGCAGCAGATCCACCGACAGCTGCGCATCGAGAGCGATGCCAGGGTTGAGGAAATCCTCAGGGCGCAGATCACTGCCCAGATCGACCACGATCAGGCCACCGCGGCGGATCTGAGAGAGCCGGCCTGCGGCCTCACTGAGCACACCCACCGAACTGGAGGCAAGCTTGTCGGCGCGGTGACTGCCAAACAACACATCCAGGCGACCGGTGCCCAGCAGCTCCATCAGGCGGCGCAGTTCCCCCTGCCAGAGGATCGCCAGAGCCAGGCTGCAGGCCATCACCAGGGCATCCACCAGCTTGCTGGTGAGCGGCAGGTTGGCGTAACGCTGAACCACCCAGGCCAGGGCCACCAGGGTGAGATAGCCGCGCAGCAACCAGAGGGTGCGCGGTTCATTCACGCGTGCCAACAGCACCAGGCCGAGAGCCGTCGCGAGCAGGAGATCCAGCACAAAACCCAGCTGGATGGCTCCGAACACCGCGAGCACGTTTGCCCTACTTGCTGCTGATCACACTACCGGCCGAAGGCGTTCCGGCAGAACGTCGTAGCGCAGCAGTTCCTCCGGCAACTCCCGTCTCTGCACCAGCTCTGAGAGGCCGTCGTGCACCATCACCGCCGCAGGGCGCGGGATGCGGTTGTAATTGGATGACATCGAAGCGTTATACGCACCGGTGGCAAAGACCGCCAAAACATCACCACTGGTGGCCGGAGGCAGGGCGAGATCCTTCAAGAGCACGTCTCCCGACTCGCAGTGCTTGCCAGCCAGGGTGACGGTATCGCTGGCTTCCGCCTCGGGGCGATCGGCCAACACGGCGGTGTAGAGCGACTGATAGGTGATCGGCCTGGGGTTATCGCTCATGCCTCCATCCACCGACAGATAGGTGCGGATGCCGGGGATCTCCTTGCGGCTGCCCACGCTGTAGAGGGTCACACCGGAGGTGGCCACCAGCGAACGGCCGGGCTCACAGAGCAAACGGGGCAGATCAAGGCCCCGCTCCTGACAGGCGGCCGCCACAGCCTCGGCCACGGTGCGAACCCAGGCATCGATCGACGGTGGGTCATCAGACGCCACGTAGCGAATCCCCAGGCCCCCTCCCACATTGAGATCGCTGACAGGGTGCCCCATGGCGCGGGCCAGCTTGAGGGCATCGGCCATCACCGCCGCCAGATCGCGGTGGGGCTGCAGCTCAAAGATCTGCGATCCGATGTGGGCATGTAGACCGCTCACCTGAGCCCAGGAACAGCCTTTGAGGTGCTGGAGCACCGGTTCCAGCTGATCGGGATCAAAGCCGAACTTGCTGTCGAGGTGCCCGGTGCGGATGTACTCGTGCGTATGGCACTCAATGCCGGGGGTGAAGCGCAGCATCAGCCGCACGGGCTGCTGCAGGTTCAGGCTGGCCAGCTGCTCGAGGTCGAACCAGTTGTCCGCCACCACGGTGACACCCAGCTCTGCGGCGAGCTGGAGCTCCTCGAGGCTTTTGTTATTGCCGTGGAAAACGATCCGCTCCGGGGGCATCCCGCCCTGGATCGCCGTCAGCAACTCTCCAGCGGAAACAGCATCCAGGCCCAGCCCCTCGGAGGCCACCACGGCCGTGATCGCCAGGCTGCTGTTGGCCTTGGAGGCATAGAGCGCCAGGGCTGAGCCCGGGTAATGGGAGGCGAGGGCCTTGCGGTAGGCCTGGGCGGTGCCCCGCAGGGTGGCCTCATCGAGCACATACAACGGTGTGCCGTAGCGACGGGCAAGGTCACTGAGAACACACCCACCCACCTCCAACCGACCATCGGCTGCGATGGCCGTCGTCAGGGGCGTGAGGTTGCGGTTGGGGCTGGAGCTGTCACGGTCGCTCTCGTAGGGGCGTGCACTCACCGCGAGATCCGTAGCTGCAAGGGAACTGGTCATTAGGTGATCCTAAAGAGGTCGCCCGAACCGGCCTGTGCCTGCCGAACACCAGCACGAATCCGGGCCGGAGCACCTGCTGCAGCTGACACCGGATTGGCTGCAAGCCTGCATCCAGCTCGATCAAAGGGCCCTGGGGGGGTTATGGAGCGAACAGCAATGGGCCAGCGAACTGAGTGACCCGCGCCGGCCCGCGGTCGGCCTCGAGCAGGAGGGATCCCTGATCGCCCTGGGCTGCGGCTGGCTGGTGGTGGATGAACTGCACATCACCGCGATGGCGGTGGAGCCAAACCGGCGCCGCCAGGGGCTGGGGCGCAGGGTGCTGATGGCGCTTCTGCAGCAGGGACAGTCACAAGGCGCCCTGCACGCCACCCTCGAAGTAGCGGCAGGAAATCAAGCCGCCATCAGGCTTTACGAGGCCTGCGGCTTTCAAACCGCCGGAGTCCGTCGCGCTTACTACCGCAACGGAGACGATGCCCTGATCCAATGGATGCGGCTGCACGATTGCGAGGAAGTGCGGATTGCCGCCCATTCCTGATAGCGAGAACCGGAAACTTTGAGCTGCTCTGTTGTGAATTTTTCACGGCTTGACCCATTGCGGCGCAACGGATTTGACCAATCAGAAGCCGGTCCCACACACCCCCGTCCAACCCTGATAAGTTGGTTGTACATGCATCAGGCCCCGCCCCATGTTTGAGCGGTTTACCGAGAAGGCCATCAAGGTGATCATGCTGGCCCAAGAAGAGGCCCGCCGCCTGGGTCACAACTTCGTGGGCACCGAGCAGATCCTGCTGGGGCTGATCGGCGAAGGCACGGGAGTGGCCGCCAAGGTGCTCAAGTCCATGGGGGTCAACCTCAAGGATGCCCGGGTTGAGGTCGAGAAGATCATCGGCCGTGGTTCCGGCTTCGTGGCGGTGGAGATCCCGTTCACACCCAGGGCCAAACGCGTGCTCGAGCTGTCCCTTGAGGAGGCCAGACAGCTGGGGCACAACTACATCGGCACAGAACACCTGCTGCTGGGCTTGATCCGCGAGGGTGAAGGCGTTGCAGCCCGCGTGCTGGAGAACCTTGGCGTCGACCTGGCCAAGGTGCGCACCCAGGTGATTCGCATGCTGGGCGAAACCGCCGAGGTGGCCAGCGGTGGTGGCGGTGGCAAGGGTTCCACCAAGACCCCCACCCTCGATGAATTCGGTAGCAACCTCACCCAGCAGGCCGCCGACGGCAAGCTCGATCCTGTGGTGGGCCGTCAGCACGAAATCGAACGGGTCATTCAGATCCTGGGCCGTCGCACCAAAAACAATCCGGTCCTGATCGGAGAACCCGGCGTGGGTAAAACCGCCATCGCCGAAGGGCTTGCTCAGCGCATCAACTCGGGCGATGTGCCCGACATCCTCGAAGACAAGCGCGTCCTGACCCTGGACATCGGCCTGCTGGTGGCCGGCACCAAATACCGCGGTGAGTTCGAGGAGCGCCTCAAAAAGATCATGGAGGAGATCCGGGGTGCCGGAAACGTGATCCTCGTGATCGACGAGGTCCACACCCTGATCGGTGCTGGAGCCGCGGAAGGCGCCATCGATGCTGCCAACATCCTCAAGCCGGCTCTCGCCCGCGGCGAGCTGCAGTGCATTGGCGCCACCACCCTCGACGAATACCGCAAGCACATCGAACGGGATGCGGCTCTCGAGCGTCGTTTCCAGCCGGTGCAGGTGGGTGAGCCCTCCGTCGATGACACGATCGAGATCCTGCGCGGCCTCAAGGAGCGCTATGAGGCGCACCACCGCCTGACCATCGCCGACGAGGCTCTCGTGGCGGCCGCCACCCTGGGCGATCGCTACATCTCCGATCGCTTCCTGCCCGACAAAGCCATCGACCTGATCGATGAGGCCGGCAGCCGGGTGCGCCTGATGAACTCGAAGCTGCCTCCTGCGGCCAAGGAGGTGGACAAGCAGCTGCGCGACATCCAGAAGCAAAAGGATGATGCCGTTCGCGAGCAGGACTTCACCAAGGCCGGCGAACTGCGCGACAAGGAAGTGGAGCTGCGCGATCAGATCCGCTCGATCCTGCAGACCCGCAAAGATGAGACACAGCCTGCTGCTGCCGAGGAAGGCGCTGCTGCTGAGAGCTCTGCTGTCGCGGTCGCGGAAATGGCCTTGAGCGAAGCGGGTCCGATGGTGACCGAAGAAGACATCGCTCAGATCGTGGCCTCCTGGACTGGTGTTCCCGTCCAGAAACTCACCGAGAGCGAATCGGCGAAGCTGCTGAACATGGAGGAAACCCTCCACCAGCGCCTGATCGGTCAGGACGAAGCCGTCAAGGCCGTGTCCCGGGCGATCCGCCGAGCACGCGTTGGCCTGAAGAACCCCAACCGTCCGATCGCCAGCTTCATCTTCTCCGGCCCCACCGGTGTCGGGAAAACCGAGCTGACCAAATCACTCGCCGCTTACTTCTTCGGCAGCGAGGAGGCGATGATCCGCCTCGACATGTCGGAGTTCATGGAGCGCCACACGGTCAGCAAGCTGATCGGCTCCCCTCCGGGTTATGTGGGCTTCAACGAAGGCGGCCAGCTCACTGAAGCGGTGCGCCGGCGCCCCTACACCGTGGTGCTCTTCGACGAAATCGAAAAAGCGCACCCCGACGTGTTCAACCTGCTGCTGCAGCTCCTGGAAGACGGTCGCCTGACCGATTCGAAGGGCCGCACGGTCGACTTCAAGAACACCCTGATCATCATGACCTCGAACATCGGTTCGAAGGTGATCGAGAAGGGTGGCGGCGGCCTCGGCTTCGAGTTCTCCGGAGCCGATGCCGACGAGACCAACTACAACCGCATTCGCTCTTTGGTGAATGAAGAGCTCAAGCAGTACTTCCGGCCTGAGTTCCTCAATCGCCTCGACGAAATCATCGTGTTCCGTCAGCTGAGCCGCGACGAAGTCAAAGAGATCTCCGAGATCATGCTCAAGGAAGTCTTCAGCCGCATGCTGGAGAAGGGCATCACCCTCAAGGTCACCGAGGCCTTCAAGGAACGCCTGGTCGACGAGGGCTACAACCCCAGCTACGGCGCCCGCCCACTGCGTCGTGCTGTGATGCGCCTGCTCGAGGATTCCCTGGCCGAAGAATTCCTCTCCGGCCGCATCGGCGAAGGCGACACCGCCATGGTCGATGTGGATGACAACAAGCAGGTTGTGATCCGCAAGGAGATGCCGACTGCTGCCATCCCAGAGCTGGCGGGAGTATCCGCCTGAGCCATGCGCTGATCACAGAATCGTCAACGTCTTCATCTAGGCCCGGCCTCAAAGGTCGGGCTTTTTTGTGTCTTGTTTCTGCATGCTCATCAACATCACCCCAGCAACCAGATCGGCCATAAGAAAACTGTGCCTCACACGCACAGACAAGCGAGCAGAGCCACTCAGGCCCCAGGCCAAAGTGAGGATGAGGTGATCAAACAGGGGGCGGAACGCGCCTATCGACAGCGTCTTCTATTTCCGTACAGACTGTGTGGAATTAGCAGACACCG
>VGPT01000067.1 GCA_016882485.1 Cyanobacteria bacterium M_surface_10_m1_298
ATGGAGCAGGAGGGCCTGATGGACTTTGAAATTGCCCTCAGCTACTTGAACGAGAGGAGCTCGGGCCTCGGCCGAGGCTTCCTCGGCATGAACCTGATCCGCTGAGCAGAGCCATGGATGGAAAGCTTCTGGTGGGGGCTCTGGTGTTGACCTTTCTGGGTCTCTATTTCGGCGTGATCTGGGTGACCCAAGGCATCACCCCGCCTTAGGCCACCAGCTGCAGCATCCCCATCTGACCTCCAGCCAGGGGTTGATGGTGTGCGTGCGTGAACCCGGCAGCCAAGGCCAGCTGCTCCTGCTGCACTCCAGTCGGAAAGCGGGCCAGGCTGTCTTCGAGATAGGCATACTGCGCCTCAAGGCCGGCCTTGCGCGCCAGGGGAACCACCAACTGGCGTAGATAGAGGCGCTGGAAGCGGGCCGTTAAACCCTGAGGATCTTCAGGGCGGTTGAAGTCGAGAACCACGGCTCGACCTCCGGCGCGCAGGAGGCGACGCAGTTCTTGGAGTCCCAAGGCCGGATCCTGCAGGTTGCGCAATCCATAGGCCATCACCGCCCCATCGGCCCAGCCATCGCCCAACTGGGTGTCCAGGGCATCACCGAGTTGAAACTCCAGCGGCAGCCAGGGGGCCCGGGCCGCACGAGAGCGCGCTTGCCGCAAGGGGGTCTCCGCTGCATCGAGGCCCAGCACCAAGCCACCGGGCCGCACCTTCTCGGCGATCACCAGGGCCAGATCCCCGGTGCCGCAGCACAGATCGATCAGGCGTTGACCCGGCTGCGGAGCTAACCAGGCGATCGCCTGACGCTTCCAGATCCGATGCAACCCCAGGCTCAGCAGATCGTTGAGCCGGTCGTAGGCCGGTGCAATCCGCTCGAACAGATCCCTGACCGCCTCAGGATTGCCAGGTGGAATGGCTCGTGAAGGATCAGCGCTCGGCGACATCCCAGGGCAAGGAGATGGCATCGAGACTGACACCACCGCTGATCAGCTCGCTGTCCGGTGCGTCTGCGGAACTGAAATAGCCCTGGGCCTGAAGGCGATCCGCACTGGTCAGGGTCATGACCATCACGGTGGCCAAACCGATCGCGGCGGAGCACACCATGCAGCCGGCGAGCATCAGCGAAAACTCTTTGCGATCGCTAGCGGCCTGCATCAGCTGCAGGGCCCAGGCCACCATCACCACCACCACCAGCACGATGGCGCCAACCAAGAGCGGTGAATGGGACTGCTCGAAGGCCAGCACGCCGCGCGAAAGGCTGAATGATTTGGATCGTAACGGCAGGTAAAGCAGCAGCGCGAGCTAGACCACCACAGGGATCTGCTGCTCCAGGGGCCGGAGATTCAGGCCTCGACCCAGCAGCTCGGTTTTGATCTCTTCCACCGTGAGGACCCCGTCGTGGAGCAGTGAGGCCAACAGGGCCGCTGAGGCATGCCCCCCTTCCGGGCCAGCATCGAGAGCCTGGGCCAGGTGATCGATGCAGCCGGCGCCCCCACTGGCGATCACCGGAACCTCCACCGCATCGGCCACCGCCCGGGTGAGATTCAGTTCATACCCCGCCTGGGTGCCATCGCCATCCATCGAGGTGAGCAGGATCTCTCCGGCTCCAAGCTCCACCACCCGGCGGGCCCAGGTCACCGCATCGAGCCCGGTGTTCTCGCGGCCTCCTTTGACATACACATCCCATCCGGGATCAGGGCCCTCGCGGCGGCGGGCGTCGATCGCCACCACGATGCACTGACAGCCGAAGCGCTCAGCCCCTCGGGCCACCAGCTCGGGATCACGCACCGCCGAGGAATTGAGGCTCACCTTGTCGGCCCCGGCCCGCAGCAACTCGGTGATGCCCTCCACAGAGCTGATCCCTCCCCCCACCGTGAATGGGATCGTCACCGCCTCGGCGGTGCGGCGCACCAGATCCACCAAGGTGGCCCGGCCCTGGTGAGAGGCGGCGATGTCGAGAAACACCAGCTCATCCGCTCCGGAGGCGCTGTAGCGGCAGGCCAGCTCCACCGGATCGCCGGCATCGCGCAGACCCACAAAATTCACGCCTTTGACCACCCGACCATCGGCCACGTCCAGGCAGGGAATGATCCGTTTGGCAACCATGGATTGGCGGTCTTGCAGCGGGTTAGCCTGACGCCACTTTTCGTCGCGCCGGACATGTCCCAGGCTGCCATCACCATCGGCTCGAAGGTGCGGGTCACCCGGGTGCGCGACCGCATCCCCGCCGATCTGGTCTCCGCGCTTCAGAGCGATGCCACCGGCACCGTGAAGGATTTCAAGGTCACCGACGGCAAGGGCATCGGTGTGGTGGTTGAGCTGAGCAACGGCACCACCAACTGGTTCTTCGACGACGAAATCACCGCAGCCTGATCTCCGCTTCGTGAGCGACTCCCCCAACCCCACCGCCGCTTCCGGCGGTGGAGCCCGGCAGCTGTTGGGCATGAAAGGTGCCAGCGGCACCTCCAACATCTGGAAAATCCGGCTTCAGCTGATGAAGCCGGTCACCTGGATCCCTCTGATCTGGGGAGTTCTCTGCGGAGCCGCCGCCTCGGGCAACTTCCACTGGACCCCCAGTGAGGTCGGTGCCTCGATTGCCTGCATGTTGATGAGTGGTCCGCTGCTGGCGGGCTACACCCAGACGATCAACGACTACTACGACCGCGAGATCGACGCGATCAACGAGCCCTATCGCCCGATCCCCTCCGGCGCGATCCCGCTCTGGCAAGTCAAAGCCCAGATCTGGATTCTTCTTCTGGCCGGCCTGGGTGTCGCCTACGGACTCGACCTCTGGGCACAGCACACCACCCCGGTGCTGTTCCTGCTGGCCCTGGGCGGCTCATTCGTGAGCTTCATCTATTCCGCACCGCCCCTGAAGCTCAAACAGAACGGCTGGCTCGGCAACTACGCCCTGGGAGCCAGCTACATCGCCCTGCCCTGGTGGGCCGGTCAGGCCCTGTTTGGGCACCTCACCTGGACCACAGCGATCCTCACCCTGGCCTACTCCCTAGCCGGTCTGGGTATCGCGGTGGTGAACGACTTCAAGAGCGTTGAAGGAGACCGGGCTCTGGGTCTGCAATCCCTCCCGGTAGCTTTCGGGATCGAGAAGGCCAGCTGGATCAGTGCCGGGATGATCGATGTGTTTCAGCTGGCGATGGTTGCGGTGCTGATCGCCATCGGCCAACATTTCGCCGCGGTTCTGCTGGTGCTGCTGATCATTCCCCAGATCACCTTCCAGGACATTTGGTTGCTGCGCGACCCCGTGGCCTTCGATGTGAAGTACCAGGCCAGTGCCCAACCCTTTCTGGTGCTGGGGATGCTCGTGACGGCTCTAGCGATCGGCCATAGCGACCTGGTGGTGATGTGAAGCAGAGGCGGCGGCGCCAACTGATCTCAGCCGGCCTGATCGGCGCTGGCGCGGGGATCAGCGTTGCTCTGAGCCAGGCTCTGCTCAGCCAGGCGGTGGACGCCTTGCTGCCCAATGTCAGACGCCTGAACAGCTACAACCGCCCCGGCACGATCACGGTGCTGGCCGCCGATGGCCAGGTGATCCAGAAGCTGGGCCCCGCCACCCGCGAAAAGCTGATCAGCGGGCAGATGCCCCTGCTGGTGGAACGGGCCTTCATCGCCGCGGAAGACCGCCGCTTCTACCAGCACGACGGCATCGACCCAATCGGTATTGGTCGCGCCATGGTGCGCAATATCAGTCAGGGCTCAGTCGAGGAAGGGGCCAGCACGATCACGCAGCAGCTGGCCCGCACCGTGTTCCTGAGCCAGGACCGCACGGTGATCCGCAAGCTCAAGGAGGCTCTGCTGGCCGGAAAGCTCGAGCGTCAGCTGAGCAAGCAGCAGATCCTTGAGCAATACCTCAACAACGTGTATCTGGGCTCGAGCGCCTACGGCGTCTCCGATGCCGCCTGGATCTACTTCTCCAAAACCCCGGCGGAACTGACCTTGCCGGAAGCCGCCCTGATTGCGGGGCTACCGCCGGCCCCCTCGATCTATTCGCCCCTGGTGAATCCCGATCTGGCCCTGCAGCGCCGCAAGATCGTGCTGCGGCGGATGCGAGAAGCCGGCTTCATCGACACGCTCCAGGAAGATCAGGCCAATGCCGCCCCCCTGCTGCTGAAGCCGGCCGAGCCGAAGTACTGGACCAGCCGCGCCCCTTACTTCACCAGCTGGGTGGCCCAGGAGCTGCCCAACGTGCTTAGCCCTGAGGAGCTGGAGGTGGGTGGTCTAACGATCCGCTCCGGCCTGCATCTGGAATGGCAGGAGCTGGCTCAGGCCACGATCAACAAGCACACCCCAGGAGAGATCGAGGGAGCGGTGGTCACGATGGAGCCCGGCACCGGCCTGGTGCGGGCCATGGTGGGCGGCAAAGACTTCGACAAGAGTCAGTTCAACCGGGCCGTTCAGGCCCTGCGCTCCCCAGGCTCCACCTTCAAGTTGTTCGTCTACCTGGCGGCGCTGAAAGATGGCATGAAGCCAGACGACAAGGTGAACGATCGCTGGCAATGCTTCGGCGGCGGTTACTGCCCGCGCAACTTCGGCAACAAATACCGCGGGGTGGTGCCGCTATGGGTGGCCCTGCAGAACTCCCTCAACACCGTGTCGGTGAGCCTGCTCAAGCAGGTGGGCTTCGACAAGGTGATCGCCACCGCCAAGAGCCTGGGGATCACCCGGGAGCTGGGCCGCTTCTATCCCCTAGCCGTGGGAGCCACCGAGGAAACGGTGCTCGACATGACCACGGCCTATGCGGCGATCTTCAACCGAGGGATCTACGTCAAACCCACCCCCTTTGAGGAAATCCTGGGGCCCAACGGAGAACTGCTCTGGAGCCGCCGGGTGGATGGCGACCGCGGTAAACGCGTGGTCTCCACTGACATCGCCGATGCCATGCTCTGGATGCTGCAGCAGGTGGTGAAGGGGGGCACCGGCTACGGAGCCGTGCCGCCCAACCGGCCTGCAGCGGGCAAAACCGGCACCTCAGAAGGGGGCCGTGACCTCTGGTTCATCGGCGGCGTTCCCCAACTCGTGACTGGTCTGTGGCTGGGCTACGACAACAGCCGCGAAACCAAGAGCACCAGCGAAAGAGCCGTGGTGGCCTGGTCTGACTACATGGCTCCGATCCTCAAGCAACTGCCGGTGCGACAGTTCCCGCCCAAGCCGACCCTGAAGGGCAAATTCGATCCCCTCAAGGCGTTCAAGCCCAAACCCAAACCCGCCGACACCGCTCCCGCACCGGAGCCCACTGGCGCACCGGCAGAGGAAACGAATGCTCCTGCACCAGCGGTGATCCCAGAAGGGACTCCGACCGAACCCACCACCGAGAAGCCTTCGACCCCCAAAGCGCCTGCAGCCGCGACGCCAACAGCACCTCCACCGCCACCACCGGTTGCTGCGCCTACGGCACCACCACCACTGCCGGCGCCCTAACGCAACTGAAGCCGGGCCGCGTAGAAGCCATCGCCTGCGCCCTCAAGCTGCCCAGGCCAGAGCTGCCAGCTCTGCGCAAGCGTGAGCTCCGGATGATCAGCAAGAAACGCCTCGATCAGGTTGCTGTTTTCCTGGGGGTGCACGGTGCAGGTGGCATAGACCAGGCGCCCCCCCGGTTTGAGAGCAGGCAGAAGGGCCTCAAGGAGCTCCCGCTGCAAACGGACCAAGCCCTCGATCGCTCCAGGATCAATGCGCCAGCGAGCATCGGCGTGACGCGACAGCGTTCCAAGGCCTGAGCAGGGGGCATCGATCAGCACCGCATCGAAACTGCCCCGCATCTCCGGATTACGCTCCAACAGCGACACCGCATCGCCATGGCGGGTCTCAATGCAACCCAGCCCGAGCCGTTCACTGTTGCGGATCACCCGGCGCAATCGGGCTTCCCCACGATCCAGGGCCAACACCAGGCCCTGATCCTGCATCAACTCCGCCAGATGGGTGCTTTTGCCACCGGGGGCTGCGCAGGCATCGAGGATGCGCTCACCGGGTTGGGGATCGAGCAACGGCGCAATCCTTTGAGCCGATCGATCCTGAACACACCACTGCCCCTCGCCATAGCCGGGCAGTTGTCTGAGATCACCGGAGCGCCCCAGCAGGGTGAGGCCATCCGGAAGCCCTGCGATCGGCTGCAGGCTGATGCCCACCTGATCGAAAGCGTCCTGGAGCTGCGGAGCTGAAGCGCGCAACCGGTTCAGCCGCAGATCCAGCGTGGGCGGCGTGTTGCAGGCCTTCCCAAAGGCCTCGGCCTGCTCGGGGGTTTGCCACTCCAGCAGCGCCTGGGCCAGCCAATCCGGCAACGACTGCCGGATCGCCAGAGCCTGGGCCAGATCCGCTGGCAGGGGCAGCGGATCTCCCGCCTCTAACCGCCGCACACAGGCCCGCAGCATGCCGTTGACCACGGGAGCGAGGCGGGCCAAGCCAGCGCGTTTCGCCAGCTCGACTGTGGTGCTCACCGCCGCAGACGCAGGCACCCGCTCGCTGTGAAGCAACTGGTAGAGCCCCAGATGCAGCAACCAACGCAACTTGGGGGGCTGGCGTTCGGCCGGCACCTTCCCGAGCAGATCCAGCCAGGCATCAAGCAAGCGCCGTTGCCGGATCGCGCCATAGGCCAGCTCCGTGGCCAGGGCCCGATCCACGGGAGACAGCGCGACACGCCCCAACTCCCGCTCCAGGGCTCCATCGGCATAGGCCCCGGCGGCCACCGCCTGCAGCACCTGCCAAGCCAGCTGACGGGCCGCCAAACCTTGGGGGTGACTGCTCATCCCCCACAACTAGCCCGGCGGATGCCAGCGATAAGGCCCCAGGGGCAAGCGGCCTTCCTCATCCACCGGGATGCCCTCTGACAGCAGCAGATCCCGTTGCATCCAGTCGGATCCCTCGCGGCTGGGGCTAAGAGAAATGCATCCCCTGGCATTCACCACCCGATGCCAGGGGATGTCGGAGGGCAGGGGCAGCCGGCGCAGGGCCCAGCCCACCTGGCGCGCGCAGCCGTAGGCACCAATGAGCTCAGCGATCTGTCCGTAGGTGGCGAGCTTCCCCTGAGGAATCAGGGCTACCGCCTGCCACACCCGCTGGTCAAAGGTCTGCTCCACGGGCAAGAGCCTGTCATCAGACACGATGGATGTTGGCCATCGCCGCTGTATGCCCCTGCTGCCCCGCCGGTTTGAGCGTCTCCAGGCCGTGCTCAGCCGCCGCATGGGGGACCTCACGGTGGTGCTGGAAGCGGTGGATAAGCCCCACAACCTCTCGGCAATCCTGCGCACCTGCGATGCGGTTGGCGTGTTGGAAGCCCATGTGGTGAGCCTGCCGGGACGGCCTCGCACCTTCAACAACACCGCCAAGGGGAGCCAGAAGTGGGTGCCCCTGCATCCCCACCCCAGCATCGAAGGATGCCTGCAGGGCCTCAAAGACCAGGGGTTCCGGATCTACGGCACCCACCTGAGCGTGGATGCGCTCGATTACCGCGACTGCGACTTCACAGGCCCCAGCTGTTTCCTGATGGGAGCGGAGAAGTGGGGCATGAGTGAAGACGCTCTGCGGTTAGTCGACCAACCTCTGTTCATCCCGATGACGGGGATGGTGCAGAGCCTGAATGTGAGCGTGGCCGCCGCCACCCTGCTGTTTGAGGCACTGCGGCAACGGGAGCGGGCCGGGAAGGTGCCAAGCGCCGGCGAAGGCATTCCGGGGGGCGAAGAAGCCTTCCAAAAGCTCCTGTTCGAGTGGGCCTATCCCCAGGTGGCCGACTGGTGCCGCCGCGAAGGGCGCCCCTATCCAGCCCTGACGGACGAGGGGGAAATTGCGGAGCAACTGCCCCGCACCTTGAAGCTGCGCTACTGAG
>VGPT01000068.1 GCA_016882485.1 Cyanobacteria bacterium M_surface_10_m1_298
AGTGCCACAGAAACACACCGCCGATGGCCCTCTGGGCACAGGCAAGGGTGCAAAGGTGCGGTAAGAGCGCACCAGCAGCATCGAGAGGTGCTGGCTCGGTAAACCCCGGCTGGGAGCAAGGCCTAGGAACAACGGTTGGCCATGACACCCGTTCCGCTTCTTTTGCGCCGCTCGAGGCCGTCGGTAACGGCGGTCCCAGATAGATGATCACTCCCCTTCCTCTGGAAGGGAGAACAGAACCCGGCTTACGTCCTGCTTTCACCCCATGAACGCTGAACGCCACGCCCAGCTGCTGCAGTTCCTGGCGTCGCAAGGTCTGACTCCAGACCCCCGCTGGCCCATGTCGGCCCTGGAGCCACTGGATGCGGCCTTCACCCACACCTCAGCGGGGCTGCCCATCAACCACGAGAAGCTGGAATTCCTCGGGGATGCGGTGCTGCGGCTGGCGGCCTCGGAATTTCTGGAGTCCCATGCGCCCGGCCTGGCCGTTGGCCAGTGCTCCGCCCTGCGGGCTCAACTGGTGAGCGACCGCTGGCTGGCCGAACTGGGGGAACGCATTGGCATCGACCAGGTGCTGCGGATAGGCCCAGTGGCCGCCGGAGACGCCACCGGGCGCGCCACCCTCAGGGCCGAAGCCTGTGAGGCTTGCATCGGTGCCCTCTACCGGATCTGGGGAACGCTCGCGCCGGTGCTGCAGTGGCTCAGCCCCCATTGGCAGGTGACCGCAAAAGCCTTCGAGCAGGACCCCCACCTGAATAACTGGAAATCAGCGCTGCAGGAATGGAGCCAGGGGCTGCAACGCGGTCTCCCCAGCTATGCCACCGAAGAGCGCAGCCAGCGGCATGGGGACCCCAAGCGCTTTTTCTGCCGTGTGAGCCTCGAGGGATCAAGCCTGGGCGAAGGCTGGGGCGGATCCCGGCGTCAGGCCGAGCAGGAAGCCGCCCGCAGCGCCCTCGATCAGATCAAACCTGCTCCAGGGTCTTGAGGGGCATGGTCACCAACTTGTCCCAGTTCCCGCCCTCAAACAGCACCGCGGCACTCGATCCGCTGATGCGTTGAACAAAGCCCTGGTAGCCGTTGTAGATCGAGCGGCTGTCGCGCACCACCACGGTGGAGCCGGGCAGGATCGGCAGGGAGTCAGCCATGAAAGGGCCCAGTCGCCAGTCCATTATCGAGGCTGAGCTGCGTCCCGGGGCCATGGCCGAAGAGCAGGAGTTGCTGGCGGTGGGCAAGATCGTGGCCGCCCAGGGCCTGCGGGGCGAGTTACGCGTCAATCCCCTCAGCGATTTTCCGGAACGTTTCACCAAGCCCGGCCTGCGCTGGATCCAGCTGCGTCAGAACCCTCCCCAGAAGGTGAACTTGCTCTCCGGGCGGCAACTCCCTGGCAAAGAGCTGTTCGTGATTCGCCTCGAGGGCATCAACGACCGCAACTCCGCCGAAGCCTGCGTGGGGCAATCGCTGCTGGTGCGCAGTGACGACAGGCCGAAGCTGGCCCAGGGGGAATTCCACCTGCTCGATCTGATCGGCCTCGAGGTGCGCCTGCTCGAGAGCGGAGCAGTGGTTGGCACCGTGCAAGACCTGATTCATGCCGGCAACGACTTACTGGAAGTGGCGCTGGAGGGGCAACCACAACCTCTCTGGATCCCCTTTGTGGAGCAGATCGTGCCTCGGGTGGAGTTGCGCGAAGGTTGGATCGGCATCACACCACCACCCGGGCTCCTGGAACTGGGCAGTGCGGACACCAACGAGCGGGAGTAGAGACCGCAGCAAGCCTCTCTACTGTTGCTGTACAAACTGTACGGAAATAGCAGAGAGCTGTTTGGGACCTTTGCACCATCCCGGCCTTGGGTTGGAATAGCAGCACGCCCAACGCACGCCGCAGCACGCCCGCCCATGACCGCGCTCGTTCCCGTGATCCTCTGCGGCGGCACCGGCACGCGTCTGTGGCCCCTCTCAAGAGCGAGCTATCCCAAGCAGTACTGGGCACTGGCGGGCAGCGGCGAGGAGACCCTGCTGCAACAGACCCAGCAACGCCTGGAGAGCATTCCCGACCTCCAGCCCCCACTGCTGATCTGCAACGAAGACCATCGCTTCATCGTCGCGGAACAGATGCGACAGATTGGCGTTGAGCCCGCAGCGATCCTGCTGGAGCCCATGGGGCGCAACACAGCCCCCGCCGTGGCGATCGCAGCCCTTCAGGCCGCGGCCCAGGGCGACGACCCATTGCTGCTCGTACTGGCGGCCGACCACGTGATCCGCGATGGGGCCGCCTTCCGCAAGACCGTGCAAGCCGGTATGGCCGCCGCAGAAGGGGGACAGCTGGTGACCTTCGGGATCGTGCCGACGGCCCCGGAGACGGGCTATGGCTACATCGAAGCGGCTCACCCCCTGGGGAACACCACCGCGCCGGTGCCCATTGCCCGATTCGTGGAAAAGCCGGATCGGGCGACGGCGGAAGGCTTCCTCGCCACTGGCCGCTTCACCTGGAACAGCGGCATGTTCCTGTTTAAGGCCAGCGCGATCCTGTCGGAACTGGAACGCCTCGCCCCAGAGGTGGTGAGCGCCTGCCGCTCGGCCCTGGAGCAAGACAGCGTCGATCTCGACTTCATCCGCCTGGAGCGTGAAGCCTTCGCCCGCTGCCCGAACGTCGCCATCGATGTGGCGGTGATGGAGCGCACCGATCGCGGGGCCGTTCTGCCGTTACAGGCGGGCTGGAGCGATGTGGGCAGCTGGAGCGCCCTCTGGGAAACCGCCGATCAAGACAGCAACGGCAATGTGCTGCGGGGCCGAGTGATCAGCGAAAACAGCAGCAACTGCTATCTGCGCAGTGAGCACCGGCTGGTGGTGGGCCTCGGTGTGGAGAACCTGGTGGTCGTGGAAACCAACGATGTGGTGCTGGTGGCCCACCGCAACAAGGCCCAGGACGTGAAGAGCATCGTTGGGCTCCTGGAGCAGGAGGGCGCGCGCGAAAGTAAGGCGCACCGCAAGATTTATCGGCCCTGGGGCGCCTACGACGGCATCACCGAAGGCGACCGCTGGCAGGTCAAACGCATCAGCGTGAACCCCGGTGCCTCCCTATCGCTGCAGATGCACCACCACCGGGCGGAGCACTGGATCGTGGTTCAGGGCACCGCCGTGGTGGAAAAGGATGGTGTCGAGGAACTGGTGGGCGAGAACCAGAGCACCTACATCCCCCTGGGCTGCAAGCACCGCCTCTCCAACCGGGGCAAGATCCCGGTGGAGATGATCGAGGTCCAAAGCGGCCCCTACCTCGGGGAAGACGACATCGTGCGCTTCGAAGATCGCTACGGCCGCAGCGATCTCGCGCCTACTCCACAGTGACGCTCTTCGCCAGGTTGCGCGGCTGATCCACATCCAGGCCGCGGTGGGCAGCGATGTGATAGCTGAGCAGCTGCATCGGGATCACCGTGAGCAGTGGGCTCAGCAGCTCATCCACCACCGGAACCGGCAGCAGGGTGTCGAACAGCTCCGCATCGGGTCCTTCCGGCGCCACGCCCAGGAGTTGGGCATCGCGGGCCTTGGCCTCCTGAGCATTGCTGAGCACCTTGTCGAACACCGTGCCAGGCACGGCAATCGAGACCACCGGCACCCGTGCGTCAAGCAGGGCAATCGGGCCGTGCTTCATCTCACCGGCCGGATAACCCTCGGCATGGATGTAGCTGATCTCCTTGAGCTTGAGGGCCCCTTCCAGGGCGATCGGGTAGTTGATGCCCCGGCCCAGGAAGATCACATCCTGGGTGTCAGCAAACAGATGGGCCAGCTGCTCGCAGCGGCTGTCGTGGTCATCCACAAGCGCCCTCAGTTGCTCGGGTAACTGACGCAACCCAGTGATCAGGGCTTGCAGCTGCTCTGCCCCCAGCACCCCCACAACGCCGGAGCGGCGTTCAGCAAAGGCGATCGCCAGCGCGTAGAAGGCCAGCAGCTGACCCAGGAAGGTCTTGGTAGCGGCGACACCCACCTCGATGCCGGCGCCAATATCAAGGATCTGATCCACCAACCGCCCCAGGGAGCTCTCCGGTCGATTGGTGATGCCCAGCAGCCTGGGAGCAAAGGCGGGATCAGCCACGGCGCGGCGCCGCTCCTGCTCCATCGCCAAGGCAGCGAGGGTGTCGGCCGTTTCACCGGATTGCGTGACCCCGATGGTGAGGGTGTGAGCCGTCAGCGGGGGCGGTGCGTAGCGGAATTCGCTGGCATAGAACACGGTGGTGGGGATCCCGGCGAGCTGCTCCAGCAGGTAGGCCCCCACCAGGGCCGCGTGACGGCTGGTGCCGCAGGCCAGGATCTGAATGCGCTCCACCCCCTCAAACACGCTCTCATCGAGGGGCAGAGCCAGACGGCCACCGCTCTCAGGCAGGTGGCGAGCCACCCAGAGGGCGGCAGTTTCGGGCTGCTCGTGAATTTCCTTGAGCATGAAGTGACGGAAGCTGCGCTTATCCGCCACGTGGTCTGTACCGCTGAGCAGCGTGGGGGTGCGCTGCACCCGGGCGCCCGCTTCGTCGTAGAGCTCGATGCCGAGGGGCGTCAGCAGCGCCACCTCCCCGTCTTCCATGGGAAGAATCGTGCGCGTGAAGCCAGCCAGGGCAGGGGTATCACTGGCACAGAGAAACTCCCCTTCGCCCAGCCCGATCAACAGAGGGGCGGCCTTGCGGGCCACCACCAGGGCGCCAGGGAGCTCCGCCCAGACCACGGCCACGGCATAAGCACCATGAAGGCGGGGCAGCACCGCCTGTACCCCCTGCAACAGCAGTTGCGCGCTGGGTTCATGACCCTCCTGCTGCATCCGAGCCAGCTCGCGGCCGAGCAGGTGCGGAATCACCTCCGTATCGGTCTCGGAGCGGAACATCACCCCTTCCGCCTGCAGCTCCTCCCGCAGGGTGCGGTAGTTCTCGATGATCCCGTTCTGCACCACAGCCACCCGGCCCGGGCCATCGAGGTGCGGGTGCGCGTTGCGTTCCTCCGGCTTGCCATGGGTGGCCCAGCGGGTGTGGCCGATGCCGCATAGCCCCGGAGCGCCAGAGGCCTCAAAACGGGCCGTCAGGTTGGCGAGCTTGCCCTCCGCCCGCAAACACGTCAGCGAAGAGTCGGTCTGAACGGTGGCGATGCCGGCGGAGTCATACCCCCTGTATTCCAGTTGGCGAAGCCCTTCCAAGAGAAGAGGAGCCGCTTCGCGCGAACCGATCACCGCAACGATGCCGCACATACCGCTTGAAACCAATAAAAAAAGCCCGGCTGGGCCGGGCTTGAGCTTATGAGAGCCGGAACTCAGTAGGCCAGGCCCATGGAGCGGGTGGTCTCATCACCCAGATAGACGCGAATGGAGAGGAAGTCGGTGGGGCAAGCGGTCTCACAACGCTTGCAGCCGACGCAATCTTCAGTGCGAGGGGAAGAGGCGATCTGACCAGCTTTGCAGCCATCCCACGGCACCATCTCGAGAACATCGAGAGGGCATGCACGCACGCACTGGGTGCAGCCGATGCAGGTGTCGTAGATCTTGACGGCGTGGGACATGTCGCATCTGGACGCGACGCTCAAGGTACTCAGTCCGAACCGCCTGAATCCATGCGGCCCGGCAGCCCGTCACCCTTGTTCATACGCAGGCGATCGGCAGCGATTGCCCTGCCCCGTAGGATGCGGCGTCCGCCACACCGGCCATGTCCCAGGAAGCGATCTTCGAGAAAGTCCGCTCGATCGTTGTCGAGCAACTGAGCGTTGATGCCGGCGAGGTCAAGCCGGAATCCAACTTCCAAAACGATCTGGGTGCCGACTCCCTGGACACCGTTGAACTGGTGATGGCCCTGGAAGAGGCCTTCGACATCGAAATTCCCGACGAAGCCGCTGAGGGCATCGCCACCGTGGGCGACGCCGTCAAGTACATCCAGGACAAGCAGGCCTGAGGAACTGAATCGATGGTGGAGGGTCTCCGCCGCGTCGTCGTCACTGGACTCGGCGCGGTCACACCAATCGGCAACGACGTCACCTCCTACTGGGAGGGACTGAGCACCGGGCGCAATGGGGTTGCACCGATCACCCTGTTTGACGCCTCGGCTCATGCGTGCCGTTTTGCCGCTGAGGTGAAGGACTTCGATCCCTCCGCCTATATCGAGCCCAAGGAAAGCAAGCGCTGGGATCGCTTCTGCCAGTTCGGTGTGGTCGCTGCCAAGCAGGCGGTGGCCCAAGCCGGTCTGAGCATCGATGACAGCAATGCACACCGCATCGGCACGGCGATCGGCTCCGGGGTGGGCGGGCTTCTGATGATGGAAACCCAGGCCCATGTGCTGGCAGACAAGGGGCCTTCCCGCGTCAGCCCGTTCACGGTGCCGATGATGATCCCGAACATGGCCACCGGCCTGACGGCGATCGCCATCGGCGCCAAAGGCCCCAGCACCGCCGTGGCCACCGCCTGTGCCGCGGGCTCCAACGCGATCGGTGATGCCTTCCGCCTGATTCAGCTGGGGCTCGCTGATGCGATGGTCTGCGGTGGTGCCGAATCGGCCATCACCCCCCTTGGGGTGGCCGGCTTCGCCAGCGCCAAGGCCCTGTCATTCCGGAACGATGACCCGGCAACCGCCAGTCGCCCCTTTGATGCGGAGCGTGATGGCTTTGTGATCGGGGAAGGAGCAGGGGTTCTTGTGCTCGAAAGCCTCGAGCATGCTCAGGCCCGCGGCGCCGCAATCCTCGCTGAAGTTGTGGGCTATGGCATGACTTGCGATGCCCACCACATCACCTCCCCCACGCCCGGTGGCGTCGGTGGCGCCGAGGCGATGCGCCTGGCTTTGCGCGATGCGCGGCTCGACGCGGAAGCCGTGGATTACGTCAATGCCCACGGCACCAGCACGCCGGCGAACGACTCCAACGAAACGTCAGCCATCAAGGCTTCGCTTGGAGATCGGGCCCGTCAGATCCCCGTCAGCTCCACTAAATCCATGACAGGCCACCTCCTGGGTGGCAGCGGTGGAATCGAGGCGGTTGCCGCCGTTCTGGCCATTGGCCACAACCTTGTACCGCCTACGATCAATTACCAAAATCCGGATCCGGCCTGTGATCTGGATGTTGTTCCCAATCAGGCCAGGGAACAAAAACTCAACGTCGTGCTGTCCAACTCCTTTGGGTTCGGTGGCCACAACGTCTGTCTGGCGTTCCGCCGGATGAGCTAGCTGACTCCAGCGCTCTCAGCGGTCTCCCGCCCCTCACACCCATCCCTTACCCGTAACTCCCATGGTCGTCGCCCCCGCCGCTTCTGGTCAGCAAACGGTTGACACCCTCTGCGTCAACAGCATCCGCTTCCTGGCGGTCGACGCGATCAACAAGAGCAACTCGGGCCACCCGGGTCTGCCGATGGGTTGCGCGCCCATGGCTTACACCCTTTGGGACAAGTTCCTCAAGCACAACCCCAAGAACCCCAAGTGGTTCAACCGCGACCGCTTCGTGCTGTCGGCTGGCCACGGCTGCATGCTGCTCTACGCGCTGCTGCACCTCACCGGCTACGACTCGGTGACCATCGAGGACATCAAGCAGTTCCGCC
>VGPT01000069.1 GCA_016882485.1 Cyanobacteria bacterium M_surface_10_m1_298
ACTTGGAGGGCTTCCTGCGCTTCCGGCATGACGAAATGGGAGATATCGGTCGCCTGGATCGCCAGCGCCTGGTGCTGAGTGCCCTGTTCAAGCAGATCACCAAACCGGAGAGCCTGATGCGGCTTCCCTCCCTGCTGGCCGTGGCCGGCAAAGACCTCAAAACCGACCTCGGCCCGATGGAGATCGGCGGCCTGATCAGCGCCATGGGCAGCACGGAACTGGATGCCGAACGCCTGAGCGGACGTCCGTTCATGCGGAACGGCATCAGCTACTGGCAGGCAGACTGGCCCGCTCCCGAGGCCAGCAGCGCCGCGGCCGGTGCTGCTGCAGGCGGCCAGGAACGCTTTAAGTTCCTCTTCTAATCAAGGCTGTTTCTCATCAAGGCTGTTTCTCATCAAGGCTGTTTCTCATCAAGGCGGTTGGATTCGCTCGGATCTGGGTTGGCCTGAGCTGACCGATAAGCGGACGGCACCAGCACCAGAAACAGAGCCCACCAAAGCAGCACCGCCAGGGCCACGGGAGCGGTGATCCACCACAGCTTCAGCACCCACCAGCTGCCCGCGATCACCAGAGCTCCGGTCAGCAGGATCGACCAGGGCTGACACCACCAGGGTTTGAGGCTCCAGAAGGCGGGATGACTCTCTGTCATGGGGCCTCCTTCTTGGCATGTTGCGACAGCACCACCAGCGCCAGAACCAAGGCGGCCATCGCCAGCACAGGGGTGGAGGCAGCCACGGTGACCCCAAGGGCCGCGGTGAACCAGATCGAGGCGGCACTGGTGAGGCCATGCACCCGCGGGGTCTGCCCCGCCAGCTGCTCCCCGCTGCGATCCACCAGGATTTCCCCGGCCCCCAGAAAGCCAACGCCGGTAGCGATGCCCTGGATCACCCGGCTGCGGGCATCGGCCTCAGGCCCTGCTGCCAGCACCAGCAGACAGGCACTGAGACCCACCAGCACATGCATGCGCAGCCGGTTCGGCTGGGGGTGAGAAAAGTGCTGAGCCCGGTTGTATCCGACGGCCAGGCCACACAACACCGACAATCCGAGGCGTAACAGCACCGTTAGGTCGACGTTCGGCGCGGAGGGCGAAGCGATCGCCAACAAGAACGAGCTCATCGCGGCAGTTCTCCATATGCTCCGCTGAGACCCACGCCGCCGCGGCCTGTGGATGCCCTGCTGGTGCGCAATAGCCTCAAGATGTTTGCGGCGGTGTTCATCACGGCGGCGATCGCCGCGTGGTGCGAGCGCATCGAGTTTCTCTGGTATCCGCTGATGGCGGTGGTGATTGTTGTCGACGACAACGATGAGCACACCGTCAAAGCCGCCTCAGCCCGCGTGATGGGCACGGTGGTGGGCGGTCTGGTCACCTTCATCGTCCACACGATCTTGGCGGGCTGGATCGGCGTTCTGGTCTCCATCCTGCTGATGATCCCGGTGATGCGCCTCTTCGGCTGGCAATCGGGCCTGGGAACCGCCGCCACCTTGAGCGTGATGTTCCTGATGATTCCAAGCCACGTGGCCCTCAACTGGGACTACGTCTTCAACCGGGCTCTGGACACAGTGGTGGGCTGCCTGGTGGCCCTGGGGGTTGGCCTGCTGTTCTGGCCGCGCAACAGCTATCACGAGCTGGAGCAGATCGATCGTCAATGGCGCATCAGCCTGGAGGGTCAGCTGCAGCGCTACCGCGACTGGATCAGCGGGAACGGTCCCAAGCCGGCACCGCTCGCCACCGCTCCCCTCACCAACCAGCTACAGCAAATGGAGCAGCTGGTGCAACAGGAGCGCCATGGCCCCAGGAAACGCAAGCTGCGCCAAAGCCGCTGGGAGCAGCGCCTGCGCCTCTGGCAGATCACCCACTTTCACTGGACTGCCTGGGAGCGCCTGCTGGAATCGCTGCCCGAGCAGATCGCAGGGATGTCCCCTCTGCTGCAGAGGAGTATCGAGGGGCTTGAGCAGCAACTGAGCGGAGCACCCCAGCCCACGCCCCCGCGCGACAGCACCCCCTGGCAGCGCCTGGCCCAGACGCAACAGATCCCCCTGCTCTCCCTGCTCGCCCTCTCCGAAGAGTTGCGGCCCTTGCACGCCAGCCTCGGCGGTCTCAACAAGCCGGTTCGATGCTGATCACCCGCAGCGAGTTACGCCTGGCGATCGCCGCCGGTCTGAGCAATGGCTTCGCCAGCCTCACCGGACTGGCCTTCGGCTACTACGCACCACTGGCGGTGGTGGCGGTGGCCACCGGCAGCTATGGGGGGGCCCTGGAGCTCGGCCGCCAACGCCTGCTCGGAACCGTGCTCGGCTCGATCCTGCTGCTGGTGGGCTACTGGGGCCTCAAGGACATTCCGATGCCCCTGGCCATCGCCATCACCCTGGCCGTGCTGCGCCTGTTGGGGGGCTGGCTGAAGCTGCTAGTGGGCTACAAGGTGGGCGGCCTGATCGTGGTGATGGGCTGGCTCGTGCACGAGAGCAACCTCGTGACATGGATCCCCCTGCGCTTTTTCTGGAGCGCCTTCGGCGTGCTGCTGGCGTTGCTGTGTCTTCGCCTGTTCTGGCCCGCCCGAACTCTCGATGGGATCTATGGGCGTTACGGAGCTCTGTTCGGCGACCTGCAGAGCACCTATCGGCTCCTCGCCAGGAGACTGGATCCCCACGATGGCGACTGCCCAGAGGAGATGGTGAGCGCGGACGACTACCGGCGTCTGCGCAATCAGCTGGTGGGCATCCGCCAATTGCTGCCGCAACTGCGCCAGGAACTCGGCGGGAATGCGGACCTGCACCCCAGTTTCCAGCTGATCCGGCGCCTGGATGACACCTGCTCACGCCTGATCGTGATGGTGGGAGGCATGGCCCGTCAGGCCCCCAGCTCCGGTAGCGCCGATCTCCTGCGGAAGGTGCACCGCGCCGAAGCCGATCTACTGATCACCCTCGCGGCTCGGCTGGAGCTCTGGCAGGAACGCTTCTCGCGCCATCGCCGCAGCCTGCCGCGGGTGCCGATGACACCGATGGAGCTGCCCAGCAGCTGGCTGATGCTCACCCGCGAGCTCAACGATCCAACCCTGAACACAGCCCCGCTTCCGAGACTGCAGCGCATCGCCAGGCGTCTGCTGCTGTGCCGGCAGGCCGAGCAAGCCATCGGTGATGCCGAGCGCCACTGGCAGGCTCTGATGCCCCGCTAGCTCTCAGGCCGGGAGCTCCACCAACGCTCCACCCGATAGCCCCACACCACCAGCAACACCACCAGCCAGAACCACAGCTCCGGGGCATTGGCGTTGAACAGGATCAACAGCAGCACCACCTCGGCCACCAGCCAGGGCAGCTCTTTGCGCAGCAGACGGTTGCGGGGAAGCCGGTGTTTCATTCGATCGTGTTGGGCTGCCGCAGGAATGGGCGGTTCCAGAGGGAATCAATCCGCAGGCTGCGGTAGCCACCGGTGAGGGAGCGCAATCCGGGCAACACATAGCTCAGAGGAGAGCGCCACTCCACGTAGGCGTGGGTGCTCACGGTGAGACCATCACGCACCGGGAAGACCCCGCTGCCCCCGGAGAGGGTCCAGCGGTAGCCATCGTTGCTGCCCTTGTCTCGGGCCAGTTCGATTTCAGCGCGCATCACCGGTCCGTTCTTGGTGAGCTCCTTAGCCAGCTGGGGGTTGCCGGTGGTGGTCGACACGTCGTCTTCCGTTGCGGGCAGGGTGAGCACGGAGGTCACCCGACCGACAATGCCCCCGAAGCGTCCCCGCTGCCTCCACTGGGGCACCACTTCTACCGGCAAACCGAGGGGTAAGCGTCGGGCGTCTGCAGGCGAGAAGTAAGCCACGGCGCGCAGTTCGGGATCCTTAGCGCTCGGTTTCTCCGGCCGCCCAATGGTGCCCAACCGCTGTCCGGTGGACACGGTCTGACCGGGAATCACCTGCAGATCGAGCAGGGTGCCCTCGCGCTCAGCGATCACCGATCCGTCGTAGGCGATCTTGGCTTCGGTCACACGGATCTGTCGCTTCAGATCATCGATCTGATAGCGGCGATTGAGAGCCTCGGTCTCAATGTTGAGCTTCACCTGCTCGTAGCTGGTGAGCACCTTCTTGCGATCGATCTTCACCCCATCGAGGTTGACGCTGGTGTTGGTGAGCCCCTGCTCCGCCGACACCACCTCAGTGGAGAGTGGAGCGACCACCTCCCGCCGGCTCAACCACTCGAGATTGCGCACCTTGCTGCTGTAGGTGGATTGCAGCTGCTGGTAACGACGGCTGTCGTCATCGAGCTTGGCCAGGGCCACATCCACCGCCCTCTTCTCGGTCTCCAGACGGGCCAGATCACGGCGATCGAGATCGCTGTTGATGCGCTGAAGCTGGGCAAGATTGCCCTTCTGCTGAGCCAGCTCCTTCTCGAGCACCGGCAGATACAGGGTCATCAGCACCTCGCCCTTGCGCACGGACTGCCCCACCTTCACGGGCACCTTGAGCACCTGTCCGCCCGCCCGGGCATTGAGCACTCCCGCGTTGTCGGGATAGAGGAACACCCCCTGGCCGCTCACTTCGGTGGGCACCGGCCAGAACAGGGCCCAGAGCACCAACACCCCCCCCACGCCCGCCAGGCACACCCCCACCTGGCCGTGGTCACTGAGACCATCCCAGCGCTGCTGGAGCCGCTGACGCTGCACGCGCCAACGGGATTGGAGGCCCGAGGTCATGGCTGTCAGCATGCATCCCCGCAGCAGATCTGGCCAGATCCGGCAAACTGCATCGACACCCGTCCCGCGGAGAGGGCGTGCCCGCTGCAGGCCGACTTTGGCAACTGGCGCTTGGCCTGGGGGTGGTGTGCACAGCCACGGCCAGCCCTTTGGCGTGGGCGGATCCTGGTGTGCAGGTCCTGGAGCGCAGCTGGCAGCAACTCGACCAGCAACTCAAAGCCCTCGATGCCCTGATCCCCGCAGATCCCCAGGGGATTCCAGATCCCAACAGCCCTGCTCCACCACTGCCCAAGGCGCTGCTGAGCCCCAACGCCGCTCCCCAATCCCAACTGCAACCAGGCCAGGCCGCAGCTCCAGCGCCCCTCAGCCTGCCGAGCGCGGCGCAGCTCAGCGGGGGTGCGGTGCGGGGCCTCAGCCTGATGGAGGCCCTGGCGATCGGCTTCGCCAACAATCCCCAGCTGCAGGCCCAGCGGGAGCAGGTGGCCGCCGCCCTCGATCAGGTGCAGGCCCGGCTGGGCACCTACTGGCCGCGCATCAGCGCCGTGGCCTCAGGCAACACCAGTCAGATGAGTTCCAGCAACGTTGCCGCTGTCGGCAACGGCAACCTGGGGCTTGGCCCCCTATTCAGCCCGGGGGGAGCCTTCTATGTCCCCACAGGTGGGGAGGCCTACTTCAATCAGTCAGCAACCGAAGGCTCCGTTGGCCTCCAACTCGACTACGCCCTGATCGACTTTGCGCGCACCCCGGCGGTGCAGGCGGCCCGGGCAAACCTCAACAGCGAACGGCAGCGCTACGGAAACCAGCTGCGGCAACTGCAACTGCAGATCAGTGAGGCCTACTACCAGCTGCAGCAGGCTGATCAGAACGTGCGCATCCAGGACGCGGCGGTGCGCAACGACCTGCTGATCCTGCAGGACGCCCTCGACCTCAAGATCGCTGGCCTGGTGCCCCGGCTCGATGTTCTGCGCCGCCGGGCGATCGAAGCCAGTGATCAGGAGGCCTTGATTCAGGCCATGGCCGACCGAGCAATCGCACGGCGCCGTCTGGCGGTGGTGCTCAACCTGCCCCCGGAGGTCAACCCCAGCGCCAGTGATCCGATCGCGGTGATGCCCTCCTGGCCCCTGAACCTCGAGCAGAGTCTGCTGGCGGCCTACCGGGGCAATCCCGAACTGGAGTCGATCCTGGCGGTGCAGACGGCACTCGCCCGGCAGAAGGATGTCACCGCCGCCCAGTTGCTACCCCGCTTGGCTCTGTTCGCCGGGGGCGGAAGCTACGGGCAGAACGTGAATCAATACAACGCCAACCCCAGCAACGGGGGCTGCTGTGGCTCCACCGTGATCCCCACCCTCAACACCAGCGGATACGACTGGGCCCTGGGACTCAGCCTGCGCTGGCTGCTGTTTGATGCCGGCACCACCAGCGGCGAAACCCGCGCCCTGCAGAGACGCATCAACGCAGCCGGGCAGGACTACGCCGCCACCCGCAATGCCATCCGGCTGCGCCTGGAGAGCGCCTTCTTCAACCACGAGGCCAGCCTGGCCAAGCTCGCCTCCGCCCGCAGGGGAGTCGCCGCGGCCCTGGAGGCATTCCGCGATGTACGCCTCCGCTACCAGACCGGTCTCTCCAGTGAGGTCGATCTCTCCATCACCCAGGAGCGCCTGATCGGCTCCCTGGTGCAGCGCCTCAACGCCACCGTTGGCGTGAACATCAGCTATGCCCAGCTGCTGCGGGAGCTGCTCCCGGTGCCTCGCGATCCCGCTGCCCCGATCAGTCCGGAGCTCACCTGGCAAGATCCCACACCTGCAAACGCCGCAGCGCCTGCTCCGCAGCGTTCTCCCCGCTGAGGCGGCGGGCCAACAACGGGGCCAACAGAGGCACCTGCGCGAACGCCCCACTGAAACCGCTGAAGCACCAGAGACCAGGAGCACCAGGCACCGGCCCGACCAGGGGCGATCCATCGCTGCAAAAGGCGACCGGTACCTGAAGATATGCAGCGGGGCAGTCCGCCAAGCCGGATGGAAGAGAGGCGCGGCGCAGCTCCTGACGCAACAGGTCTTCACTGCGTTTGGCCTCCGGCCGCGGGCCCTGATCCAGACCCGGATTGATCCAACTGATCTGCCCCAGCAGAGCCCCATCGCCCCAGGGCACCATCCCCGCATCGACCACCCATCGGGTCTCCGTTAGCTGAGGGGCTTGGCGCTCCAGCCCTGGGCGCTGGAACTGGGACGGCAGCAAAAGCCGCTGAGGGCCGGCTTGCTCCGGCCAGCGCGGAAGGGCGAGGACCCCAGCCCAACTGCTGCGCAACCCATCCGGCAGTGAGGGCCAGAGGCAGCGGCAGCCGGAGCCCGCTGCCAACACGACCTGCTCAGCCCTGCGTTCGCCACCATCCCTGAACCGCAAGCGCCAGTGCTGCTCATCAGGTTCCAGAGCCTGCACCTCCGCCTCCAGCCGTTCGACACCCTGGCGCTCCAGCAGGGCAGGCAGCTGCCTCTGCAACACCACCACGTCCACCTGGGAGATGGGCAGGGGCAGCCAGCGCCGGAGACGACTGGGCCTCCAACCAAGATCCCCATGACGCCTCTGC
>VGPT01000070.1 GCA_016882485.1 Cyanobacteria bacterium M_surface_10_m1_298
AGCGACTCCAACAGCTCAGCGGAGTCATCCGGCACGGCTGTGACAAACAGGGCGTAGCGACCGGTGCGCCGTTTCACCGCCTCCGCATAGGCCGGCACCTCAGACCAGGTGCGCGGTGGCGCCTGATAACCGGCCCGGCGCAGCAGATCACCATTCGCCAGGGTGATCCGCGCCGTCAGATACCAGGGAATGGCGAACTGAGCATCAGTCCCATCGGGGCCTGCACTGCGCCCCGCCTGCCAAATCAGAGGCAAGTAGTTGTCTGCGGCGCCATCCGGCAACAACGGCTCCAGGGGCTGCAGGCCTCCCTTGCTGGCGAGATTGGCCGCAAACAGGGGGTTGAGGTTGACCACATCCGGAGCCGTGCGGGCAAACACCGCCGCCAGGAGCTTGCGCTCCACCGACCCCCAGGGCACATCGGTCCAGACCACGTCGTAACCGGGGTTCTGGCGTTCCCAATCGGAAATCACTCCGTTGAGGTAGTCGTTGAATTTGGGGGAGAGATCCAGCGTCCAAAACTGAATCTGGCGAGGCCTGGAGCTGGCGCCCTGATCAGGGCTGCAGCCCATCACACTCATGCCGACCAGCGCCGCCGCCAGGATCGATTTCAGCCGTTTCATCAGGTGATCTGACGCCAACGCAGCAGCAGTAAGGAGCTGATCAGCGGGGCGAGAAGGCCCGTGATCAGTGCCTGGGTCAACAGGATCTGCCATCCAGATGACGCAGGGGGCAAGGTGCCCGCCACTCTCTCCTGCAACAGCACCGAAGCCCCAAGGGCGGCACTACCGATCACAGCCAGCAGCGCGAGATTGAAGGTGCGGCTGATCGGCAGACCTCTACGTCCGATCCGGCCCCACCACCAGCCCAGCAGCAACAGGGCCGGAGCCTCCGTGACCGCACCGATGTGCAAACCATCCATCAGCAGGCCAAGGGCCAGGCCCGCAAACGCCCCCGATAGCGGCCCCTCCTCCAGCGCCCAGGGGAGCAGCCACAGCACAGCCCAGGCGGGGCCCACGCCATCAATGGCCAGGAACCATGGGGCAGCAAGCGTGAGCAGCGGCACCAGCAAGGCCGTGGCGATGCACCAGCGCTGGCGATGCAGAGCAGCCATCGCTAGCGCGCCACCACCTGCACCCAATCCACCGCATCAATCGGTGCACTGAGCTGAACGCTGGCATCCGGGGCCGGCACCAGATCCTCATCAACGCTTTGCACCACCCCAACGGTGAGGTTGGGAGGCACCAGGGTGCTCGCTGGGGAGGTGGTGACCACATCTCCCGGCCGCACCCCGGTGTCCTTATCGAGAAACTCCAAGCGAGGCCTAGGCGTGTCCAGGCCCACCAGCAGGCCATGGCGCTTGACCCGCGGAATCCAAACACCCAAGCGGCTCGAACTGTTGGTGAGCAAGGCCACGCGGGCTGTGGTGGGGGTCACGCTGCTGACCAAACCGATCAGCCCCCCAGGGGCGATCACGGCGGCACCATCGCGGACCCCCTGCAGGCTGCCCTTGCCCAGCTCCAGCTGCTGCCACCAGCCGGAGGTGAGGCGCGAGATCACTGGGGCTGAAATGGCCGTCCCGCGAGTCTTGTCGAGCTCAACCAGACCCCGGAGCCGAGCATTGTCCTGCTCCAGAAGTTGCAGGCGGGTGTGCTCGTCGAGGCGCTGCGCCGACTGCAGCCACTGCGACTGCGCCGGCCCGGGCCAGAACGGACGCGACAGCAGGGCGTAGGCATCCATCACACCCGCCCCCTTGCTGAGGCGGACGCCAAACAGAGCGAGAAGAAGCAACCACCAGGGCCAGGCCCCGAGGATCTTCTGCATCAGTGGGACGCGGAGGAGGCGTCCAGCCATGGTTGTCTCAGGCAGCGAGGCGAGTGAAGTCCGGCGTGTCCAGGACACGCTCGAGGCGCTTGTAGTCCTCGAGCACCTGGCCGCAACCGTTGACCACACACAACAGCGGGTCGTCGGCAATATGCACCAGGATTCCGGTTTCGTGGCTGATCAGTTCACTGATTCCACGCAGAAGTGCGCCGCCCCCAGCCAGCACGATGCCGCGATCAACGATGTCGGCGGCTAATTCAGGAGGCGTGCGCTCCAGGGTTCGCTTCACCGCCTCGACAATCACATTGAGCGGTTCCGTCATCGCTTCGCGCAGATCACCCGCACGCACCGTGATCGTGCGCGGCAGGCCGGAGAGGAGGTGCAAGCCACGCACATCCATCGCGCTGTCATCAAAGCTGTCGTCGGGGAACGCTGAGCCAAGCCGGATCTTGATCTCTTCAGCGGTGCGTTCCCCCACCACGAGGTTGTGCACCTTCTTGAGATAGGTGCTGATGGCATCGCTGAGCTCATCGCCCGCAACCCGCACCGACTCGCTGATCACCGTGCCGCCCAACGAGAGCACGGCCACCTCGGTGGTGCCGCCACCGATGTCAACGATCATTGTGCCCACCGGTTCAGTCACCGGCAGTCCAGCTCCGATCGCAGCGGCAACGGGCTCCTCGATCAAGTGCACCGTGCGAGCACCAGCCAGTCCCGCCTCCCTCACCGCACGGCGCTCCACCCCGGTCACGCCGCTGGGGATGCCGATCACCAGGCGAGGAGCGAGAACACCGCGACCTTCATTGCCCTTCTGAATGAAGGTCTTGATCATCTGCTCGGCGGCATCGAAGTCAGCGATCACCCCATCGCGCAGGGGGCGCACAGCTCGGATGTTTCCTGGGGTTCGGCCCAGCATCAACTTGGCTTCATCACCCACCGCCAGGGGGATGCCCCGCTCGAGATCGATGGCGACAACCGATGGCTCCTGCAACACAATCCCCTTTCCGGAGACGTAAATCAGGGTGTTGGCGGTTCCGAGATCGATGCCGATCGCGCGGGAACGCTGGAAACGTTTGAAGAACACAGACGTTCCAGCGATCGCTCAAAGCATAGGTAGCTTCTGGGATCTCGCCCATGGCAAGCGGCGGAGCTGCCGCAGCTTTGGATCATCCGGGCGAAAGGGTGGAACTCTCTTCTCGAAGCACCCCGCCAGGGGACTGCATCATTGATCCAACGCAACAACAGGAGAACGCCATGGGCGTCAATTCCATCACCCTCGTCGGCCGGGCTGGCCGCGATCCCGAGGTTCGCTACTTCGAATCGGGAAGCATGGTGGCCAACCTCACGATGGCGGTGAACCGCCGCAGCAGCAACGATGAACCCGACTGGTTCAACCTCGAGATCTGGGGCAAGCAAGCCCAGGTGGCCGCTGACTATGTCCGCAAGGGTTCGCTGCTCGGCATCATCGGCAGCTTCAAGCTCGACCGCTGGACCGACCGCAGCAGCGGTGAAGAGCGCAGCAAGCCTGTGATCCGCGTCGATCGCCTCGAGCTGCTGGGCTCCAAGCGTGATGGTGAAGCCGGTGGCTTTGGTGGGGGAGCCCCCAGCGACGAGGAAGTGCCCTTCTGAACGGAGCCCAGCTCCGGCCTGAAGCCATGAAAAAAGCCCGGCCGATGGCCGGGCTTCTGCGTTGAAGGGGCTACCTCAGTAGCGGTAGTGCTCGAGTTTGTAGGGGCCTTCCACGGGCACGTTGATGTAAGCGGCCTGGTCGGCGGTGAGCTCGGTGAGCTTGGCTCCGATTTTCTCGAGGTGGAGGCGGGCCACCATTTCATCGAGGTGCTTGGGCAGCACATACACCTCTTTGGCGTACTGCTCGCCTTTGGTGAAGAGTTCGATCTGAGCCAGCACCTGGTTGGTGAAGGAGTTGCTCATCACGAAGCTGGGGTGACCGGTGGCGCAGCCCAGGTTCACCAAGCGGCCTTCAGCCAGCAGCAGGATTTTGTTGCCGCTGGGCAGGGTGATGTGGTCCACCTGGGGCTTGATGTTGTCCCAGGCGTATTGCTTCAGCGACGCCACATCGATCTCGTTATCGAAGTGACCGATGTTGCACACGATCGCCTGATCCTTCATCTGGATCAGGTGCTCATGGCGGATCACCTGGAAATTACCGGTGGCGGTTACGAAGATGTCGACATCGCGCACCACGTCGTCAAGACGCACGACGCGGTAGCCCTCCATCGCCGCCTGCAGAGCGCAGATCGGATCGATCTCAGCGATCATCACGGTGGCGCCAAGGCCGCGCAGCGACTGGGCAGAACCCTTGCCCACATCTCCGTAGCCGAGCACCAAGGCCACCTTGCCAGCCACCATCACATCGGTGGCGCGCTTGATGCTGTCGACCAGCGATTCGCGACAGCCGTAGAGGTTGTCGAACTTGCTCTTGGTGACCGAATCGTTGACGTTGATGGCGGGGAAGGGAAGTTCGCCGCTCTTCTGCAGTTGATAGAGACGGGCCACACCCGTGGTGGTTTCCTCGGTCACGCCCTGGATCTGGGCCTTGATACGGGAGTAGAAGCCGGGTTGGGCGGCGAGCTTCTGGCGAATGCTGTTGAAGAGGGCGGTCTCCTCTTCATTAGAGGGGTTATCGAGAACGGAAGGATCGCTCTCGGCCTTGGTGCCCAGGATCACCAGACCGGTGGCATCGCCACCGTCGTCGAGGATCATGTTGGGGGTGCCGCCATCGCCCCACTCGAGGATGCGATGGGTGAAGGCCCAATACTCATCGAGGGTCTCGCCCTTGTAGGCGAACACAGGAATGCCAGCAGCCGCGATCGCAGCAGCGGCGTGATCCTGGGTGGAGAAGATGTTGCAGCTGGCCCAGCGCACCTCAGCGCCCAGAGCCACCAGGGTTTCGATCAGAACAGCGGTCTGAATCGTCATGTGCAGGGAACCCGCGATGCGGGCACCCTTGAGGGGCTGCTCAGCGCCGTACTTCGCACGCAGAGCCACCAGGCCCGGCATCTCGGTTTCGGCGATCTCGATTTCCTTACGGCCGAAATCAGCCAGACCGAGGTCAGCGATCACGTAGGTGCTGGTGGTCTGCAGGGCAGACGTGGGTGTTGCCACCATGAGGTTGTTCTTAGGGGTTGGGTTGAAATCAGCTCACCCTCCGAGGGAAGTCCCGGCGGGGAAGGTGAGGGGTGTGGAATATCTGCAGAGACGCCGAGGCTTCGGGCTCGCGTTACAGCAATCTACCGGGATGGATCCACAGACCGTGCTGCTGAACGATGCGACGGCCACCCAGCAGTTCGGCCAGCGCTTGGCTCTGCACTGGCTTGAACAAGCGGGGCAGAAGCCGATCCTGCTGCTCTCCGGCGACCTGGGTGCGGGCAAAACCTGCCTGGTGCAAGGAATCGCAGTGGCTCTTGGCATCGATGAAGCGATCACCAGCCCCACCTTCGCCTTGGCGCAGCACTACAGCGGCGCCAAAGCCGCTCTGGTGCACCTCGATCTGTACCGGCTCGAAACACCCGCAGCCGCGGATGACCTGTTCACCCAAGAGGAAGAGGAGGCATTAGCCCTCGGGGCACTGATGGCTGTGGAGTGGCCGGGCCGCTTGAGCTTCGTGCCGGAGGGGGCCTGGCAGCTGCAGCTCGAGCTGGTGGAGGCCAACGCCCCGGAGGCCGGGCGCCTGGCCACACTCACGCTCTAGAGCCGAGCCAGAAACTGCTCAACCGCCGCTGCATCCGGCTGCGGATCAATCGCCCCCGCACCACCGCAAACCAGGGCACCGCAGGTGGCGGCAAAGCGCAGCATCTCCTGGGCTGTGGGCGCTTGAGGGGCCGTTTCCGCTTGCACCAGCTGATGCAGCAAACCCGCACTGAAGGCATCGCCCGCACCCGTGGTGTCCACCACCTGGGGAGGGGCCAAGGCCTCCAGCACCCCAGACACCCCGCCGAAACACCACTGCACCGGGTTGCCACCATCGGTGACCACCACATCGGGGGTCTGGGGCAGAGCGGCGGAGATGGCGCTGGGATCGGCGCTGCCAAACAGCCACAGCGCTTCTTCTTTGGCCAGCTTCAGCAGGGATGCCGCAGTGAGGAGCGGAGCCATTGCGTCGAGGGCCCGAGGGTCAGGGCCAGCGGCAGGGTCCGAGCGCTCATCCCAGAAGGTGGGGCGCCAGTTCACATCCAGGGCCACCTGGATGCCGGAGGCGAGAGCGGCGTCCACAGCCCATCGCAGGGCGCGCGCCGATGGGGGCGTGGCCAAGGGAATCGTGCCCACCAGCAACCATCGGGCTCCAACAGAGAGCGCGGGCCAGGCCCGCTCGAGCGCCTCGGTATCCAGGGCCTGGTCGGCAAAACCCTGGCCCTGATCGCCAGCAAAACCCTGAAAGACCCTCTCCCCATCGGCATGGCGCCGCACCAACACCACCCGGCTGGGTCGCCCTGGATCGCGCTGCAGACCGCGGAGATCCACGCCCCGCTGCTGCATCAACTGCACCAACGACTCGGCAATGCCATCGGGGCCCAGACGCCCCACAAACGCCGAGGGGGTGCCCAAACGAGCCAGGGCGCAGGCCACGTTGGCGGGGGCACCGCCGAGACGGTCATCGCACTGATCCAACGGAGCGCTGGCGGGGTCACCCCCCAACGGGCCCAGCCGATCCACCAGCGCTTCCCCCAGACAGATCACCGCGGCCATGGCTGGAGCGGTCTTCAGGCCGCGGCAACTCTCTCCTCAGGGTGGAGGTGCTCCAGCAGAGCGGCAATGATCCGGGCGTTGGCGGCAGGGAAAGGAAACTCCCCCAGCTGCTCGGGCTTCACCCAGCACACCTGCTGGGAGGCCAGGGGTTGGGGCTCTCCGGAAATCCAACGGCAGAGATGCACTACAAAACGCAAACGCTTGTGGCTGTAGGCGTGCTCGAGGCTGATCAGCTCCTCACCCACCGACACCTCAATGGCCAATTCTTCATGCAGTTCCCGAGCGATCGTGTCTTCGATCGCTTCTCCCGGTTCCTGTTTGCCACCGGGAAACTCCCACAGGCCACCGAGCAGGCCTTCATTGAGGCGCTGATCAATCAACACCTCACCGGCGTCGTTAAGCACCACCCCAACCCCGATCACCTGAAAGGGCAGTTCACGGGGAGCATCCTTCACGGGATAGGCAGCAGGATCGCCGGCAGCGTAGGCAGCGCAGTGGCCAGACCAAGGGCAGCGAGCGCAACTGGGGGTTTTCGGCGTGCAGACCGTGGCTCCCAGATCCATCAAGGCCTGATTGAAGATCCGCGGATGCTTGGGATCCAACAGGCTTTCACTCAGATGCCAAAGCTCCGCCTGGTTGCGCGCCGGAGGCTTGGGGCTGGCGATCAAACGAGACAACACCCGTTTGACGTTGCCATCAAGAATCGG
>VGPT01000071.1 GCA_016882485.1 Cyanobacteria bacterium M_surface_10_m1_298
CACCAGAAATTCCCCGTCTTTGATGGAGAGATCCAGCTGGCGCAACACCTCAACGGCCGAGCCCCCACGCCTGGGTGGATAGGTCTTGCTGACCTGTTGGAAGCGAACCTCTGCCAAGAACGGGCCTCACGGCGGCCCGATCCTAGGGTTGGTCAAATGCAGTTCATTGATCAGGCCCGGATTGCGGTTCAGGCCGGCCGCGGCGGAGATGGCATCGCGGCCTTCAGGCGCGAGAAATATGTCCCGGCCGGAGGACCCTCCGGCGGCGATGGGGGTCGCGGTGGTGATGTGTGGTTGGAGGCGGATCCCAACCTCCAGACCCTGCTGGATTTCAAATACAAGCGCCTGTTTGCGGCCGACGATGGTCGCCGCGGTGGCCCCAACAAGAGCACCGGTGCCAGCGGTGACGCCCTCACCATCAAGGTGCCCTGCGGCACCGAGGTCCGCGATCAGCGCACCAACATCCTCTTGGGAGACCTCACCGACAAGGGCCAGCGTCTGCTCGTGGCCGTTGGGGGCCGTGGCGGCTTGGGCAATGCGCACTACCTGAGCAATCGCAACCGGGCCCCGGAGAAGTTCACCGAGGGCCGTGACGGCGAGCTCTGGTCCCTGCAGCTGGAATTGAAGTTGCTGGCGGAGGTGGGGATCATTGGTCTGCCCAATGCCGGCAAGAGCACGCTGATCTCCGTGCTCTCGGCCGCCCGCCCCAAGATTGCCGACTACCCCTTCACCACCCTGGTACCCAATCTCGGTGTGGTGCGCAGGCCCACCGGAGATGGCACCGTCTTTGCCGATATTCCCGGATTGATCGCCGGCGCCGCCCAGGGCGCCGGACTGGGTCATGACTTTCTGCGCCACATCCAACGCACAAAGCTTCTGATTCATCTGGTGGATGCGAGTTCCGAGGATGTTCTCGGTGATTTCCAGGTGGTGCAGCAGGAGCTGCGGGCCTACGGCAACGGACTTGATGAGCGGCCCTGCCTTGTGGCGCTCAACAAAATTGAGTTGCTTCTGGAGGAGGAGCTGGAGCAGAAACGTCAGGAGCTTGGCGACCACTGCGGCCAGGACATCCTTGCGATCTCTGCAGCAACTTCAAAAAATCTGAATCAGCTCCTGGCCAGTACCTGGAGGGAGCTGGGCATCTGAGCGGCCCGCCCGGGTGCGGACCGACCACTCAGAGCGATCAACACAGCCCTTGACTCAGTCGTCGTAGACGAGGCACTCAGGAGCGTCGGGGTTCAGGTCGCAGAACACCTCGAGCGGGGTGGGATCGTGCTTGTCTTCGGGGTGATGGGCCTTGTACTCCTCGAGGCCCTTCACTTCCTCTTCCAGGTGGCGAACCTTGCCTTGATCGCCGGCCGCCTTGGCCGCTTCGATCTCGGACTTGTCCTTCGCGATGTGCTCGTCGATCGTGTTCATAGAAGGGACCGGAGGTGCTCGGGTCGCTCACGTCGGGGACACCATAAGGGGCTCAGGGCCACCTGCCGTCGAATGTTGTGGGCTTCGCATTTCGGCACCTGCCGGATGCGCCGGCTGTTGCTAGCAGAGGGCAGAGCTGCAGATCGCCATGGCAAGGATTCGGCACCGCCGTGATCGCCACTTCATGGATGACGCGGGTCGTCTGTTCTGGATCAATGGACCCGACCATCACTGCTATCTCTCCGAACAGAGGCAGTGGCGCTCCGGTCTGAGCTTTGAAGACACCCTGGAGTGGAAGCAGTGCTCTCCGACGGGCATGGTCAGTCAGCGCTTCAGTTCTCTCCAGGCCGCCTGTGAGGCGTTCGAGCACAACCAGGTGACCTGGAGTCTCGATCTGTATCTGCGGCACATGGGCGATGAGATGGCCCTCCAGCGCAGCTTGGATGACTACAAACCCACCGCGATCAAGGATGAGGACAGCCGTGGCGGTCGTTGCCGCCAGCAGCCCTGGGCGGGGCAGCATGCCGCGGCTCCCCAGTGCGAGCTGGCTACCCATGCCGGCAGTGAGATGCCCCATCTCAAGCGCAGGCGCCGCAGCAGTGCCCCTAGCCCGGCATCTCACTGAGCTCCAGCCAGCGTTCTTCACCCCGTTCGATCCGCTCCAGCAAGGCGGAGAGCTCCGCGCTCACGGCTTCGAGGGCGGCGTAGTCGCTACCGCCCTGGGCCAGCAGCGCTTCCAGCTCCTCGCGGCGCCCCTCCCAGATCGGCAGATTTGCGTCGAGATCGCTGAGTTCACGGTTCTCTTTGAAGCTGCGGCGGCGCAGCTTCGTTGGGGCCGCGCCCTTGCCGGGCACCTTGGGGGCTGAGGCGGCGGCGGGCTCGGCGGTTGGAGGCACGGCGTTGCTTCGTTCCGACTGGCGTTCCAGATAGGCGCTGTAGTTGCCTTCAAATCGCTTCAGCTGGCTGTTCTCGAAGCTGAATAGACGATCCACCGTGCGGTCGAGGAAGTAGCGGTCGTGGGAGACCACCACCACGCAGCCGCGGAAGTCTTCGAGGAAGTCCTCCAGCACGGTGAGGGTGTGCACGTCGAGGTCGTTGGTGGGCTCATCGAGCAGGAGCACGTTCGGTGCTTCGATCAACAGCCGGCAGAGATGAAGGCGCCGCCGCTCCCCTCCAGAGAGCTTGCTCACGGGTTGATGTTGCTGAGCGGGCGGGAACAGGAAGCGCTCCAACAGCTGGGAGGCGCTCAGGGTGGAGCCATCGAGTTCCACGCTGCTGGCGGCCTCTTTGACAATGTCGATCACCTTCCGCTCCCGGCCTGCCGCATCGAGGCTGTCGAGCACGTTGTGGCTGTGCTGATCGAAGTAGGCGAGCTTCACGGTGCTGCCCAGTTCCAAGCGGCCCCCGTGCGGAGTTCGCCGTCCGGCGATCAGATCCAGGAGGGTCGATTTGCCTGAGCCATTCGGCCCGATGATCCCGATCCGATCCTCAGGGCTGAAGTCGTAGCTGAAGTCGTGCAGCAGGGGATCGGCACCCATCTGCTGTGCCTGGTCGGTGGCCCAAACGGCGAGCTGCTCCGCTTCGATCGCCCGCTTCCCCAGGCGCCGTTGGTTGCTGCTCAGGGAAAGCTCCCCCTTGGTTTGGCGTTTTGGAGCCTCCTGCATCGCCTCGATCCGCTGGATGCGGGCCTTCTGCTTGGTGCTGCGGGCCTTCGGCCCCCGTTTCAGCCACTCCAGCTCGCGCCGCAGGACCCCTTTGAACTTCGCTTCCGTGGCGGCGGCGGCGGCATCTTCCTCGGCCTTGCGGGCGAGGTAATAGGCGTAGTTGCCGCTGTAGCTGCGGGCTTCGCCCCGGTCGACCTCCACGATCCGATCGGTGACCTGATCGAGCACATAGCGGTCGTGGGTGATCAGCACCAGAGCACCTTTGAAGCGCTGCAGGTAGCCCTGCAGCCACTGGATGCAGTTCGCATCGAGATGGTTGGTGGGCTCATCCAGCAGCAGCACATCCGGCTCCGCCACCAGGGCCGCTGCCAGGGCCAGCCGTTTGCGGTAGCCCCCGGAGAGATCTCCCACCCGCCTGTGGGTGTCGGAGATTCCCAGGCGCTGCAGCACTTCCCGGATCTGCTGCTCCAGAGCCCAGGCCTGGCTTTGATCCATGCGGGCATTCAGCTGCCCCAGCTCCGCCAGCAGCTGGCTGTCGTCGCTCCCCTGGGCATGCGCCTGGGCCAGGTCATCGGTGAGTTCCGTGTAGCGCCGCAGCAGCTGCATTTTTTCGCCGCTGTCGGCGAACACCTGCTCCAGCACGGTTCGTTCCGGATCCATCTCCGGGTCCTGGCTCACCAGAACGATGCGGGCCTGTGGCAGGACTCGTCTCTCCCCGGATCCAGTGGGCTCAAGGCCTGCCAGCACGCGCATCAGGGTCGATTTGCCGGCTCCGTTGGGACCGATCAAACCCAGTCGTTCCCGCTCGCCGATGTGGAGGGTGAGTCCGTCAAACAGGGTGCGAATGCCGAAGTCCTTTCGGACCTCCACCAGGCTGATCAGGCTCACGGATTGGGGGCGTGCCGCTGTGCCTCCAGATAAGCAAACACGCTCTTATCGCCCACATCGGCCGCGGCCTCCATCGGGAACTTGCGCAGGGTTAGCACCAGCAGCAGGGCCGATTCCAGGCCGAGCAGGGCGGCGCTGATCCCCTCCGGCAGCAGCCCGCTCAGGTGCCCCAACAGGGCGATCGGCAGCAGCAGGGTCACCCCGATCGCTTCCGGCCTGCGGAAGCAGAAAAACTCCTTGAATCCGATTCCGGCCAGGGCAGCAAAGAACGGCCCGATCGCCCAGATCCAGCGGCCATCGCTGGCCACGGCCTCCGCCATCCCGCTGGGGCCGGCCTTCAGCAGCAGCAGGGCAAAGCCCAGGCAGCCCACAAGCCAAAGCAGTTGCAGGGCCCGGTGCAGCGGCCGCAAATAGATGTGAATCCAGCGCAAGGCCAGCCCCACGCCAGCGAGCAAGGGGATCAGCCACGGCCAGATCCAGCCGCCACCACGCTGCTGCCACTGCACGAACAGTGCCGCCTGGGCCACGGCCGCGGCGAACAAAGCAAGCCGATAGCCCAGCACCTCGCCCCGGTCTGAGTCGGTGACGGCGTAGGGGCCGTAGACGCCCTCAAACACCGGATCGCTTGAGCTGCTCATGGCTGCACCTGTCCTTGAACCAGTGTGGCCAGGGCTGGTCCGGCGGGCACGATCCCTGAGGGGTGCAGAGGGAACAACGCTCCGAAGTAATCCGTTCTCCAAGCCTGATCGCAGCAGGTGCTGGCGACGCCGGGCAGGGCGAAGAAGCGCTGCCGCCAGCTCCAGAGAGCCGGAAACTGCCAGAGGGGCTGCCGGCTCACTCCAAATAACGGGCCATAGACCAGCTCCAAGCGGATCAGGGTGGGGAACAGCTGCACATCCGCCAGGGTGAGCGCCTCCCCGCACAGCCAGGGCCCAGCTCCAGGGCGCACCAGGCTGGCTTCGGCGGCCGCGAGGGTTTCGAACAGCTGGGCTTCAGCGCGGTCGTAGGCCGCCTGATTGCGGGCAAATCCGCAGCGATAGACCCCATCGTTGACGGCGTCCTGGAACTGTTGCCTCCACTGGTTGATCCGCTCGCGCAGAGGCTCGGGCTCAAGGTTGGGGCTGCCGGCTGGAGCGGGCCAGTCGTTCAGCAGCTCCATCAAGCGGGCGCTCTCCCCCACCACAACGGCTCCCGAGTGGCGGTTTACCAACACCGGCACGGTGGCCCGCTGATCGGCGGGGGCGCCGGCATGCCGGTAGAGCTCCTGCAGGGTGTTGCAGCCGAGGAAGGGCTCCTGAAAACGCCAGCGGCCTGCCTCTGGATCCGGTTCCACCACCAGCAGGTCGATGCTGCCTTGGAGCTGCCGCAGCTGCCACACCAACCAGGCGCGATGGGCCCAGGGGCAACTGCGCCCCACGATCAGCACATGGCCATGGGCCTGCTCGGCCGATGGCGGCAGCGCTGGTTTGTGGGGGAAGGCCCCCTTGGGGCGGGTGTAGTTACCGCTGGCATCCGCGGGCCCCAGGCCTCCCATCAGCTGGAGCCATTGCCAGCGCCAGCCCTGACGGGCGGCCGACACCACGGCAGGGGGGATCGCCATGGGCGTCTTCCGGCAACTCCTGCCAGGCTGGCGCAAGCGGACGCGGCAGAACAGGGGATGGCCAAGACGCAGGTGTTGGTGGTGGCTGGGACCCACGGCAACGAACGCAATGCCCCTTGGCTGATGGAGCAGTGGAAGCATCGGCCTTCGCTGCTGGCCACGGCTGGCATGCCCGTGCAGCTGGAGATCGGCAACCCCGAGGCGTTTGCGGCCAACCGCCGCTACCTCGATCGGGATCTCAACCGATGTTTTGCGCCAGATCTGCTGGCGGATGCTGCCCTGCAGCAGGTGGAGATGCGCCGGGCCCGTGACCTGCTTCAGCGTTACGGGGCGAGTGGACAGGAGCCCTGCCGGGTGGCCATCGATCTGCACAGCACCACCAGTGGCATGGGTAACTCCCTGGTGGTCTACGGACGGCGGCCTGCGGATTTGGCCTTGGCGGCAGGCGTGCAGGCTCGCCTGGGGCTACCGATCTATCTGCATGAGGCGGATGCTGCTCAGACGGGCTTTCTGGTGGAGCGCTGGCCCTGCGGATTGGTGATCGAAGTTGGTCCGGTGGCACAGGGTTTATTGAGTGCGCGCATCTGTCGCCAGACCCAGTTGGCCCTCGAGGCCACGCTGCTCACGCTGGCGGAAGCGACTGAGGGGCGTCTACATCTGCCATCAGGTCTTCTGGTTCACCGGCATCGCGGCAGCGTCGATTTGCCCCGTGATCTCGATGGAGAACCGCTGGCCTGTGTTCACCCCCAGCTGCAAAACCGCGATTGGCGGCCCCTGCAGCCTGGACAGCCGCTCTTCTGGGAGCCCGCCTCGGAGCTCAGTGGTGCATCAAGCCCCGCCCTGGACCTGGAAGCCGAGGCCCAGTGGCCTGTGTTCATTAATGAGGCGGCCTATGGCGAGAAGGGCATCGCCTTCAGTCTTTGCCGGCGTGAGCGCTGGCCAGTGGAATCGCATTGGCTCGAGGCGCTCCAGAGCTTGATGGCCCCTTAACCGCAGGCCCAGGTGCCTTGCTCTTTGGTGCAGGGCAGATCGCTTGTGCTGCCATCAGCCCAGTAGATGCGGAGCCTGTCATCGGCTGTGCCCATGCGGAAGGTCAGCGACTTCACAGGACCCGCAGGCGCTTTCCCGGAGGAGTCGCGAGCATCGGATCCAGCCTGTTTGGCTTGGCGTTCCTCGAGCTGTTGAACCCTTAGTTCCAGTCGCTTGATCTGCTCGTCGCCGCTGCCGCGTTGACCTCCCTGGCAACCGGCCAACAGCAGGGCAGCCAAGAGGAGCGTGGTGCGGCGCATGGCCTGGGATCGCTGATGGGCGACTCCTAGCAGGGCTCAGGAGGCTTGGCCAGCGGAGCAGGGGCAGCCGATGCGCTTCGGAACGCCCGGAGTGGAAGCGCTTTACAAAACGCGCAAACTTCCTTTACATTGCGCGGGCGACCCGATTGGGACGCATTACCTAATTGCCCCGTGCCTTCGGGCCAGCGGCTCATCCCGTACTCATGACCACCACAATCCAGCAGCGCCAAGGCGCTTCTGCGTGGAACCAGTTCTGCGAGTGGGTCACCAGCACCGACAACCGCCTCTATGTGGGTTGGTTCGGCGTTCTGATGATCCCC
>VGPT01000072.1 GCA_016882485.1 Cyanobacteria bacterium M_surface_10_m1_298
GTTCAGCGTGAGCTTCGGCTGCATCAGCGCTCGTCCAACAGCCCAGCTCCTGTAGCCGCGTTCCGTACACCGCCACAAACGTCTGCAGCCACTGGGCAGCCATGGAGCCATGCCGTCCCAGTACGGGCAGGGGTCTCAGCGAACCACTCCAGGCAACCAACTCGCTGCCGTACCCAGGCCTGCAGCACGGCTACGACCCTGAAGCCGCGGCCAGGGCAGCGCTGCTGGTGGAGCAGGGCTACGGGGCGTTGGAGCCCTGGCTCAGCGCTGAACCGGAGCCGATGGACATGGCAGAGCTTGTTCAGGCCTGTCTGCGGGGCTCCATCAGAGGCTTTGATGCCGCCGAGCTTTGGCGGCAGCAGCAGAAACAGAAGCATCACGCAGAGCGGCTTCTGGGGCTCGACTGGGGGTGAGGTGCTCGGCAGCGTGGCATCAGCCCCAGGGCCCCGCCATGCCACGGAAACCGCCATCTGAGCGAGAGCTCCAGCTGAGGCAGGCGGAGGCCATTCTCCAGGCGGAGAAGAACGCGCTCAAGACCCAGCAAGCGAGGGTTACTGCGGCCAAGCGTGCCGTTGAGGCTCTTTGCCGATGCGACTGCTGCGGGGTTTCCGTGCAGTTCGCCCGCGCCGAAGAGCTCCTGTGCTGGCCCTGCACAAAGGCGCAGGTGCTGCAGCGCCGGCAGGAGGCAAGGGCAGCGCTTCTGCAGGGCAACCGCGTGAACGACTGAGCTGCGCCAGGGCGCTCAGGTGATGGCGTCCTCAAACTGGCGGTAAAGCCGGTGGCGCCGGTGCCTGCCGCCGGTGGCGGCCACCAGAGGATTCACACAAAGGAATCTCTGGCTCGGGTCTCGCCGATCCGCTCCGGTCGCCACGAATCCCAACCGCTTCAGACGGCGCAGGGCGCCCCTGGCATGGGCAGGGCTCTTGTGGCCAAGTGCAGCCGCCAAATCGCTGGCGGTCGTCCACGCCCTGCCACTGCGCCAGTCCAGCCTCGCCACCAGCGCCCAGAGCACTGCCAGATCGCGGGGATGCAACTCACCATCCCGGAGCGCCGTGAGCAAGGGGCCGTCGGGGTCGAGGGGCACCATCGCAAAAGGGCGACCCATCCCATCGCTGAGCTGCTCAGCCATTTCTCCCCCTACTGGAGAGCCTGGTGGGGGATGGGCGCCTGCGACGCCTATGAAGGTCAAGGCGCACCCACCCCGCCCATCTCCGCTGGTGGAGAACACCAGCAGGTGGCGAAACTTCAACGGCGGCGAGGCCTTGGCAGCGACACGACTGATGCAGCTGCGTCATGCCAACGCCTCCGCCAGGAACGCCTCGAGCTCGTCTCCGTCGAGCGGTTGGAAGCGACCACGTGCAGGCGGGATCTCCCGTGTGGTGGTTGAGCCATCGGGGTGCTGCCAAATCAGTCGACTCCAGGTTTCGCCATCGCACTCGACGTTCTCGATGCGGACCCCGGTCATAGTGCCCAGCTCGTGGAAGCAGTTGGCGGCGCTGATGGAGGTGATGGGGTGCGGTGGGATCCAGGCGCCGGCGTCGGGGGCTTCGGTAGCGTTCAGCAGTCCTTCGAGGGGCGGCTCGAAGTGGACTTGGGCATTGATGACCCTGGTCACCACCGCCAGGAGGAGGCGACCGGGCGCCAGTCGCTGGTGGGCGATGTAAACGCGATCACCGGGCTGGAAGGTGGTGAGGTTGCTGCGGGCGGCGTTGGCAACCAGCTGGGCAGGACTGGTCAAGGTTGGAGAGGCAAACGGTTCAGGAGTGGGGGAGGCGGTGGCTGCGTCGGATGGCGCTGAAGCACACCCTTCAGCCCCTCCCGACTCTTCGCTCCCGAGATCGTTTGCGATGGAGGAGGTTTCGAGCGCGTGAAGGATTCGAGCAGTTTTTTGCCCAACAACCTCCAGAGAGAGAGGGACAGGGGAAGGGTTCTTCTCTGGGGTCCCTCTAAAACTTTTCTCCTTTGACTCTTCAAAGGGTTCGAACCCTTCACCATTGAGCGTTGGCCTGGGATCTTGGGCGGGAAGGTTGGGGATGGCTTGGCCTTTTCGTGAAGGGTTGTCGTCTCCAGCAGGCTCTGCCGGGTCAGCAGGCTCCTCAGGGCTGCGTCCGGTCAGGAAGGCGCCAATGGGCCAGCTGCCGATTTCCGGGATCCGGTAGGCACTGCGTCCGCGATTCAGGCCAGTGGTGCGGAACTTCTCGAAGAAGGCGCCATGACGGTCCACCAGGGGCCGGCGCTGCAGGCCTGTGCTGACGAGCTTCTTCATCTCCCTGCCGAACTTGGTGTTAGTAAGCTCTCGCCCGTGTGGCAGGCCGTCTTCTCTTCCCTCCTTCAACCATTCCGTGAAGGTCTTAAACAGCGCTGCAGCTTCGACTTCATCGCAGCCCTGGTAGAGGAATGTCTCATGCAGGAAGCGCAGCACGGGGTTGCGACTGAGGGCGGCGTCCACCTGAGCATTGAGGATTCGGCCGGAGTCACCGGCGTGATGTAGTGCGTAGGAGGCTTCCTTCATCGTCATCCGCCAGACCCACTGGAAGATGCCTGCGGCCTCCGCTTTGACCTTGGCTTTCAACTCGGGATCTTTCCGTTCCGGGGCAATGTCGAAGGGGATGACGATGTTGCGCCGGTCTGAGCCCTCAGAGCCGGCAGAAGCCTGTCCTGGTCTGTCGTTCATGGCACGCCAGATCACAGTGTTCAGTCGGGCCTGGGTGAGGTTCTGGTACAGGGCTTTGACTTCGACGGGTTCATTGGAAACGATGCTGTTCAACATGCCGGAATCTTTGATGAATCCGCTGGCATCAAAGTCGATAGATGCCGCCTTGTTCAGCATCCTGAGCCGTGCATTTGGGTCACCGAATGAACTGGATTTGATGGTGGCGATGTTCTTGCTGCCGCCGCACAGGGCAACAACGCCGGCGAGCACCACACCTTTGCCGCGGCCTTTGTTCCCGATCAGATCCATCTGGTAGTCGGTTTCGTAGTCGTGGTCCTTTTTGGGCTCGATCGTCCACCGCATCCCGGCCTGCAGCGTGGCAATTAGGTGCTGATCTGCACCGGAGGCTTCCTCCAGGAAGGCCAGCCAGTTGGGGCAGGTGGCGCTGGGGTCGTAGGGGTAGGGCAGGCAGCGGGTGAGCCGATCGCAGCGCCGGTGCCCTGGGGTGAAGGTGTTGGTGCGGGTGTTCAGGGTGCCGTTGCTGAAGGCCATCAGGTGCGGCGCATCCCAGACCACGCCCTCCGAGGACTCGAGTCGGCTCTTCAGTTCGGAGAGCACGCTGGAGAAGGCGGCGCCGGTGCGCTTCTTCCACCGGATCTGATCCATCCAGGTGTGCAGCAGCCGTGCCACGTACTCCAGAGGTCTGTCCTTCTCTTGTCGCTGCCAGTGGGTGCCGGTCCAGCGGTAAGCGCCGAGGGGTAGCAGCTGCACCTCATCCTTCAGGACAGACCAAGCGATCAGCGCCTTGGAGTGGGTGGCCTCATCGCCCTTGGGTTCGGGGGTCCATGTCCACTTCAGTCCGATGGGTTCGCCGCCTTCGTAGATGACGTCTCCGGCCGGCCGGGCGTAATCCCTGAGCAGGCCATAGGCGAAGGCGCCGTGGCGGGCGATGAAGTCATCCACGCCGTTCTTGCTGCCGTCCAGTTCCGGGGGCAGCAGGGTGATCCGCGGGGTGCCCCCGGCGAGGGCGATGGCTTCCGCCAGGTCGTAGCTGGAGGCCAGCACGCTGAGCTTATGCACGATGTCGCTGTCCCAGGCGATGCGAACAGTGCCCTTCAGCCAGCCCGGGGTGAGCAGCTCTGGCAGTACGGCCGATTTGCCACTGCGCTGATCGCGCCAGCCATCCACACCGGACAGGCCGATGGTGGGGAAGCCGTGGGCGCAGCCGCAGTCGGCCTTCTTTTCTCCTTCTGCCAGATCACGATCCTGACCCTTCAGGGTTCTGGCCCAGTTGGGCCACAACACCGAGAAGTAGGGGCGACACCCCTCGCCGGCGGGAGACAGGTAGCGCGTGGGCTTGCCGTCTTTAATCGGCGAAACCTTGGGCTTAAGCCGATAGAACGGCGCCCCCTTGCTGGTGAGGTAGGGCTTCCCGTTGCCCCCCATGCACGGCGCCACCCAGCCGTCATTGGCGTGCCCTGTCAGAGCTCTGGCCTGCTCGGCCGTGACGCTGCGGTAGTGCAGGCGGTCGATCTGATCATCCGTGAGCGCTGATGCCTGCAGCTCGGCGCGCAGCCCGGTGTCGATAGGGAGGTCAGTCATGCGGGCGCGCCTCCTTCTTCTCGTCCCCGGACTCACCAACGCGGCCATCGGCTGCGAAAATTGAGAAGTGCTGAACGGCTGTGGGGGCCTGGAGGGTGAGCTCCTCTTGGCCCCCTTCGCTGTAACGAGGGGTCATTGATCTCTGGTTGCTGAACGTCTGTAAGGGCTGGCTGTTTTATTGCGCTGGCTCGATCAGATTCGGCCCGCCAATCCGTTCAGCAAGCTCCTGCTGCATCTCAGGCGTTAGTCGATCGCTTTGGCGGACGTGGTTGCGAACAGCGAGGCGTAGATAAGTGGCCAGGCGAGGGATGCCTTCGGCCGCTGCAGCTGACTGCAGTAGTTGTGCAGTTGCGACATCAAGCCGCAGGCCGATTTGCACCGAGCCTTTGAGCGTGGGCGTCATTGTTTTGAACGAGAATTTCTTTGTCCTGCTGTTGCACCCGGCCCAGGATTTTTCGCCGGACTACCTCACGTCTCGATGGACGATTGGCCCGCTGCCATCACAGAAAGGCGGCGGTGAGCAGGGACACCGATCCTGTTTGCCAGGTGGTGCTGCACCCTGACCAAGCTCAATGAGGCCAGTTTATCTGGGCTGGATTGGACGTGCCAGCGGAAGGAGAAACCTGTGCCAGGCATGACCGCTTTCCCCTAGTCAGGTCGGCAGCCAGCCCCACTCCCGGGCTTCCATTGCTGCAGCAAGTTGCTGCAAAGGGATACCTCCACGGCTGTATCGGGCGGTCATGCTGCGCGAGCTGTGCCCCATCAGCTGCTCGATCACCCGCTGCTCGGTGCCGATGTCCACCAGCGATTGGGCCACGAAGTGCCGGCAGCTGTGAAATACCGCAGTCGGGTCTTTGATGTTCGCTTGCTTGCGAATCAGTTTCGCCAGGCGTACAGAGGCGTAATGGCTGCGCCGAGGATCTGCAGCAGGTGGAGGTGGCTCAGGGAAGAGAAAGTCGCCGTTCTGCTGTTGTGCCCAGGTGATGAATCCTTCCCTAACGAGCGCTTCCGGCAGGGGGATGCGTCTTGCGCTGCTGTCTGTCTTCAGGCGCCGGTCTTCCGTGGGTTGGATAACCACAACCCAAACGCCGTCGATTTCACAGACGTCACAGGGGCGTAGACCCGCCAGCTCCTCGAGGCGGCAGCCCAGGCTCAGTCCCAGCGGGAACGCCCAGCGATCAAACGGCCGCGGCCCGCTCTGATGGCGGCTCAGCTTCCAGAGCAGTGCCGCCTCCTCCCGGGTGAACGGCCGGCGCTGCTGGCGGGTGCCACCGGATTCGCGCAGTCCCTTGGCGCTCAACCGCTCGAGGGCCTGCTGGTCCACCGGCATCCCGTCAGCCACCGCGGCCTGGAGCACCGCGCGCACCAAGGCGAGCTTGCGTCGAACGGTGGACGTGCTGCAGCCAGCAATCAGCGCGGCCCTCCAGTCGGTCACCTGCTCCGGGGTGAGCTGGTCCAGTCGGTCGTGCCCGACGTGCGCCTGGAGCTCTTCGATCCTGCGCTGGGCATCCAGCTGCGTTTTCGGGGCGGGGTCGCGCAGCTCCTGCCATCGCTGCACTGCGTCCGCGAAGCGCAAAGAGGTAGTGGCTCCCTGCGGTGGATCAGGAAACACCAGCGGGGCAACGTGCCGGCCGGCCTGAATCTGCTGTTCCTGGTGGCCGAGGGCCGCGGCCGTGTTGGCCAGCCTGTAGGCCACCTGCTGCCGCTGTTCTGGTGAAACGCTCAGCCCAAGCGTTTCCAGTTGTTCGTGGGCGCGCTCAAGCCATTGGCTTAGCCCTGCTGCTGCCTGCCGCACGCAGGCTTCCAGATAGCGCAGGTAGACGGTCGGGTTGGCGATCTTCTCCCCCCAGACCAGGTCGCCATAGGGAATCGGGGCGTAGCCGGGGTGGTCGAGGAAGTGCAGCTCACGGGCTAACTCCTGCACCACGCTCCCGAGTTCGGGGTGGGAGCCTGCGGCCGCGGCGGACCAGTCCTCCGCAATCGGTACGGTGAGGATCAGCCCCAGCGCATCGGCCGCCCGGAAGATGGCCGCGGCCTCCATGTTCAGGATCAGAGATGAAGCCTGGGGGCCAGCGCGCTTGGCCCAGGCGCCGGCAACGCCGAGTTGCTCAATGGCGCTCAGCTCCCTGAGCTGGTGGCGGGCGCCTGCCAGGCGTTGCTCGGCCTGCTGGTGGGCCCTGCTGTACGAGGCCAGGAAGGTCGGGCTCAAGCGCCCTGGGCGGCCCGAGGAGTGGATCGGCCCCTGCAGGCGCACGGTGAAGGTGCTCGCCTCCACTACCGGGCGCAGCTCCGGGGGGATGCGGCGCTTGTAGTAGGGCACCGTCCCGCGCAGCACTACGTATGGCAGCCGCTCATCCGCTGACGCCGCTCCTGAGGGCGTGTGGAGAATCAACGGTTGCACCCAAGCTGCACCCAAGTCTGCACCCAAATCAGGGCCCAGGGGCGCTTGAGATACTTGGGATCCCAGTTGTTATCTGGGCTTCAAGTAGGTCAGGATGGAGAATAGGGGACTCGAACCCCTGACCTCTGCGGTGCGATCGCAGCGCTCTACCAGCTGAGCTAATTCCCCTGGTTGCCCCGCGGGGGGCCGTGGCGAGAACTTATCAGTCTTTGCTGGTGG